>JALGUG010000181.1 GCA_029820995.1 Candidatus Zipacnadia bacterium
AGGTGGAACGCTACCGCGGACTGGACTTCCAGGAAGACTTGCTTAGTCCGTTCGAGGTGCACGCGGAACTGGAGCCCGGCCAGGAGTTGGCGCTGGTGTACTCGACGCAAGATCGCAGCGATCTGGACGCGAGGGCGGCGTTCGAAGCGGAGGCAGCGCGGCGCGCCGAAGTCGTGGCGGCCTTCGAGGACGCTCCCGAGGTGGTGCAGCAGTTGGTGCGAGCGGCGGACCAATTCGTCGTGCGCCGCGGCACGGACCATCGGACCATCGTCGCAGGCTATCACTGGTTTGGCGATTGGGGCCGAGATGCGATGATCGCCTTGCCCGGCGTGTGTCTGGCGACGGGCAAGACGGACGAAGCGCGGCAGATCATCGAGACCTTCCTGCGCCACCGGCAGGAGGGACTGATCCCGAACCGGTTCCCGGACGGCTCGGAACCACCGTCCTACAACACCGCGGACGCGACACTATGGCTGTTTCAGGCGGTCCGGCGGTATCTGTATGCCACCGCAGATTGGGATTATGCCGCAGAGACGCTCTACCCGGCGCTGGTGGACATTCTGGAATGGCATCTGCGCGGGACGCGGAACGCGATCGGCGTGACCGAGGATGGGCTGCTAACCGCGGGGACGGCGGAGACACAGCTCACGTGGATGGACGCCAAGGTGGACGACTGGGTCGTCACGCCGCGGCACGGTAAGGCCGTGGAGCTCAACGCGCTGTGGTACAATGCGCTGCGGGTGACGGAGTACATCGCCAAGAAGCTGGGCAACAGGCAAGACGCGCGGCGCTGGAGCGAGGTCGCAGCGCGCGCCAAGGCGGCGTTTGTCCCGACCTTCTGGTCCGATGTGCTCGGCTACCTGTATGACTGCGTGAGTGAGAATGGGCCCGATCGGAGCCTGCGCCCCAACCAGATCTTCGCAGTCGCGCTGCCGTACGAGCTTCTGAGCAAGCAGCAGTCCGCGGCAGTGTTGGATGTTGTCACACAGCACTTGTTGACACCTTATGGTTTGCGCACACTCAGCCGGGATGACCCGCGGTATGAGGGCATGTACGGCGGGGATCAGCGGGCCCGGGACGGAGCCTATCATCAGGGCACGGTCTGGCCGTGGCTGCTGGGGCCGTACTTCAATGCGTACTTCGCGGTCCACGGTCGGAATCGGGAGACGAAGGCGTGGGCGCGCGAGTTCCTGAAGCCCCTGGGGGAACATCTGGCCCACGCCGGCCTGGGGAGCGTGTCGGAGATCTTCGACGGCGATCCGCCTCACCATCCGCGCGGCTGCATTGCTCAGGCGTGGAGCGTGGGGGAGCTGCTGCGAGTGTGGACCGAGCTGCTGAGGTAAGTGAAGCAGGAACCCGGTCAACGGCTTTTGCCTGGTCTCGGCCCTCTCCCAGGAGGAGGAGAGGGCCGGGCAGTTCTCGAATTAGCATATTCCGCCTATGTCCGGGGCTCCTGGACACTTTGAGATAGGCTGCACGGAGAGGCTTTAGGCGCATGGCTGTCTATTTGCCGACGGCTGTGGTCGGGAACTCACGCGTCCTGGTGACGCTGGGCAGGGCCGCGGAGATCATGGCGCTGTTCTACCCGGACGTGGACTACAGCCAGAATGTCTACGAGTGGCTGACAGCGTTGTACCTGGGGCCGCCGGGGCGTGGGCGCCTGGTTTGGACCTGGGAAGACGACTGGGCGAAGAGCCAGCGTTACGTGCCGGACACCAATGTACTGGTGACTGAGCTGGGGCTGGCAAACCCCGGCGTGAGTCTCAGGATCACTGACTTCGTGCATCCGGAGCTCGACGTGCTGACCCGGCGGCTCGAGGCCACCAACCGCGGAGCGCGGCGGCTGGTGGGCGGGCTGTTTCAGTACCTGGAGCTGAGGATCGGGGAGGTGCCGCGCAAGCAGAGCATTCGCTACCTTCCGGGGCGGCGGGCACTGCTGCAGTACTACCGCGATGTTGCGGTCGCGCTGGGCGGCTCGAAATGGGATCAGGTGCGCTGCGGGAAGAGCCCACGGCATCCCTCGGGCGGTGCGAAGGCGGACCTGGATGACGGCTGGATCGGCGCGCAGTTGGAGGATATCGGAGACGTGGCGGTCGCGGTGCGATGGGCGCTGGACCTGGCGCCGGGTGAGGTGGCCGGGAAGACGTTGCTGGCGGCCTGGGGGGAGGGAGAGAGGGCGGCGCTAGAGGAGCTAGATGGCGCAGAGCGGCTGGGGTACGACAAACTGCGCGAGGACGCGGTCGCCGACTCGAGGGCCTGGCTGGAGCGTTGCACACCGGTGAAAGCGGCCGAGGACCTCGAATACCCGTATCGTCGAGCGCTGCTCGCGGCGCGTCTGCTGACAAGCAAGCGGACCGGGGCAATTGTTGCCGCGCCGGAGTTTGACCCGACGTATCAGCTTTCCGGCGGATACGGGTATGTGTGGCCGCGGGACGGCTGCGAGGCGGCTCAGGGGCTGGCTGCCGCGGGCTATCCCGAAGTGGAGGCTCACTGGCGAGGCTGGCTGGTCAAGTCGCAGGGCGACGACGGATTGTGGCGGCAGCGGTACTGGACGAGCACGCAGGTGGCGCCGGCGTGGTGTCTGCACGACGGGTTCGAACAGGTGGATCAGGGAGCCGCGGCGGTGTTCGTGCTGGCCGGAGCGGGCTTCACGCTACCGGCGGAAGAGGGTCAGGAGCGTGTGCGGGAGGTCTGGGAGCCGCTGAAGCGCGGCGCGCAGGCATTGGCGGACTTCGTCGGGCCGGACGGCTTGCACCGGGAAGCGGCCGACCTGTGGGAGACCTTCCGGGGTAGCTTCACCTACACCAACGCCGCAATCTACGCCGCGCTGAAGCGTGCCTCCTTCTGTGCCCGTCTGGTGGACGAACGAGGCGTGGCCCAAGACTGGTTGCGGGTGGCACAGCGGGTCAAGCAAGCTGTCAGCAAGCTGCTGTGGACAGGCGACCATTTCCGACGAGGGCGCACTGCAGCAGGTGAGAACGATGACACGCCCGACTCCTCGACGCTGGGAGTGGTGGTGCCGTTTGGCTTGCTCTCACCCAGCGCGCCCGCGGAACGCCGCCAGATTGAGCTCCATCTCGCCTGGGTGGAGCGGCACCTGACCCGAGAACTGGATGGCGGCCGAGGGATCGCGCGCTTTCCGGGCGAGAGCTACCTGGGCGGAGCTATTGGCGCGGTGAACACGCTCTGGATGGCCGAGGCGCTGTTGGCTCTGGCGGAGGGCCTGGGGCCGGATGACCCGCGGCGCACGGGCGAGCTAGTCCAGCGGGCGGAAGAGTACATGAGGTTCGTGGCGGCTCATTCAGCGCCCAACGGACTGCTGCCGGAGCTGATTGGGGTCACGGAATGGCCTCCCTACTGGGCAGCTCCGCATGCGTGGGCCTGCGGTCTGTACGTGCGGTGTGCCTTGGCGCTCGACAGGGCGAGGCAGAAGCTCGGGCGGCAGCCGAAGCGGCAACAGGCTTAAGGGAGCGCCAGCGAGCTCAAGGAGGACTGGAGCATTGTCCGATACATCGTCGCTCGGTAGTTTTTGCCTGGTGCTGCACGGGCACGTCCCCTACGGGCTGGGCCACGGGACCTGGCCGCACGGCAGCGAGATGGTCTACGAGGCCGCGGCGGACACATACATGCCGCTGCTGGCGGTCGCCGAGGAACTGGCCGGCGAGGGCCTCTCGCCCAAGTTCACCATGAGCCTCAGTCCGGTAACGATGGAGCAGCTTGCGGACGACCGGTTCAAGGAGTGGTTCGCGGGATACCTGGAGTTCAAGGCGAACAGCGCGGACGAGAACTATAAGGAGTTCGAATGGCGGCAGGAAGGCCATTTGCAGCACCTGGCGTACCTGTGGCGGGAACACTACCGACGGCTGCTGGATAAGTTCAATAATCAGTATGAGCGGGACCTGTTGAGGGGCTTCCGGGAGCTGCAAGACGCGGGCCACATTGAGGTCATGACGTCCGCGGCGACGCACGGCTACTTGCCGCTGCTGCGGGAGGAAGTGAGCATTCAGGCGCAGGTCAAGCAGGCGGCGCAGACATACGAGCGACTGATGGGCCGGCGAGCCCGAGGCTTTTGGCTGCCGGAATGTGCATACCGTCCGCCATGCATTTGGGGGCAGCCGCCGGAGGTGGAAGGGCCGCAGGGCGAGACCTGGCCGCGGAAAGGCCTGGAGGAGTTCTTAGCCGAGAACGGATTCGACTACTTCTTCACCGATACGCACATGCTATCGGGAGGACAAGCTCTACCGGTCGAGATCCGCTGGGAGGACACGCTGGGCAAGCTATGGGGGAAGATCCAGCGCATTCGTGAGCCCGCGGGCTTTGACAACTCCAAGAATCCACACTTAGCGTACTTCGTCGGCGCACACTTCGAAGACCACCCACCCGTGGCAGTGTTCACGCGCGATCCATACAGCAGTCAGCAGGTCTGGAGCGCGGCGCACGGTTATCCGGGCGATGCCTGGTATCTGGATTTCCACAAGCGGCACCTGCCGGCGCGGCACCGTTACTGGCGGGTGACGGATGACAGCGGTGACCTGGCGCGGAAGGAGATGTACGACCCAGAGCGAGCGCAGGAGCGGGCACGCGAGCACGCCGGTCACTTCCTGTGGTGTGTGAAAGAGACGCTCAAGCACTCGCCGCGACCGATGGGTCGGCAGCCGGTGGTGTGCGCGCCTTTTGACGCCGAGCTGTTCGGCCACTGGTGGTACGAGGGGCCTGACTTCCTGAAGCACACGTTGCGGTGGATGCACCAGGACCCCGAGATCACGCCGATGACGTGCCGGGAGTATCTGGCGGCGAATCCCCCGTTTTCCGCGGTCACACTGCCGGAAGGCTCGTGGGGGCTGGGCGGCGGGCACTACGTGTGGCTCAATCCGGACACGGCTTGGAGCTGGCGGCGGATCTACGATGCCGAGCGCGACATGGCGGCCTTGGCGCGAGAGTGGGGCGCGACGCAGGACGAGACATTGCGGCAATTGATTCGGCAGGCCGCGCGGGAGCTGATGCTGCTGCAGGCCTCAGATTGGCAGTTCTTGATCACGACCTGGTCCGCCAGGGACTATGCCGAGCACCGGGTGCATTCTCACCACTCGGATTTCAAGCGAGTGGCGGAGCTGGCCCGCCGGTATGGCCGCCATGAATGGCTGAGCGACGATGATTGGGCCTTCTTCGGCGGGTTGCGAGACCGGGACCGGCTGTTCCCTGACGTGGACGTGAACTGGTATCGTGTGCTGGACCATCCAGCGACCTAAGGGCGATAAGGGGCCATAGACATCGCCATGAGAGCTGCAATCGGTAGACTACTGGTGTTCGCAATGCTCGCCGGCGCCGCACAGGGCGCGAATGTGTGCCGGGGGCGAACCGTGCAGTTTACAGCAGCGCCAAACCTGCCGGCCGTCGAGGCCGGAGGCTGTACGGACGAGAGCGATGCCCAGCAGTTGACTGACGGTCAGTGGCAGCAAGCCGCGCCGACAGCACAGGGCAGCGTGGGCTGGCGCAATCTGCCGGAGACGGCGATTGTCGTGGACCTGCAGTGCGTCTGTCAGGTCACCGGAGTACGGGTCCACGCGGGCGGTGGCGGCGCCGGGGGCGTTCTGCTGCCCATCGTTACGGTGAAGACGAGCGTGAACGGGAGGCAATTCGGGTCCGCAGCGACAGTGAGGCCGGAGCAGGACCTGGGCGGCGACAGCAGAGCGGCCTCCTGGTTGGAGGCGACCATTGCCCCGGCAAGGCTGGCCCAGTTCGTAGTGCTTGAGCTGGCCGCCGAGAGCCACGCGCGTGGCGGGATGTTTATCCTCGTGGACGAGATCGAGGTGAGCGGCAGGAAGCTAGGGGCCGGCCGCAGAGCGAACCTGTCGGAAGTCGTGAAGGCTGCGACGCCGCGGCTGGAGCTGCGTTCGGAGCCGGAGAAGGGCGCAGTGCTCCCTCCACCCGAGGAGGGCGCATACAGATCAGAGGATCTGCAGCAGGCCAGGAAGCAGGCTGAGTTACTGACCGATGAGTCCTGGCCCGCGAGCTGGCGGGGCCAGGAGGCGCTGAGGCTGTTGGCGCAGGCGGGGCAGGGATACTTGGCCACGAAAGATGAGGGATGGCGACGGCAGTGCCGAGAGGTGTTTGCCGCCTGGAGCGGGCTAGCTTTTCGACGGCAAGCCGTGTTGGAGTATCTGCCCGGCGTTGTCGCGGCCGCCGAAGCAGTCAGCGAGGAGGTACCGGCGACGGACCGGCGGGCGGCGGTGGAGGCGGTTTGGGGGCTGTGTCGTGTTTGGGAGAGCTCGGTGCTGCCGCGAGACGGCCTAGGCCAGGCGATGGCGCAGGGCGACTGGGAGCCGGCCCAGGGCGCATGGGGTTACTACCTGGCAGGGCGGTTTCTCCAGCGGCACCTCGCCCCGGAAGGGTTGCCGGCGCAGCGGGCGGAGCAGTGGGTGCAGGCTGCCTCGGAGACCTTGGATAAGCACCTGGCGTTGGTCAGACCGGCGACGGAGAGCAGCCGACGCTGGTGGCAGTGGGGGAGCGTGGTTTGCTCTTATGCGCAGGCAGCGGGTCGCGACGGCTACTTCACCAGCGAAGCTGCGGCCCGCCTGGCGGCGGCTGCAGCGATCTGCGTCGGCCCTGGAGGGCGGGAGGCAAGATTTGGCGCACTTGCCGGCGCGGCACTGAGTGCTCGCTCGGTGCTCCAGCGGCTGGCAGCGGGCGCCGGGGCTGAGAGTTGGAGCGCCTTTGCCGAAGAGGCGGCAGCACGTGGGGGATTGAGGCCCGCTGACCCGGCGGCCCCCGGCACTGATCTGCGCTGGTCGCTGCTGCCTCTGCCGCGGGAGCTCTATGACCGGCGCCAATCGGCGTGGTTGAGCGGGGGCGAGGAGGCTTCGTACCGGGGCGTATCTGGTAGCGGACCGCTGCACAAGTACACGTTCGACAAGATCGCATTGCGGTCGGGCACTGGGGACGAGGCACAGTACCTGTTGCTGGACGGCCTGAGCGGACTGCCGGACGGACACGTGGACGGCAACTGCATCCTGACGCTGATGGATCGTGGGCAGACGTTTCTGGCCTCCCCTCGCCGAGGCTGGTCGCTGTATCAGCAGAACGGTGTGTTCGTGGGGCGGACGGGGCAGCCGGCGCAGGAGATTCCCTACGCCTGTCGTCTGGAGGCGGCGGCATCGCTGGCGACCTTCGGCTACACGCACACCATGTTGGAGCGGTTCAACGGCGTGGACTGGCATCGGCACCTCCTGTGGAACCAGGGGCGATTCATCGTCGTTGTTGATCGGCTCGTGGGCCAGCAGGACGGCGACTACGTGCTCCTGTGCAACTGGCAAAGCCCACTAGCCGGCCGGCTGGAGGGACGGGAATGGGTGGCCCCGGCCGAGGGGGCGGAGTTTCGGCTGGTGAACGTAGATGGGGCGCGGCTGAGGGTCGAGGGGCTGGAAGGGGAGGGCTTGACGGCCCTACGGCAACGGCGCCGGGGCCGGCTTGCGCGCAACCAGGTAGAGACCTTTGTGAACGTCGTGTATGTGCGTGGAGCAGGAGAGAAGCCGCTGACGGTCCGCCGTGTGTCGCCAACCTGCGTCGAGGTGAAGCAAGGCCGTAAGCCGGCGCTGGTGGGCGTGGGGCGCCAGATACTGGCAGCGGGGAACTTCCGCATTGAGGTCGAGGCGGAGGCTTTCTACGTTGACGCGCAGCGGATTGCCATGGTGGGCGGCCGGAGCCTGAACTTCGCGGGCTTTGATGTGCTCAAGACCCAGCGCGCCGTAACCCTGGAACTGGATCTGAAGGCCGGGCGCGGCGTGATTGAAGTCGAGCGGCCGACGTATATCTCGGTCTTGCCGTCGCTAGTAGAGGAGTTCGCGATTGACGGGGCAGAGGTGGAATGGAAGCTGGCGCGAGCGCTAGCACGGTTCCGAGTGCTGCCGGGACGGCACACGCTCAAGACGGCTCAGACCTCGAAGCTGGGGCTACTGTTCAAGTTCCAGTGGCAGGCCCTGGAAGATGGAGATGGTGGCGTGCAGCCTCCGTCGGTGGAGGAAGTGGGAGGACTCCAGGCTGTAGCGCGGTGGGAGCTGGGGGCGCCGGTTCGTGACATGGCGGCAGGATGGGGGCAAGGGGTAGACCTGGTGGCGGTGACGAGCGACAGAGTGTATGCCTTGGCCTTGCCCGACCAGCAGGTGTGGAAGGCGGCGCTAGAGGGCGAGCTAACGGCCCTCCGTGCGGCGCAGGGCGGCGAGGGGCCGGTAGTGCTGGGAGCGACACAAGGGGGCGTGCTGACCGCTTGGTCCGCTACGGGAGTGCAGCAGTGGGAGCGGAGGCTCTGTCCGGCCGGCTTGGCAGCCACGGACCCAGGCGCACTAGCGGTTCTAAACGACGGGTCAATCAGCCTGAGGGTTTTGGCCGGCGATGCACAAGGGTGCTGCCACTTGCTTGACGGCGAAGGCAGCGTTCTGGCGCGCTCGTACATCGCGCCCTGTGGCATTACCCAGGCGGTCGGAGTGCATGCGTCACAAACGGCTCGATTGGCTGCGGGGACCGGGGGCGCCGGCATGGGCCTGCTGGAGCTATCGGGGAGCCTCGCGCGCGCGCCGGATAGTCACTTCGCGTATGGTACCGACCTGGCCTTGCGCGCGCGGAGCGCTGAGCAAGGGCCGCGGCTGCTGTCGGGGTACGAGGGTGGCCTGATCGCCTTCGACGGCGATGGGAATGAGCTCTGGAACTTCGCGACGGGATGCCCGGTGCCGGCGGCGATCGCCGTGACGCCTCCCGATGACGAGCGCATTGTAGCCGTGTGTGCGGCGGTGGACGGGTTGTGTACGGCGCTGGATGGAGAGGGGCAGATTGTGTGGCAGGTGGACCTGGGGGATGCGGCAACGGGGATGGTCGCGGCAGACCTGGTGGGCAGCGGACGAAGGCAGGTGGTCGCGATCACCGCCGGTCGGCAGGTGCAGGTGCTCGACCTGCAGGGCCAGCGGATCGCGTCCCTGCGAGTGGCGGCGGTGCCGCGACGCGTGGCGGCGCTGCAGCCCAAGGACGGCCGGGGGAGGATTGCGGTGGGGTTGGAAGATGGCGAAGTGCTGGTGCTGGAGGCTGCCAAGTAGCGGAAAGCGGGCACCGGGCAACTAGCGACTGAGCCAGGCCTCGGCCGCCCCGAGACATTCCTCCCAGGTTCCGCGTTCCAGTGCGCAGCGCTCCAGGCTGCGGAAGAAACGGCGTCCATAGTTGCGCAGCAGCAGTCGCTTGTCCAAGACGACCACGACGCCCCGATCGGTTCGACTGCGAATCAGGCGACCGAAGCCCTGCTTGAAGCCGATGATCGCTTGCGGGATGTAGTACTCGTCACGGCTGTTGCGGCCGAGGTTGTCCAGGTGCTCCCGACGGGCCTCGACCAGGGGGTCGCTGGGAACAGCGAAGGGCAGCTTCACGATCACCAAGGCGCTGAGCGCCACGCCGGGCACGTCCACTCCCTCCCAGAAGCTCTTCACGCCGCACAGTACGGTGCGTTGGTCGCGCTGGAACTCGTTCAAGAGAGCCGAGCGGGAAGCGGCGCGGTCCTGGACCAGCAGTCGGACATCGTGGTCTGCGCACAGCGGGGCGAGCTGTGCGACGGCCTGTCGCAGCATGGACCGAGAGGTGAACAGAGCGAGTGTGCGCCCGCCGGCCAGGCGGGCGGTCTCCGCGATCACCGCCACGACGGCATCCACGAATTCAGTGTCGGTGGGTAGTGGCACGTCGCGAGGCACGCAGAGCAACAACTGCTCCGGCAAATCGAAGGGCGAAGGTACCGAGAGCTCCGCCAGGCGTTCTGGCTGTCGCTCCAGGCCGAGGCGCTGCCGGAAAAACTCAAAGGAATGCTCGACGGTGAGCGTGGCCGAAGTGAACACCACGGTGGAGCGAGCTCTGTACACAGCAGCCTCCAAGACGGGGCCAACGTCAATGGGGGCCGCGCGTAAAGCCCAGCCGGGACCGCGGCCGGTCTCCCAGGCTTCAATCCAGCGGACGAAGTC
>JALGUG010000015.1 GCA_029820995.1 Candidatus Zipacnadia bacterium
GTCACGCTCGTGGATCTCGCCGACGATCTCCCACGAGCGATCGGTACTGCCGTCGTCCACGAAGATGACCTCGGCCTCCTGGCCCAGCTCGTCTAGCACTGCCGCCAAGCGCTCGTGCAGGGCCGGCAGCACTTCCTCTTCGTTCAGGATTGGAATAACCACCGAGAGGCGCAAGGGGGAGGCCTTTCGTCGTTGGCGAGTTCAGACGTCGATCAGGATGACCTTCACTGGGACGGCTGGGAAGTGCCGCTTCAAGCGCTCGATGTCGTACACGAGCTGCTCGCCGTACGACACGCCGCTGGACATCTCCTTGTGCAGGCCGTGGCAGGGCACGATCTCGACCCCCACATCTGCTTGGCTTTCGTTGAAGAAGTACTGGAACTTCGCCATGTCGTAGAACATGAAGGCATACTTGCCGAACTGGACTTCCACCAGCACCTTCTCTTTCACGAAGTCGATCTGCTTGTACGCGCCGGGGATCTTGGCGTCGTGATTCGGGATCTCGATCGTGTAGCTGTCGCGAAGCTCAACAAAGCCTCGCGCCCGGAACTCCTCCTTGAACCGCCCGTTCATCTCCTTGGGGCTGTACAGCCTCTTCCCCCGCTTGGTCTTCTCCTTGCTTACCTTTCCCCGCTCAGTGATCCGTACCGCCTCGATGACGGCATCAATCTCGGCCTCGATACGTGGGTAGTCCACCTGCAGGATCTGTCGTCCACCCAAGTGGGAGTACTCGTACACCTTGCGCATTACTCTCCCCGCTCCTCTGCGTCCCTTGGCGTCTGACGGTCCCACTCCAGCGGCCTTTGCGCCAGGCGGCTCGTTGGCGAGGGCTCATAGACGGGCCGGTCCATGGGCCGGCGCCGCAGCGTTCCCTCTGCCGCCGCTCGCACCCGCTCCCGCGCGATGTCGAGGTACTCGGCCACGGTGTCCGCTCCCGCCGATCGCCGACCGTGCAAGACTGCCGCCGCCGCAGTGCTCCCCACGCCGATGTACGGGTCCACGACCAGGTCTCCCGGGTTCGTCAACGCCAGCACAAGCCGCTCGACCAGCTCAATCGGGAACTGACACGGGTGGATCGTCTTCTCGACGTGGTTCGCCTTGACGTTGGGGATCTCCCAGACGTCCGTCGGGTTCTTCCCGAGCGGGTTGCCCGACAACTGGCCGTACTTCTCTCCCTTGTGGTGTCGCTTCCCGGGGTACTTCTGGGGCGCGACCCGAGAACCGCCGCGAGCAATGAAGCCCGTGGCCGAAGTGCCAGATGATGCGGTTCCGCAGCTTGAGCCCCTGCGCCTTGAACAGGGGGTAGAGCAGCGCGTCGAGCGGGGAGACCTCTCCGTCATCCACGTAGTTGCCGACCTGCCAGCAGATGCTCCCGCCATCGCAGAGCAGCTCCGAACAGCGCGCAATCACCACACGCTGTCCCTCGATGTACTCGTCCAGAGGCTGCCTCTTCTCATAGGACTTGCCGATGTTATACGGCGGCGAGGTGACGACGAGCTGCGCGGCACGGGAGGGGACCTGCTCTAGCAGCTCCAGGCAGTCCCCGTGGTACAGACAGACGTCAGCCTCCGGCTCATAGGCCCCCGCCAGCCGCAACTCACGTCCCAGACCACGCAGTGTCTCTGCTCGGCCCATTGCTCGTCTCTCCACTGCCGTTACTATACTCCCTTTCCCGCCCTGCGGCAACGCCTCTGGCAGCGTTAGCTCAGCTTTCGGAGCGCTTCCTGGATCTGTGACACGCGCGGCGGGCAGCCCGGGACGAACTCGTGCCCCTGGCGGAAGTCGCGCGTGCACTGGCCGATGAGCAGCGCGCCCTGAGGCGGTTCGCCCAGGCCCATCTTGACCGTGCCCCGCGGCGGCGCGACGCCGGCGGATTGATTGTCCCGCAGCGCCGTGAAGAAGTTCATGGTGCAACCGCTGCAGGCGCCGTCGGTGTTGACGCTCAACTCAGGGAACTGCTCGGCCAGCGTCTCGAAGGGCCGCTTGAAGCGCCTCCGGTGCGCGGCGAGCGCCTCGCCCGCGACCTTAATCCGCTCGAGATCGCACACGCCAATACCGCGCTGCGCCGCGCCGCGGATCAGCCGCACCTCAGCGGGGTCGTCATAGCCCATCAGATGGGCCGCGACCGCATCCACGGCCACAGTGTCGCGCGACGCGAGGATTAGCCCCATCTCCAGCGGATCTCCCGCGCTGGGCCCCATGCCCTCGACGGGCCGGACGGCGTCCAGCAGCGTGACGTCAGGCTGCACCAGGGCGTTCAGCTCGATGATCGCCGCGTTGAGCTCCAGCTCATGGAAGGCCCGCTTATCTTCGGGCCGCAGGAGGCCCTTCAAGTTCTTAAGGCCCAGCGTGACCGCCGTGCCAAAGTGGGTCTTCATCAGCGGCACGCTGACGACGACATCGGCCCAGTAGAAGAGGGAGCTGATGCCGATCTCCTCGGGCGCATGTGGGGAGCCCGGCCGGAGGAGGCGATAGTGGTGATCGTGGAGGTTGACGAACCGGACGCCGAGCTGCTCGGCTAGGTCCAGGATGCCGATATCGCGGTAGTACGGCCTTGCGTCGCGGCAGCCGAAATAGGGGCCGTCGCCGATCACGATCTCGCCCGCGCCGCGCGATTGCAGCCACAGCGTCAGGGCGCGGAGGACCTCCATGCTGGTGTAGCCCTGGCCGCCGTGGAAGTTGGGCTTGAGCAGGACCTTCTGTCCCCGCGCGAACAGCTCGCTTGCGCCGCACAGCTCGAGTGTCCGGCCAACCGCGGCAACATGATCCCCCTCAAAGGGCACGAGGGAAACAACAGGCCGATCCGAGTTCATTTGCCTTCCCGCGGCCGGCGCCGCAATTGCAGCTCGGCTATTTGATGGTCACGGCTTTCCCCGTGCGGGCCGACCGATCAATGGCTGTCAGAACCTTGACGACCTGCAGGCCTTCGGCCGCCGAGGCGATCATCTTTTTCCTGGGGTTCAGGACGCAGTCAATGAAATGATGATACGCGGACTCGGTCTTGGTCTTGCCGGTGTCAATCTTCTCCGAGACGGGCTTGCCCTTGACGTCGTGGTGGAACTTGACTTCGCCGCCAACCCAGCTCAGGCCGCCCTTGGTGCCGAAGATCTGCACATAGCTGCCCGGCTCCATGTGCGAGTCCCAACTCACCTCGACAAACATGGTCGCCCCATTGTCGAACTTGACCAGGGCGCTTGCCAGGTCGTCAATGTCGGCGAACACCTTCGCGCGCTTGAACCGCGGTTGACTGAGCAGGTCGTATGTGGAGGCCATCACGGACACCGGGACGGGGGCTCCCATGATCCACCAGGCCAGGTCATACAGGTGCACGCCAATGTCAAACAGCGCCCCGCCGCCGGCCTGCTTCTTGTTGACGAACCACGGCCCTCGCCCCATGCTGCCGCCCGGCGGGAAGTCCAGCACCGGCGTGCCCTTGCGGCGAATCCAACTCGCCTTCGCGTAGTACACCTCGCCCACATTGCGCTTCGTGGCCAGATCGAATAGCGTCCGCTGCGCTTGCCCGAACCGCTGGCTCATGTCAATCATTAGCCGCTTCTTCTTCCGGCGAGCCAGCGCGGCCATCTGCTCCGCCTGGGCCACCGTGAGGGCCATCGGCTTCTCGCACAGCACGTGACAACCGGCCTGCAGGGCGGCCAGCGTCATCGGCGCGTGCAGGAAGTTCGGCACCGCGATGCCCACTAGGTCCAGCTCCTTCAGCTTGAGCATCTCGCGGTAATCGGCAAACACGTGCGACGCACCGTACTTCTGAGCGAACTCCTCCGCCTCCAGCTCGTTGAGGTCGCAGACAGCCAACAGCTCGCACCTCGGATGGCTTGCGAACCCCTCCATGTGATACCGGCCCATGCCGGTCCCGATCACACCAGCTTTGAGCGTCTTCGTCGCCACAGGGCGCACCTCCCATGAGTGATTCTCCGGCGCTCTTCGCGCGATGGCAGTACAGAGGCGCTTCTTCCCTGCGCCCTCACCCGTCGCCTCCTGGTCTTCCGCCTCGAAGAGGGCCAGGCCGGAGCGCCCGGAGCGGCGGAGTTCAGGGCCTTCCGTTCGGCCGCTGAAGGTGGCAGCCCGAGGGCCGGCACGGCCATCTCCGGTGGGACCATAGTTTTCTTGGTGCGAGGCAGGTATCGCTCTTTCAGACGAGAAAATGACACTCTGCGGCCAAATCGGCCTCAGCTCGAGGGATTTCAGAGGAGATTTTCGGCAATTTGTCCCACATGCCGTACAACAAGGCTCAGAAGGCTGTTGCTCTAAGCGCTCAGCAAAAGGTATGCTATTGCACATCTACGATACGTGAACCGCACGTACGCAGTCGAAGCCATAGCCGGGGGTCGGATCCATGCGGGTTTGCCCCGCGTGCAAGCAGACCGAGGAAAGCCGCTTCAAGAAGCACCGCGCGGCCCGGAATGGTCGAGCCGCGGAGTACCAGTGTCTCGAGTGCGGGAAGGTCTTCAGCGAGACTTATGGGACCCCGTGGTATCGGATGAAGATCGGCAAGGACAAATTCCTGACAATCTGCCGGCTGCATTACCTGCACGTCAGCCAACGCGACATCGCCGCCCGCTTGAAGATCAACAAGGATTCCGTTCACCAGGCACTAGATCGGGCCGGCCAGTATCCGGATCAAGTGCAAGAGGCTCTGGTGCGGCACTTCGCTGACCTCGACCCCCGGGTGGCGGAGCTAATCGCCCTGCGCCTGCAGTGGCGGTGGGAGGCACGGGCACAGGGGCCGCTGCGTCCGCGCGCACGGCGTTCGGCCGCTGCGGCACGCAACGAGCCCCGCCGAGTGGCCGTTGAGGTCCGGATATGAGTTCGCGCACGAAGCGCCCGGCGGCCAAGCGGGCAGAACCCAAGCCCTCAACGCCGCTGTTGGGCACATTCAAGACTACGGCGTCCAGGTCCAAGGTGCTGATCCCGCGGGAGATTCGAGGGCACTTTGGTACGGAGGTTGGCCTTCGGTTGAACGAAACCGGCACAGGGTTCTACGTCATGCCTTGGGAGACCGCAGAGCAAGCGTTGACGCGCCTGTCGGCCGAGCGGCCGGGCGCATCGCTGGATGCGCTGGCGGAGTTTCGAGAGGGGAAGCTCCGGATGGCCAAGGCCCGGATTGACGACCGTGGCCGATTGGTGCTGCCGCCGGAGTTCCAGCCGCGCCCCCGGCTGTCAGACAGCGTGTTCATCGAAGGCTTGTGGGACCGCGCGGAGGTGATCGTGGAACACGAGTATCAACGCAGAGTCGAGGCGCTCATTCCGACGCATTTGCGCTAATTCTTACAGCCTTGTCGCCGGCTCGGGGCCACACGTTGAGGACCGACACTGAGCATCGCAGTCCCGTCGCAGCGCCCCTTCGACCGAGCAAGACCGGGACCGGGGAAGGGCCAGGTTGGGGGAGACATTTCCGGGGCCCGGTGAGCCGTCCGAGCCGGCGGCTTTTCTACAGCAGTTCAACCCAGGAAGGGCGGCGCAGGAGCAATCGCAGCTCACGATATCGCCCGCTCCGCGCTACCGATCGCAGACCACCTCGCAGCAACTATCTTCGCGCCGCCCTTCCCTTCCCTACTTGACACACGACTTACACCTGGTTTGGCCGGCGGCGAGACCTGGCGGTCATCGTGGAAGCTTGGGGGCTCCCACATCGCCTGCGGGCAGGTGACCACCGCTATCCATGGACGAACTCACGCGGTTCGCCCTCTCCAAAACAGCGGTCCCCACGCGCGCCCGCCGCCGGCCAAGCTACCCGCCCGGCCGATTCACGTCGGCCGGGCACTGTTTTAGACGCCTGGGGGGCCAAAAAGTTGAGGCACTGGACTGGTTTCGCGGCGAACACGCTACGTTGCATCCTCCTAAAGCTCGCTGGGCAGGGAGCACACACGAGCCCTTGACGAACTTCCTCGCGTGAATACCATCGTCTGCCTGCGTCGCACTGCAGGCGCTGTCAGGCCGCCTGCCCCTAGGAGGAATGCGTCCCGCAGGGCCGAACAGTTCCTCAGCAACAGTCAGCAAGATGCGCCAAGGGGGTCCCGCGATGTTCATGCTCGGAGCGCTCATGGTGGTGCTAGTCGCCGGATGGACCGCAGCGATCGTGTCCAGCCAGGAGTTGGTGATTGCCGATCAGGGCAAGTCGGAGTTCGTGATCGTGGTCGGGCAGAAGGCCTCGCCCTCGGAGCAACACGGAGCCGAAGAACTGCAGATGTTCCTGCAGCAAATGACCGGCGCCAAGCTGCCGCTCAAGGACGATTCCGGCCCCGTGGGCCCGCACGAAATCATCCTGGGCGATAACGCCCACCTGCGGCAGCTCAAGGTGAAGATTGACTTCGACCAGCTCGGCAAGGAGGGCTACACGATCCGCACCGTCGGCCCGCACCTTGTCATCGCCGGCGGTAAGCTGCGCGGGACCATGTACGGCGTGTACGGGCTGCTGGAGGACCACCTCGGTTGCCGGTGGTTCACCGCGAAGGTGAGCCGCATCCCGAAGAAGGACCGGCTCGTGCTGCCGCCACTGGATGACACGCAGATTCCGGTCCTGGAGTACCGCGAACCGTTCGTACGCGAGTGCTTCGACGGCGACTGGGCAGCGCGCAACCGGGTGAACAGCAATCGGGCGGCACTGGAAGCCAAGCACGGGGGCAAGGTCAGCTACTACGGCTTCGTGCACACCTTCAACCGCCTGCTGCCGCCGGAGAAGTACTTCGACGAGCATCCGGAGTACTATTCATTGCGCAACGGCAAACGCATCAAGGATCATACTCAGCTTTGCTGCACCAACGAGGACGTGATCCGCCTGGTGACCGAGCAGGTGCTCAAGGACATGCGCGCCCACCCCGAGGCAACGGTGCACTCGGTCTCGCAAAACGACTGGGGCAACTGGTGCGAGTGTGACAAGTGCAGAGCAATTGCCGAGCAGGAGGGCAGCCAGATCGGGCCGATTCTGTACCTGGTGAACCGCGTGGCCGAGGCGGTGGAAAAGGAGTTCCCCGACAAGGCCATTGACACGCTGGCCTATCACTACAGCCGCAAGCCGCCCAAGACTATGCGCCCGCGCCAGAATGTAATCATCCGGCTCTGCAGCATCGAATGCTGCTTCTCCCATCCCCTGGCGACGTGCGACAGCCGCGAGAACCGGAAGTTCCGCGACGACATCATCGGCTGGTCCAAGATGAGCAATCGGCTGTGGGTCTGGGACTACACCACTAGCTTTGCGCACTATCTGGTGCCCTTCCCGAACCTGCGAGTGCTGAACGACAACATCAAGTTCTTCAAGGATCACAGCGTCACGGGGATCTTTGAGGAGGACAATTATACCTCGGTGGGCGGAGAGTTCTCGGAGCTGGGCGGCTACATGATGGCCAAGTTCCTATGGAACCCGGACTACGACGAAGACACCGCCATGAACGAGTTCCTGGAGGGAGTGTATGGCGCGGCCGCGGGGCCGATCCGTCAGTACATAGACCTGCTGCACGACAAGGTGGCGAACGAGAACATCCACATGCACATCTGGGAGGGGCCCCGCGCGAAGTACTTGACCGATGACATCGTTGAGCAGTCAGTCCAGCTCTGGAACCGGGCGGAGCAGGCAGTGGCCGATCAGCCCGAGGTGCTGGAGCGCGTCAAGCTGGCGCGGCTGCCGGTGGATTACGTCTGGCTGGATCGGGCGCAAGTCAAACAGGACCAGCCCTTCCGCATCGAGGGTGACCGCTACGTCACCGACGTTGACGCGGAATATGCCCAGCGCGCGCGGAACTTCTTCGACGTGATCGCGCGCAACAAGGTTACCGCGATTGACGAGGGCCGGCGCAAGCTGGAGCCCTTCCGCAACCGAGTCCTGCCGCGCGCCGAGGGCTACCCGATCGTCTCGCTGGCGAACAAGGCGCTGCGACTGCAGATCGTGCCCCTGCTGGGCGGACGGTTCATCGGCCTGCATTCGCTGCCGAAGAAGACGGACATCTGCTACCACGCCGCGCCCGGCGCACCGGGCTATCCGAACGCCGGCGGCTATGAGGAATCGTGGAAGGGCGGACATCACGGACCCGGATGGGCCAAGGGGTTCGACGCCAAGGTCACCCAAGCGGAGCGCGGGACACAGGTCGCCATGACCGCCGAGCTAACGCGCGGCGTCAGGCTCAACCGGGTCGTGACTTTGCCGCCCGAGGGCAACTGGTTCGAGATTGAATCGCGCATCGCCAACAACTCTACAACGAAGCAATCGGGTGCGCTGCGCACGCGCTTCGATTTCGACCTCGGCAACACGGACGACCTCACGGCCGTCGTGCCGGGCAAGGGCGAGAACCCGGCGTTCAGCCTGGCACTGCCCGCCGAGCAGGCGGAGGAGAACCGGTCCTTCCCGGGCGCGCAGCTCGCGCAGGGGATCACCCTGGCCAATCACAAGCTCGGCCTCGGTGTCAGGCTGCTTCCCAGCCAGGCGGAGCTCGAGCGCGGGTGGATCCGCTACGACGCCCGGGCGGGCCGCGTGACGCTGGAGCTGAAGACGAAGGGCGAACTGGAGCCCAAGACGCAGTCGCGGCTGGTCCAGCGATACGAGGTGCTGACCGATCTGGCGGGCGTGCCCGAGGTGAAGGGCCGGGGGGCTCAAGAGCATCGCGCCCTGCGCGTGGTCTGCCAGGAGGACCTGATCAGCATCGGCAGGTACGGCACCTGGGCCTGGATCGAGGAGGACCCGACCGCAGAGGACGGATTCAGCGCCCACATGGCCAAAGACCACTACGAGTGGTGCTGCCAGTGGCGCTACTCGCCCTCGCAGTTCGAGCCGAACACGAAGTACGATGTCTTCGCGCGCGTGCGCGTGGCGAAGAAGGGCGAGGGCGGCTGGGCCTTCTGGGCCGGGGTCTACGACACTGTCAACAAACGGGGCCTGGGGCAGATCAAGCCCAACACCAAGGATATCAAGGACAGCGATTGGCACCTGTACAAGCTGGCGACCGTAACCCCGGCACAGGGCCATTATGTCTGGATCGGCCCGCCGAAGAACCCGGAGAACGTAGACGGCGTGTGGCTGGACTACTTCGAGCTGAGGGCGGTGAAGGAATGAGCCGATGGAGGGGCCGCGAGGGGGGCTAGGTGGCTTGCGTCATCAAGACGCAGGGGCCTCATCCGGACCGTACATCTGGGACGCGGGTCGGATACTTCCGGCGGCTCGCCTCAGCAAGCCGCTCTCGTAGTCCGACCCGTCGAGACTGCTTTCGCTCTCACTGTACGAAGGATTGGCCGGCAATCTTGTGAGTCGGCACTAGCAGGGAAGGAGGCGACAAGATGTTCTTGGTGTCCATTCTCGCCGCTATCAGCGTAACTGCCGTCGGTCAGCCGCAACCGCCCAATGTCGCGCTCATCTACAGCGACTACGGGAACTTCCGGCACCGGGACGACTATGACGCCCGCTTTCGGGAGCTCAAGTGGCCACTGACGAAGCTGGAGAACAAGGACATCGCTCAGTGGATCGGACGGCTGGGCGAGTACGACCTAGTGCTCGGCAGCGCACTGTTCAACTACTCGAACGTGCAGGACTTCGGCCAATACCGCGACCAGTGGCTGAAGTTCATGGCCGACGGTGGCGGGTTGGTGCTGACCGACTGCAGCTATTTACCGCACGTGAACTGGCTGAAGGCCCTGGGTGAGGGCTGGGAGATGGACTGCGAGCGCTGCGGCAAAGTCGGCACGCCGATGAAGTGGATCGAGGCGGCGCACCCGCTATTCAACGTGCCGCACCACATCGCGCGCGTGAAGGACACCTGGTCGCATCTCCTGCCGGGCGACGGGTATGACGTGCTCACCAAGTGCGAGGACGACCATGCGACCACCGCGCTGCGCTCTCACGGCAAGGGCTTCCTGCTGGCGACGAACTATTGGGCCTATGGGCCGGAACTGTGCGAGAACATCTGGGCCTTCCTGCAGGCGCACCGCGGGGGCCTGGTGCCGGCGCTGGCGGACATCTCCGGCTGTCACCTGGGCGAGAACGAGGTGCGCCTCGGCCTATGGAACGTGACCGAGCGGCCCGTGGACGCGCGCGTGCAGCTTGAGATCAAGCGGCCCGACGGGCGGACCGAGCGGCGCCTGGAGCAGGCGCACGTTCCCGCCCACGCTGCGCGGGACGTGCCGCTGCGGCTCAAGCTGGAGCAGCGCGGCGAGTACGAGTTTATCGTGAGCGTCCTGGATCGGACGGGACAGTCGCGCTATCAGACGCCCCCCGCGCGGCTGCACATTCCGGACCTGATGCAGATGGCGCTCGTTGCGCCGCAATATCGCGGTGCCGTGTACCAGATGGCGCCGGCGTCCAAGGCGGTCGCCTCCATCGTGCTGACGCCGTGGAAGGAGAAGCTGCAGGACCTCTCTCTCTCGCTGAGCCTGAGGCGGGCCGGCCGGACGCTGGCCGCCAAGCAGCTCGACGGGCTGCCGGGCGAGCAGTTCGACCTGACGCTGCCGCTGCCCGGGTTGGAGGCGGGAGAGTACTCGCTGGTCGGCGTGCTGAAGGCGCGCGGCCGGGTCGTGGCGCGCCGGGAGATCAAGCTGCCGGTACACCCACGGCGACCGAACCAGGTGGTGATTGACCAACGGGGCGCGACCTGGGTGAACGGAGAGCTCTACTTCCCCGTTGGGATCTACCATGTGCACCGGGAGGACCTGCCGAAGATCGTCGAGCTGGGTTTCAACTGCTGTCAGGCCTGGGGGACCAGGGAGGAGAAGGCACGCAACTTCCTGGACGAGGCACAGCGGCTGGGCGTCAAGGTGATCCTGGAGATGTCCAGCTTCCTGCGCGGCAAGACCGACCTGGAGGGGATGCGCAAGATCGTGACCGCCTTCGAGGAACACCCGGCACTGCTCACCTGGTACACCGTGGACGAACCCCGCGGCCCAATGCTGACGGGCTGCCGCGCGGCGTATACGATGATCCGCGAGATCGAGCCGGACCATCCGGTGTATCTCGTCATGTGCAGCCCCGGAGAATTCGACCGCTTCGGCGCGGTGACCGACATCCTTGCCGTGGACCCGTATCCGATCCCGCACAGCAGCGTCAACCGGGTGGCCGACTGGATGAAGCGGGCGCAGGCGGCGGTTCGGGGGCGGCGGCCCGTCTGGATGATCCCACAGGCACACAACCAGCTCGCGTACCGCGACAAGACTAAGGGCCGAGGCCCGACGCCGGTGGAAGAGCGGAACATGGTCTACCAGGGGCTGATCTACGGTGCCAAGGGGATCATCTACTACCCGTGGGACGATGGCCCTTGCGGGCTGACGCACGATCCGG
Organism: Candidatus Zipacnadia bacterium; assembly: GCA_029820995.1. Lineage (GTDB taxonomy): Bacteria > Armatimonadota > Zipacnadia > JALGUG01 > JALGUG01 > JALGUG01. The sequence goes on from JALGUG010000015.1 coordinate 11,273, forward strand.
CCCTGATGGCGGCGGTCAAGCAGATCAACGCCGAGCTGGCGCAGCTCGGGCCCCGGCTGCTCACCTACGAGCGGAAGCTCCTGCCCGCTGATAGCCTACCGGAGAGCGTTCACGCGGCCTCGTTCACGGGGAAAACGGAGGTCCTCGTACTCGCCGCCAACGGGCGCTCAGAGCGCGTCACGCTGCGCCTGCCGCTGGCGGGCGCCACTCAGGCGGAGGTCCTATTCGAGGGGCGCAAGCTGGCCGTGGAGGATGGAGGGCTGGAGGACGATTTCGAGCCTCTGGCCGTCCACGTGTACAGGGTGGCCCGATGAGGAGCCTGCAAGGCTCGCCAGGTTTGCTGCTTGAGTTGCGAAGCGGGCTCACTCGTCGGCGCGGGCGGACTCCGGTTCGGTGATTGCGTCGCTAGGCGGTGCTTCAGGCAGCGTCGCTGCCGCGTCCGGCGACGGCGGCTGCTCCTGGTCGGCCTTGGGCTTGCCGTAGGTCATGAACCAGATCGCGGCGAGCAGAATCAGGACAATCACCAGAATCACGATCGCGACGGCGGGACTGATCTGCTGCTGCATGCGCATGTCCTCCCTTAGTCCAACGCCCTCCGCGCAAAGACGCTTTCGCCCCGGTCGCCGCACAGTCCTCCCGCTTACGCCACTCGCGAGAACATCCGCCGCAGCGAGGAGTCGCCGCTGTGGGCAGCGAAGCCGTGTCCAGAGGCCGGCCTCAAGCGGTGTATGGCACTGCTGGTGTGTGTACAGTGCGCCTTTGGCTCCACGGGTCGGGACAACTGGTGCCACACAGCAACGCCGCCAGGAGGCTCTTTGGAAAGGAGCAATAGCGTGAAACGTCTGGGCATTGTGGACTTTGATACCTCCCACGTCGTGCAATTCACTATGCGCCTGCACCATGTGGAGGTCCCGGAGGAACAGTGGGTGGACGGCGCGCGGATCGTGGCGGGCTTCCCCGGCACGTCGGCGATCTGTGAGCAGTCCCGAATTGACGAGTATACCGCCAAGCTCAAGGAGTTCGGTGTCGAGCTGGTGGATCGGCCCGAGGACTTGATCGGGAAGGTGGACGGGGTGCTGATCGAGTCAGTGGACGGCAGCGTGCACCTCGAGCGTGCGAAGCCCTTCCTGGAAGCGGGCCTGCCCTGCTACATTGACAAGCCCTTTGCCTGCTCCGTCGCGGACGCCCGGGCGATCGCGGAGTTGGCGCGCGCCAACAACGTGCCCGTCTTCTCCTCGTCGTCGCTCCGGTACGCCCTGGAGGTCGTGGAGGCGCAGCAAGACGACAGCGTCGGGCCGATTGTCGGCGCCAACTGCTACAGCCCGGCGTCGCTGCACGAGCGCAACCCCGGACTGTATCACTACGGCATCCACGCCGTCGAGCCGCTGTATGCCTTCATGGGCACCGGCTGCCAGGCGGTCTGGTGCGTGTTCACCGAGGGCTCCGAGGTGACCACGGGCCTGTGGCGCGACGGACGCATCGGCGTGGTCCGCGGCACGCGGCAGGGCGCCCACGCCTACGGCTTCACGGTGTGGGGCGAGAAGGGAGTGCGCGCCTCCTCGATCACCGTGGGTTACATCTACCGCGAGCTGCTGAAGAAGATCGTGGAGATGTTTGAGACCGGCAAATCGCCGCTGCCGATTGAGGAGACCTTGGAGATCATGGCCTTCATTGAGGCGGCGAAGCAGTCAGCGGATAACGACGGCGCGAAGGTTGGACTGAAGGTCTAAGCCTGCAGCACCGTGCGGCAGAGTCGGGGCCTCGGTTTCCACCGAGGCCCTAATATTGTATAATGAATGATACTCTCTGGCCGAGGTGAAACAGGCCGAGGATGAGTGAAACCAACGGTAGTTTGGCCAATCTAACCCGCGAGGACCTGAGCCGGTACACCGTCCGGGTGATACATCGTGGCGTGCGAGCGCAAGCTGATGCCCTCTTGGTGAACGTGAACGGTGAGTTGGGCGTCGTCAAGGACTACGGGCAGACGCGGGGCCTGTTCAGGCACGTGCTGGCGCGGTACTTGATGGCCCGGGAGGCCAAGGCTCTGGCGTGCGCGCAGGGGACGCCGGGCGTGCCGCGCTTCTACGGCCAGCCCGATCCCTGGTCGCTTACCATCGCGTACGTCGAGGGACAACCCGCCTCGGAGCTCGAGCCGGGCACCGTTCCGCCGGAGTTCTTCGACCGCCTGCACGACACGGTCCAGCACCTGCACGCCCAGGGCGTGTTGCACTGCGATCTAAAGCGGGCCAGCAACATCCTGGTTACGCCCGATTGGCAGCCGTGGCTGGTGGACTTTGCCGGCGCGCTGCTGCGAGGACGGCGCTGGAACCCATTGGCCCGCATGCTGTGGCACTGGTATCATTCCGATGACTACAAGGCGATCATCAAGCTGAAGCGGCGGCTGGCGCCGGAGCTGGTCACCGACGAGGAGCTCGCCTTCTTGCAGCAGCGCGGCCGACTGGAACGCATCATGCGTTGGGCGCGCAAAGGCATCAAGAACTGGGCCCGCCGACACGCGCGGGAGGAGACGCCGACTGATGACGGCAAGCCCGTAGCAGCACAGCGGAGATAGGACCGTCCGGCATCAGTGAGGCGCCCTTCATTGCAGCTAGCGGATCGCAACGACGGGAACCTTTCCTTGGATGCAACGCGTTTGAGACTACCAAGCGGAGGCACTAGAGCGTCCGGAGCGTAGATCTCGCGCGTTGGCGTCCGAGCGGAGGCAGTAGTGCTTCGTCTCGGCAAGCGCAACACAAACGGGGACGCCAAGCGCGCGGAGTTTGAGGAACTGGCGCGGCAGTACGCACGTGACATCTACAGCGGCGCTCTGCGTCTGACACGTAATCTGGATGATGCAGAGGACCTGGCGCAGGAGGTGTTCGTGCGGGCCTACACCGCCTACGATCAGTTCCAGGCCGGCACCAATTTTCGCGCCTGGCTGTTCCGCATTCTGACCAACACCTTTATCAACCGTTACCGCCGGCGCGCTCGACAGCCGCAAACCATCGCCTGGGACGATCTGACCCGTGAGAGCGAATTGGAGACCACGGCGGGCCGAGATGAGGCGGACCAGCCGGAGGAGGCGCTGCTCTCGGAGGTGGCCGACGAAGAGGTGGAGCGGGCTCTGGCCGAGCTGCCGGAGGAGTTTCGGGTGGCCGTGATCTTATCCGACATATGTGACCTCTCTTATCGGGAAGTTGCCGATGCGCTGAAGATCCCGCTGGGCACGGTCCGTTCCCGCCTGTTCCGCGGGCGACGCCTACTACGAAGGAGCCTGGAAAACTACGCCCGCGCGAGGGGAATGCTCCGCCGCTCGGAACAGACCTCGGTGGCCAAGCCGCTGGCCCGGGCTGGGCAGGAGGATTGACCGAAAACATACCTCAGGCATGAAGAGGCGCCACGATGATATGCCGCGAGGCCCAAGAGTTCATTGAGGCATACCTGGACCGGGAAATCCCGGAGGAGGAAGGCGTAGCGCTCGAGGCGCACCTGAGTTCGTGTGACCGGTGCGCCGAGGACCTCCGGGCTGCACGGGTGCTCAAGGCGCGCCTGGCAACGCTGTCCCTTGCGGAGCCGCCCGCGGGCTTCTGGGAGCGCGTGCGGAACCGATTGGACGAGGCGACAGTGCCTGAACCGGGCGTAGTCGGATGGCGGCTCCGGGTGCGGCAATTGGCGCCGACTCTGGCTCTGCTGTTGATCGTGGTGAGTGTGTGGGTCTACCATTGTGCTCGGCTGGGTGAACGAGGCTGCCTGGTGGCGCAACTGGCACGGCTGCACCACGCGGCGGCAACGCGCGCGCCGGCGGCCGTTCCGGCACCGGGAACCAGCTCTGAGCTAGGAGTTCTGGTCGAGGCTCGGACCGATCGGGTTCAGGGCAAACCCGTGACGCAGCTTGTGTTTCAGCGCGGCCCGCAACGGATCTCCCTGTTCCACATCGCAGCGGAGGACTTCGACCCGTACGGCCTCAGGCCGATCTATGGTGCCGGGCAGCCTGTCATGGCGGGCCAGTGGGGCAACGTGCAAGTCGCCGCGTGGCGGGAAAGCAATGGCGTGGTGATCATGACGTCCGAAGAGCCGGCCCCCGCCATGCTTCACGATGCCCGCGACATGCTAATCCGTGTGCGGCATCAGATGCCGACGACGCCGTTCGGCGACTGAACCAGGACTCGAGGCCTGCAGGTAGCGGCCGGCGCCAGGCGCCGGCCTTTTCGTGAGCAGGTACGATCCAAGCCGGAATACCGGACGAGGTGGTCCAACGCGATGAAGGGAGTCGCCTACGTTGTCCTCGCGGCGGGCGAGGGGAAGCGCATGCACTCTCGCCTGCCCAAGGCCGCGCACGAGCTCTGCGGGTTGCCCTTGGTGCGCCATGTCTTGCTGCAGGCTCGGGATCTGCAGCCGGAGCGCTCGGTCGTTGTCGTGGGGCGCAGAGACGACGAGGTCGCTCAGGCTGTGGCGGGGCTGGACGTGCGCCTCGCCTGTCAAGAGGAGCGGCTGGGGACCGGGCACGCCGCGGCGCAGGCGGAGTCGGAGCTGGCCGACTTTGACGGCGACGTCATCGTCACCTGCGGGGATATTCCCCTGGTGCGGCCGGAGACCATCTGCGAGCTTGTGGAACGTCATCGCGCCGCCCACGTGACGGCGACGGTGCTTTCGGCCCATGTCAAGAACCCGTACGGCTACGGGCGGATTGTGCGGGACGGCCTGGGCCGGGTGACCGCCATCGTAGAGCAGACCGATGCGGACGAACAGACCGCGGCAATCAACGAGATCAATACCGGAATCTACTGCTTTCGGTCCCGCGAGCTGTTCAAGGCCTTGCCGCTGCTATCAAGAGCCAACGTTCAGGGCGAGTACTATCTCACCGATGTGATCGGCGAGTTCGTGAAGATGGGCCGTCCCGTGGGCGCGTACGCGGCGCCGGACCCCGAGGAGGTTATGGGAATCAACACCCGGGCCCAACTGGCCCACGCCGAGCGCGTGATGCGCAATCGGGTGCGACAGCGAGTGATGGAGGCGGGCGCCACCCTCACCGACCCGGCCACGACCTTCATGGACGTCCAGGTTCAGGTCGGTCAGGACACGACGTTGTATCCGGGAGTGTCGCTGCTCGGCGAGACGCGCATCGGCGAAGGCTGTCTTATCGAGACCCACGCCTCTATCCGCGACAGCGTCGTGGGCTCCGAGGTCCACATCGGCTCCGGCGCGGTACTGACGGGCTGCCGGATCGCCGCGGGCGTTAGGATCGGCCCCGGCAGCCACCTGGGACCCTAGGCCGGGGGTAGGTTTGTCCGGTTAGGCTTTGCTCGCAGGGCGCCACACGAACAGTGGCGCCTACGGTTTTTGGGCCAGGATGATAAGCTGGCGATGGTGCGGACGGAACGGTTGACCATCGTAACCGCCCAGCACGCGTTGAATGCGCAGGCCCGCGGCATCGAACATCTCCCGCAGCTCGTCTAAGGTGTAGAGGCGGATGGAGGCGTAGTGAATCAAGGGGCCTGATTCGTCGCCCGCGTACCAGCGGCTGTTCATGCGTTGGGTGGCGGCGTCAAAGGAAACAGTCATGTGGGCATGTCCGCCGCCCGGTAGGCGCGCGGTGTGCGTGAAGGGCGCCAGGAGCAGTTGCTGCTCGCGATTGCGCGTCTCCAGAAAGAACGTGCCACCGCAGCGCAGGCAGCGTGCGGTCTCCCGCAAGACGAGGAAGTTCTCTTCGTCGTCCTCCATGTAGCCGAAGCTGTTGAACAAGTTCAGGATGAAGTCAAATTGCGCGTCGCGGAAGGGCAGCCGCTGGGCCTCCGCCCGCACCAGTGGATAGCCCGTTTGACGCGGACCAAGGTCGCGGCGACAGAGCTGGAGCATTAGTGCCGCCACGTCCAGGCCGATGGGACGAATTCCCGCGCGCGCCAGCCGCACCAGGTGGCGGCCCGGGCCGCAGCAGACGTCCAGGATCCGATGCCCGGGGCGAAGGTGCAGCAGACGCTGGAGGCCGCTGACTTCCTGGTCGGTCTCCCAGTCAACCGGAAAACCCGCGATCTGCAGCGAATCCGTGGACTCGAAGAATCGCCGCCACCAATCGGGACGTTCTGGTAGCATCGCCTGAAAGAACGGCCTCAGCGTCGCCGCGTGAAGTCGGTCAGGGGAATGAACTGGTCGGATTCGGTGTCCCGGTCTGTGGCCTTCTCGGCGTCCAGGAGCGCGACAGCGACGGCTGCCAGGGCCTGGAGCAGGTCGGTCTCCGGCGCACCGAAGCCGTCCCGGTCTTTGTCGAAGGCCGCCAGCACGCCGCGGACCCGGCCGTGCAGAACGAGCGGCGTCGCCGCCACCGATCGCAGCCCCATATGAGCCAGCAGGTCCTCGCGGGTCGCCGTGTTGCCCAGGATGTCGTTCTCCACGATGGGCTGACCGCGCTCCGTAGCTTTACCGAGCAGGCCGGCTCCGACAACGATCTCGCGCCGGCGGACCTCCGCCTCGATCAACCCGAGCGCGGCGCGGCCACGCAGTCGCTGACCGGTCTCATCCATCAGGTAGATCGCCGCTGCCCGTGCGCCGGTCAGGCGCTGTGTCGCCGCCAGGACCTCGTGCAGCGAGGCGTCAATGCCGTCCGCTCGAGCTAGCCGACTGCCGAGCGCGACCAACTCGCCCAGCTCGCTGGTCGCCACGCGGACCTTCTCCTCCAGACGCTTCTGGTGATCCCGGAGCTGCTCGTTGACGGCTTCCAGTTCTTGAACGAGCTGCAAATTGGCCAGCACAAGCTCGCGCTGCTCGCACCCGCGGGCTACCGAGCGCAGAAAGGCTTCGGGCCGGAAGGGCTTCTCCAGGTAGTCGTAGGCTCCGCCGTGCAAGGCATGGAGCGCTGATTCCAGGGAGGCAAAGCCGGTGATTAAGATCACGACAGCGTGGGCATCGCGGCCCCGCAGGGCTTCCATGATCCGCAGCCCCTCCATATCGGGTAGCACCAGGTCCACCACGGCCGCGTCGAAGGTTTCGCCTTCGACCAGAGCCAGTGCCTCTGCGCCCGTGCGGGCCGGGCTGACGAGATAGCCCTCCTCCTCGAGCGCCTCCTGGCAAGCGATGAGAACATCCTCGTCGTCATCCACCAGCAGCACGTGTCGCTGTTTGCTCATCCTCAGGCTACCGATCCTAGGGCACATCCAAGCTCAGGTGCGGCGGGGCCACATCGGCCCTGGCCACCGCCACGACCCGTGCACGGTTGCCCGCCGCGTCCAAAGCCACGACCAAGATCTGCTTGCCCGGAGCGACCCTCGCCTCGGCCCGGAACTGACCGGCAACATCCACCGCTGCCGGACGCCCATTGACCAAGACCAGCGCGCCGGGAGCCGTTCGGCCCAGCACCTGCACTGCCTCTGCGCCCGCGACAAACCCAGGCTGTGGTCTCGAAAGCGTCAGGTCCAGACGCCGGGAGACGGGCCCAGCAGTGCCGATCTGACCCGTCGGGCTCAAGGTGATCTGACGGCCGGACACCAGCCTTTCGCCGGCACCGGCTCCGAGGATCTCCGCCTCTCCGTCAAGCACGCAGAAGGTCGTGCTGTCATCCGGGCCCACGGCGATGCCGACCTCGGCACCGCGGGCCCGCGCGCTCCCAGCCGGTCCGCGCAGCAAGAACTCGTGCACCAGCGCCGCGGTACTGCGAAACGCGCCCCGCACGACACCTCGCCGCACTTGGATCTCAGTGTCTCGGCGAGAACCCTGCACTGCCAGGCGCGCTACAGTCAGTTCCGTCCCCTCCAGCACACGGAGAGTTGAGGGGTCTCGGTTGTCGAGGGTAAGTAGGGCTTCACCGGCCGCCGAGGTGCGCAGAGAATCGCCCTGGCCCAATCGCCCGCCCACGGCCGTCGGCGTCCAACTCGTGGCGCCCGGCCCGCGTACCTGGACCTGACCTCGAACGCCGGTGACGGTAATCAGTCGCTGGCCTTCCGCCGCGCGGGCGGCCAATGACCAGGCACCCACGAACGGCAGCAAGACGAGCACCGTTGCACGAAGGGGGGCGCGTATGTCAGTATCCGTCCGGATCAATGGTAGCCTAGGCATGGCGTGCAATGTCTTGTGCGGTCGTTGCGGCTTCAGCGGTTGTTTGACAATAGCCTAGGTGTGGCCTATAATCTCATCGGCAAGCCCTCTGGCGAGCGGCTTGCCCGTTCTTGCAGGGCTAGGTTCGTTTTCCGCGGTAGGCTCCGGCCAGGTGCGCGCCCTTGGCGGCCACCAACGAGCCGCACAGCGCCAGGATCAGCAGACACAGCAGCTTCAGAGCCAATTTCGCTGCGTTTTGAGCCAGACTCGGACCCTCGGGCTTCGCGACAACGGGACCGGAAGTACCCTCATCCCGGTTCGCGGTCTCTCCCGTTCGCGGAGGAGAGACCACTTGGGTGACCGAACTGCCCGTCAGTTCCTCGTCCAGAGATGTGAACAGATGGAAGGTCCAGATGAAAACGAGCACGATCATTCCGATGCCGCAGAGGAACACCAGCAAACCCAACAAGCCCCCCACTGTGTCTACCGGAGGGCGGCTCTCGCGTTGTTCAGTGTTCGTTTCTGCCATTGTTGCTGTGATTGTCGCTCCTTCTTGCGATGTGGCGTCACTATAGCACATTGGACCCGTTAAGACAACCCGGCGCCCTTTGGGCGGCCAGCAGCCCTTTGCTGCTCCTGTTGTTGGTGTCAGCGGGGGCCGGTGGCGAGCCGCAGGACTGGACTCACTACCACGATGCCCGCCTCGGCGTGGGCCTGGACGTGCCGCCTGCGTGGCACGTAGAGAAGCCTGTTCAATCCGAGGGCCTCACCGCTTCGCCGCCCGGCGCTGACGAGGTCAGCGTGTTCCCCGTGGAGCTGGTCCGGTGGCCGCGGACCGCGCAAGAATCTTCGGCGGACGCCGCCAGATACCACGAGTACCTGCTGGGACGGAGCGGCACCTATACCCGGCAGATGTCGCAGACCTGTGCCGCGGGCTCGGAGGTGGGGACATTGGTCGTGGGACGATTGCGCACGGCCGAGGGTCTGGAGCACGCGGTGGTGTTTGCCACCTTCGCCCGCGGGCCATGGAACTACACGCTGGGGACCTTTGGCCCGCAAGGGGAGGCCGGCCGGCTGCGGCGCGACTTCTTCGATGCCATAGTGCGCAGCCTCTCCTGGGACGAGCCACCGACGCAGTCGAGGGAACCCGAGGGGGCCGAGGCCCAGCCGTCGCTCGCAGCCACTGCGTTGCCGGCCGAGCCGCCGCCGGCTGCCGCGCCATCGGAGGTGCCGGTGCGAATTCCGCCCGAGCTTTCGACGGAAGGCCTGCCCGTCACGTACCATGATCCGCTGGGCTATGCGCTGCACCATCCGCTGGGTTGGTCGGCGCAACGCAAGCAGACCCGGCTGTGCCTGTGCGAAGAGGTCGAGCATCCCGGCCGCCTGGGGCTTCTCTGGTGGCCGGTCATGGCCGGCAAGCGGACGACGGTGGGAGACATGGTGCTCCGCCTGGTGGAGCACTGTCAGGATTTGCTGCCGAAGCTGACCCTGACCTCGCGGCGTCGGCTGAGTGACACCATGACCATTGTGGAGACGAGCCATCGCGTGGAGGCGAAGGAGATCCGGGGCGTGTTTACCTGCTGGGCGCAGGGCGACACGGGCTGCCTGGCAGGAATCTACGCTCCCAAGGCGGTCCCGCCCACAACGGTGGCACTACTGACGCGAGCACTGGGCACCATCGTGGCGGAGGTGCCGGAGCCCGAAGAGGCTGTGAAGGGCGCTCTGGAACTGACCGTCCTGCCCACACAATCGCCGGCGGCCTACTGGCGTCATGCGGGCGCCACGTTGGCTCGGCCAGAAGCAGGGGACTTGAGCCCATACGCGGAGCTGAGTTCCTGGACAAGTGAGGGGGCCCAAGAGCCTTGAAGAAACTGGTAGACTGTGTACATTGCAAAGGCAAGGGACAGTGCACCCGCAGCGGAGGTCGAAGCTGCGACGCTTGCCTGGCGGCAGCCGGGCGGCCGACACGGCAGTGGGCCACGGTGCGCTGCGCGCAATGCGGCGGCCGGGGCAAGGTCCTGGTTGACGTGCCGGACGAACAGGATGAGAAGGCCCAGAAAAAGGGCCAGAAAGACCAGTCGGAGTGAGCCGCGCGGCCGGAGTGCGAGGGCGACGCTCGGACGCCTCGCCAATCTCGCCGAAACGACCCAACTGTGGCGCACCACTCTGGGCTCGAGGCCGCTTCGGATCCGGGACTTGGGGGCTCCTGGACCAGCGTCCAGGTCTCAAGGTGCTTCGGCGGCCGACTAGTTCCGACGCTGGGTTGCCGCGTCTTGACAATCGAGAGACCCATTGCCTATAATCTGCGTCTGCCGGTGTAGACGGTCAGACCCCGGGGGCGTATGGTGATGGTCCGGGGGAGACGGGGATGAAGCGCGACGTAGCTCGCGAGTTGCGGCGGCTGCACGGGCGGGTGGTTATCGAGTTGGATGCCGCCTGGCCGGACGGCACGGGCCTAACCCCGTTGGCACCGGTAACCGGCACCGTGGCTCTGGCAAATGTGGGCGGCCAGATTCGTGCCACCGGCGCCGTGCGCACCGTCGTTCGGCTCGCGTGTTCACGCTGTCTGCGTGAGTTCCCATATGAGCTCGAGGTCCCGCTGGATGAATTGTGCGTGCTGGCTCAGATTGATGAGCCCGCTGCGTACGCGGAACAGAGCGAGGACACTGATGTCGTACCCATTCTGAACGAAGAGTTCATTGATCTCAGCGAGCTCGTCCGGCAGTGTCTTGTCCTTGGAGTTCCGGACCGACCTCTGTGCCGGGAGGACTGCAAGGGCCTGTGTCCGCAGTGTGGGCAGGATTTGAACGAGAAACAGTGCAATTGCACGAAGGTGACCATGGATCCTCGCTGGTTGCCTCTTCGCCGGCTGCTGGAGCAATCGGATGAGGAGGACTAGGCAGGGCCGGCGGTCCCCTGGGCGAGAGGACGAGTAGTTATGGGTTTGCCGAAAAGGCGGCATTCGCGTTCGAGGACCAGAAAGCGTCGCACTCACCAGGTGTTGTCCCTTCCCGCGCTGACCAAGTGCGGCAACTGCGGCGCCACCCGGCTAATGCACAACGCTTGTCGGCACTGCGGTTACTACCGTGGCCGGCCGGTGGTGCGGATTCGCGAGAAAAAGGCCAAGGCCGAAGAGGAAAAAGAAAGCTAGTGTGCCGGAGGCCTTGCGCCGTCTGGTGCCGAACCTGAGTTGGACCTGCTGGCGGGTGCCGAGGGGGAGGCTCCACGCGCTAAGTCTGGTGGGGCCGTTGGGGGTGCTGCGCCGAGGAGTCCGTAATGCGAATCGCTGTGGACGCAATGGGCGGGGACCTGGCCCCGGGGGAGATTGTCAGAGGCGTGGTGGCGGCGGCGCCTCGACTGTCGGCCGAGATCTCGCTGGTGGGGCGCGAGGAAATCCTCCATCAGCTTCTGCAGGAGAGCGGTTCTCGGCCCGGCAACGTCGAGGTCCATCCCGCCGCTCAGGTCATTGGCATGACGGAAAGCCCCGTCCAGGCGCTGCGCCAGAAGCGTGACGCTTCCATGGCAGTGGCGATGGAGCTGGTACGTTCGGGCCAGGCCGATGCGGTCATTTCCGCGGGGAACACCGGAGCGTTGATGGCCCTGGGCAAGCTGCGGCTGCGCATGTTGCCGGGAGTGGATCGCCCAGCGATTGCGGCACCAATCCCGACGCGTCAGGGCGGACCCGTTCTCCTGCTGGACGCAGGGGCTAACGTCGAATGCAAGCCGCAGCAGTTGGCTCAGTTCGCGCTCATGGCCTCCACCTACATGGAGGACGTGCTGGGCTGCGAGCAGCCGCGCGTCGGCTTGCTCAATATCGGCAGCGAGGCGTACAAGGGCAACGGCGTCACCAAGGAGGCCCACGAGCTGATCTCCGCGCTGGATCTCAACTTCGTCGGGTACGTGGAGGGCGATCAGCTATTCGAGGGGGATGTGGACGTCATCGTTTGCGACGGGTTCGTGGGCAATGTGGCGCTGAAGGTCGCGGAGGGGTTGGGCGATCTGATTTTGGAGCTGTTTGGGCAGGAAGTGCAGGCTTCCTCGCGCGGGAAGTTGGGAGCGATGCTGATGCGCCCCATTTTCCGCAGCATCAAGCAGCAGTTGGACTACCGGGAGTACGGTGGCGCGCTATTGTTGGGGGTCAACGGGGTCTGCGTGAAGAGTCACGGCCGCTCCGATGCGAAGGCGATCGGGAATGCGCTGTCGGTTGCAGTGAAAGCGGTCGAAAATGACTTCATCGCGCACCTGGCGGATTCTTGTAGTCACAACTGACCCAGCCGGCGCTGCCGGACTATTGCCGGCAGCGCCCGTTGGGCGATGGCAGCTCCGGTGGCGAAGCCAATGCGGGGCCACGGGCCGAGGGGGACCCCGCCAGGTCGAGCCGCCGGTTTACTTGGTAGCAACGGGTGGGCGCGGCTCTCGCAGGAGGCCCAGGCCGGTGTCGAAGGCCAGTGCAACAGGCGGCGAAGGTGGGGCGGACACCGTTGGCGGCAGCAGGATTGTGGCCATTGGTTCGCACGTCCCGGAAAAGGTGCTCACCAACGCGGACCTGGAGCAGATGGTAGACACCACCGATGAGTGGATTGTATCCCACACGGGCATTCGCGAACGCCACATTGCCTCCGACGGCGAGGCGACCTCGGACCTGAGCATCGCCGCGGCCCGGCGAGCTCTCGAGAAATGCGACATTGATCCGCAACAGATCGGCCTCGTGATCGTCGCCACCGTCACGCCGGACGAGCCCTTTCCGGCTACTGCCTCCTTCGTGCAGCATGCCCTGGGCCTCCAACGCTGTGCCGCCTTTGACGTCATCAATGGCTGCACCGGTTTCATCTACGGTCTGGCGCTTGCCTCCTCGCTCATCAGGACACGGCAAGAACAATACGTGCTGGTCATTGCGGCCGAGACGCTCTCCAAGATCACCGATTGGCAGGACCGCTCCACTTGCGTCCTGTTCGGCGACGGCGCCGGCGCCGCTGTTGTGGGGCCGGCCGAGCCGGGCACCGGCATTCTGGCCGTTGAGTGGTCCACGAACGGATCGGCGGCCCATTTGCTCAACTTGCCGGCCGGCGGCTCGCGTCGGCCGATTACGCATGAGCTCATTGATCAGCGGCAGCACTACATCAAGATGCAGGGACACGAAGTGTTCAAGCTGGCGGTGCGCGGCATCCCGGAGATTTCACTGGGCGCGCTGCACAAGGCGGGGCTGACGCCTCAAGACGTAGACCTGCTGGTCATGCATCAGGCTAACCAGCGCATCATAGATGCGGCGGCCAAGCGTTTCGACCTCCCCCCGGAGAAAGTGGCCGTCAACGTGGACCGCTACGGCAACACCTCGGCCGCAAGTATCCCCATCGCCCTGGCGGAAGCGGAGCAGCAGGGGCGCTTGAAGCCGGGCGACATCGTTCTGATGGTCGGATTTGGCGCCGGCTTCAGCCTGGGAGCAGCGGTGGTGGAGTGGTAGGATGATTGCCTTCGTGTTCCCCGGCCAGAACTCGCAGCACGTGGGCATGGGGGAGGCCTTCGACCGGGAGCGACCCGAGTGCCGGGCGGTTCTGGATACCGCCTGTCAGGTGCTGGGTCGCGATTTGCGGCGGCTGATGTTCGAGGGGCCCGAGCAGGACCTGACCCAGACGCAGAATCAGCAGGCGGCGATTGTGACGCACAGTCTGGCGGCCCTGGCGGCTTTGCAGGCTGAGGGTGTGGCGCCGGATTTTGTGGCCGGGCAGAGTCTGGGCGAATACACGGCAGTGATGGCCAGCGGGGCGCTCCCTGTGGAGGCGGGGCTGCGGCTGGTGCAGCGTCGGGCCGAGTTGATGGCCGAGGCTGCGCGGAAGCATCCCGGCTGCATGGCCGCGGTCCTGGGATTGGAGGGCTCGCAAGTGCGGCAAATTTGCGAGCGTGCGCAGGAGGAGGGCGTGGTGCGGGCGGCGAATTTCAATGCGCCAGGTCAGGTAGTCATCTCCGGCGAGGAACAGGCTGTCGCGGCGGCCTCCCGTGCTGCGAAAGAGGCCGGAGCAAAGCGCGTGGTGCGCCTGGATGTGAGCGGTGCATTCCACACGCAGCTAATGGCGCCGGCAGCCGAAGGGCTGGCGGTCGAGCTGGCGGGAGCCACTTGGGCCGACGGCCGCGTGCCGGTGGTCACGAATGTGGACGCCCGCGAGAAGTCGGCGGCCACGGACCTTCAGCAGGCTCTGCGCCGCCAACTTACGTCGCCCGTGCTGTGGGAACAGTCGGTTCGGCGGATGGGCGAACTGGGTGTTGACACCTTTGTAGAGGTCGGTCCCGGCAGAGTGCTGTCAGGCATGATCCGTCGGATTCTACCAGACGCTCGGCGGTTGACGGTGAGCGATCCGACGACGCTCGAGGAGACCCTGACGGCGCTCCGCTGATCGCGGCGGGGTCCCGACCAAACGATATGGAGGTCTGAGTTGGCGGTGAGACTCGAGGATCGAGTGGCGATTGTGACGGGTTGCGGGGGCGCCATTGGTACGGCAATCGCCGAGACGCTGGCCGCCGAGGGCGCGGATATCGTGGTCAACGATGTGGCTGAGGTGGCGGCCGCGGCGGTGGCCGAGAAGGTGCGTGGCCTGGGCCGCCGGGCACTGGTCAACACCGCCAACGTGGCCGATGAAGCGCAAGTCCAGGACCTGGTTCAGGCGACACTGGCAGAACTCGGCCGGCTGGACATCCTGGTCAACAATGCCGGCATTCGTCGCGACGCACTGATTGTGCGCATGACACCCGATCAGTGGGACCAGGTGCTGACCGTCAATCTCAAGGGCGCCTTCCTGTGCACGAAGGCCGTGGCCCGTCCGATGATGAAGCAGCGGCGCGGAACGATCATCAACATCGCCTCGGTGGCGGGCCTGATGGGCAACGCCGGGCAGGCGAACTATTCAGCAGCCAAGGGCGGGCTGATCGCGCTGACCAAGACGACGGCTCGCGAGCTCGCGGGGCGCGGGGTGACGGCGAACGCGGTCGCGCCTGGGTTCATCGAGGCGGGCATGACAGTCGGGCTCTCGGACGACGTGCGTGAAGCCTTCCTGCGCACCATACCTTTGGCCCGCGGCGGCACGCCCGCGGACGTAGCCGGCGCCGTCGCCTTTCTGGCGTCGCCGGCGGCCCAGTACATAACGGGCCAAGTGATCAACGTAGATGGCGGCATGGTGATGTGAGGGCCGCGACACCGCGGCCAGCGAACGGCTTGTCGCCGACGAAAACGCCGAGGAGGTCTGTTGTCCATGGCACTGTTCGAACGGGTGAAGGAAGTCATTGTGCGGGAGTTGCAGGTTCCCGAGAGCAAAGTGACCGAGAGCGCAAGCTACGAGGGCGACTTGAAAGCCGATTCGTTGGACGTGGTGGAGCTCGTCATGGCCTTTGAGGACGAGTTTGACATCGAGATCCCCGAAGAGGAAGCAGAGACGATCCGGACCGTGGGGGACACGGTGCGCTACATCGAGGGCAAGCTGGGCACGGAGACCGAGTAGCGCGTCGGACGGGGCGGAGGGTCGCGCGAGCGCCCGGGGTTGCTGCGGGCCCGGCGAGGCCCTCACAGACAGCAAAGGAAGCGATGACCAGGCGAGTAGTTGTCACAGGGCGAGGCATTATCTCTCCGATTGGCCAGTCGGTTGAGGAGTTCTATGCATCCCTGCGGGCCGGTCGTACCGGGATCCGTCGGATCACCCGGTTCGATCCCTCGGCGTACGCCAGCCAAATCGCCGCGGAAGTGCAGGACTTCGACATCAGCCGGTACGTGGATGATGCCAAGCTGGTCAGGCGAACCGACCGATTTGCCAATTATGCCCTGGCGGCAACCAAGATGGGGTTGGACGAGAGCGGACTGGAGATCACAGGCAATGATGCGGACCGCGTTGGCGTGGTCTGGGGGTCGGGCATCGGCGGAATGGAGACCTGGGAGGAGCAGCATCGCCGCCTGTTGGAGCGGGGCCCCGCCAAGGTCTCGCCGTTCTTCGTTCCCATGATGATCCTCAACATGGGCCCCGGGCTGATTAGCATCCTCACCGGCGCCAAGGGGCCCAACTACGCTGTGGTAACCGCCTGCGCCTCGTCCACTCATGCCCTGGGAGAAGCGGCCGAGGTGATCCGACGCGGCGACGCCGACGTCATGATCGCCGGTGGATCGGAGGCCGCGGTGGTGCCCAGCGCTCTGGCCGGGTTCTGCTCCGCTCGTGCTCTGTCCCGGCGCAATGATGACCCCGAGCACGCTTGCCGCCCCTTCGACCGGGACCGCGACGGCTTCGTGATTGGCGAGGGTGGCACGGCGTTGATTCTAGAGAACCTCGAGCACGCCCGGGCCCGCGGCGCCCCGATTTACGGCGAGATCCTGAGCTGTGGCGAGAGCGCCGATGCCTATCACGTGACGAACATCGAGCCCGGCGGCGACGGGCCCCTGCGCGCGATGAAGCACGCTTTGGACAAGGCAGGCCTACAGCCCGCCGATGTGGACTACATCAGCGCGCACGGACCGGGCACCTGGGACGGCGACGAGCAAGAGAACGCCGCCGTCAAAAAGCTGTTCGGCGATCATGCCTACGAGCTGGCGATTAGCTCGACCAAGGCGATGACGGGGCACCAACTGGGCGCGGTCGGCGCTACGGAGGCCCTGGTGTGCTTGCTGGCCTTCGAGCACCAGTTCGTCCCGCCGACGCTGAACCTGGACAATCCGCAGGAGGGATGCGACCTCAACTACGTACCCCATGTCGCGCAGGACCGCCGGGTTGAAACCGCGCTGTCCAACAGCTTCGGCTTTGGCGGCCATAACGCGGTTCTGGTGCTGCGGCGGTACACGGAGTGAGATGAGATGGCTGAGAACGCGATGTTGGGCGGATTGACGAGACGGGTCTTGGAGGCCACGCAGCTCAAGTGGGTGCGGATGGTGGCCGGTGTGGCTGCGGTGCTCGTCGTGGCCATCGTGGTGTCATACATCTACTTCGCCCGGAGCACGCCGGAGCGGACCTTGCGGGCCTTCCTGCCCGCGGCCGCCAAACAAGACATCGAGACGGTGCGCCAATTGGTGACCAAAAACTCTTTGCCGATGGTGAACCGCTCGCCCGCGAGCATCATGTATGTGGGCGGTAGCGTGGACCTGCGCATCGTCGGCCAACAGCGTCGGGGCAATGTGGCCAAGATCATCGTCGAGCCGCTGATGAAACAGCCCGATGATATTGCGCCTCAGATCCCGTACAAGCTGCGCAAAGAGGGCCGGATGTGGAAAGTGGACCTGGCACTCACAGCCAAAGCCATTGACCACGAGACGCGAAAGAATCCGAAACTCTACGACGAAATCATGCGGCGCGTGCGGGAGGAGTACGACCCGTACTGGCGTGACAAACTCAAGTCCAGCCAGTAGTGCCCGGTCACGTGGGAGCCGACCGCAGAGCCTGGGAGGAGACCTGGTGTCTGACGACGGTGGGAATGATCAGCCGGAGGCACCCGCACTGGACCTCCCAGGGCTTCCTCCGATCCCTCCGGCCCTGGCGCAGAAGGCTCTCCGCCACGCTTCCTACGCGGAAGAGCAGGGCCTGTCCCCCCTGGAATCCAATCAGCGCTTGGAGTTCCTCGGCGACGCCGTCTTGGGCCTAGTGATCGCCGAGTTCTTGTGCGAGGCGTGTCCGGAGGCGCCGGAAGGCACGCTCACCAAGATCAAGGCCTCCGTGGTCTGCGCCCCGGCATTGGCCGCCGTCGCGCGCAGCTTGGGCCTGGGCGACTTGCTGGCACTGGGCCGGGGCGAGGAGCTGACCGGCGGCCGAGATAAGCCCTCACTGCTGGCCGACGCACTGGAAGCGCTCGTGGGGGCGGCCTATCTGGCGGCCGGCCTCGACGGCGCCCGACGGTTCGTCCGCTTGCACTTCGCCCCCTTGATTAGTGAACGGCTCAATTCAGAACAACTCGGCGACTACAAGAGCGCTCTGCAGGAACTTATCCAAGAGCACACTAAGCAGGGGCCGTCATACGTGTTGGAGCGCACCTCCGGCCCCGACCACGCCAAGACCTTCTACATACGTGCGGAATTCCAGGGCATGGTGATCGGCTCCGGCCAGGGGCAGAGCCGCAAGTCGGCCGAACAGGAGGCTGCGCGCTCCGCCCTGGAGCAGACCGATGCATGGCTGCCTCACATCGTCCCCAACGCCTCGGAGGAGCCGCACTGAATCGCCGGAGAAGCGGCCCACGGCGTGCGGCTGCGCGGCAATCGCAGAGCATCCAGCCCCCAGTTGCGGGGTACAGCCGAAACAAGGCGGGCGCACGGAGTGTAGCATGTGACAAACGAGACGCTCAAAGGAGCGAGAGCGCATGCACCTCCAACTTCCGGCCCGGCTCTTGACCATACCCGCTCTGGCAGTGCTTCTCCTGGCGACGCCCGCCCCGGCCGCCCCGATCCAGCAGTTCGACTTCGAGCTCGGCCTCGACCAATGGACAACGGTTCCCGAGGCAGGCGACTTGAAGCTGGCCAGCGGCGCCGACGCCGCCAAGTCGGGGGAGTTCTCCCTCCAGTGGAACTACACGCCCGTGGCTGGAGAAATCGCCGGGCTGGTGCGCGGCGAATTGACGCCCTTCGGCGCACGGTCGGTGCGACTGTGGCTGCGCTGCAGCGTCGGCACCACCTTCTTGCTGCAACTGGCGGAGCAAGATGGTTCGCGCTATGGAACCGCCGTGTACACGCCGCCCGGTCAGTGGCAGCATGTGGCCCTGAATCTGTCGGACTTCAACTTGCTCGACGACAGCACGGACGAGAACAACCGGCTCGACGTGGACGAGATCAACAGCCTGGCCCTGATAGATGCCGCGGGCTTTCTGGCGAAGCTGAGCCGGCAGGTCCCGTTCTTCGACCAACCGCTGCCGCCGCGGATCTTGTGGGTGGATGCCGTCGCCTTTGACGGGGCCCCGGTCGCTCCGCTATTTGCGGAACGCGCCGGCACGCACGGCCGGGAAGTGCTCCTGGGCGACTTCGAGCGGGCGATCGTCGGCTGGCTACTGATCGGCACGGGCACGCTGTCGCTCGAGCAGGACCCGGCGAACGTCGGCCAGGGCAAGAGTTCATTACGGCTTGACTATGACGTGGCGCCCCGGAGGGCGTGTGCCGTGCTATGCGGGCTACCGCGGCGCCTTGCGGCAGGGGCGTACGGCGTACGATTCAAGGTGCACTGCACGCGGGACGCCGTGCTGATTGTCGGCACCGAGGAGCGCGACGGGTCCCAGTACAACATGGCCCTTCAGCTCCAGGGCTCGCCGGATTGGCGGGAGGAAGAGGCGCTGTTCGCGGACTTCAAGTTGGACGAGAACTCGGAGGACGAGAACGGCAAGCTGGACCCGGACCAAATGAAGCACGTGGCGATTGTGGAGGCGACGGCGGCGATACAAGGGAAGGCTCAGCAGGGGACCCTCTTGTTAGATGAAGTGGTGCTGCTCAAGCCCCAGTAGTGCGTGGACGACACGACGGAGCGCTCTGATCTGTGCGCTGGCCGCAGTCTGGTGTGTGGCCGGCGCGCTTATCTCTACGGGCGCCGAACGGGCGGAGCGACTGGAAGCGCTGCGGCGGCGCGCGCGGTCGCACCCGCTCACGTTCATCTACGGTCTGGAGGGCTCACGCGCCCCCCTGATCGCGCAAGAGCTGTCGCTCAGCGCTATTCACGTGACGCTCAGCACGTTCACCGAGGAGCGGATGCAGCGCGCGCGAGCATCGCTGCGCGCGGCAAGCGAGGCGCAGCTTCCGGTCATCGTCGCCTTACCCTGCGAGGCCGGTCGCCTTCATGCCCGCGCCGGGGACGCCGGCTACGCGCAGAAGGCGGCCCACGACATCGAAGCGGCGGTGTCGCTGCTGCGCGACGATCGCGCGATCCTGGCCTGGTCCACAATGGACTACCCGGACGAGTTCCTGCGGCCGTCCAGCGAGGGGCTGCAGGCTTTCTTGCGGGCGAAGTACGTCACACTCGGGGAACTGAATCGGTCCTGGGGCACCACGCTCCGGCGCTGGGGCGAGATATCGCTGACGGACGCGCCGCAGGTGGATGCCAAGCAGCCTTACGGCGTCGGGCGCGCGGCGCTGGACACGGCGCTATATCGGCAGTGGGAGATGTCGGAGCTGCACCGCATCTGGGCGCGCGCGGTGCGGGCGGCCGATCCGACGCGACCACTGTTCACGGGGCGACTGCGTTCCTACCGGGACCTCCTGGCCATCCCCCAGGCGTATGACGTCATTGTCCCGGCTCTGCCGCCCGCAGCCGATGCCCGGTCACGCACAGCGCAATGGCTTGCTGCGCTTAGCGTGGCACGGCGCGGGAACCACTTCCTGGCTCTGCCGGTGCTCTCCGCCGCACGGCTCGCACGCGCCGACTTCGCGCCGCGAGCGGAGTTGGCGGGCTTGGGCGGAGCCATCGGGTTGGGCTTCGAGGATTGGAGCGCTCTGACACTGGAGCCGTCGCTGCAGCGGGGCGTGGCCGAGGCGGCGCGGCAGGCTCGCGACGCGGTGACCTTCGGCCATCGTCCGGAGGCCTCCGCCGCGGTCCTCTTAGAGCCCTACGCCGGCGGCGGCTTGTACGGTCACCTCCCGAATACGCCCCCGGACGAGCCGGCGAAGCTGCTTCAGGCGCTGGCCTACGGCAGCCGCTTTGGGCCGGTGGACTATCTGGCGGAGATGGACCTGGCGCACACCGACTTGCACAAGTACGGAGCGATTCTGGCGCCGCTGGCCTTTTGTCTGGGCCCTAAGGCGCAGGCAGCGCTTGTGACATATGTTGAGCAGGGCGGCGCGCTGGCGGCGGACATCGGTCTCGGCCTGTATCAGACAGGCGATTGGCGGAAGTTGCCGAACAAGCTGGCGCCACTGCTGGGCGTGGAGCATATCGCCCAGTTCAAGCAGTGGACGAGCGACATGACGATCAACGGCCACCCCTTGTTTCCCAGTTTGACGGCGGGCGTAACCATTCGCGGTACGGCCAAGCAAAGGGTATTCGAGGGCTGGACGCAGCTCGCCGCTTTGGGCCCGGGCGCCCGGGCGCTGGGTGTCGTGACCGTGGCCTTTGAGCCCGACGCCGGCAAGCCGACACTGCCGGGTCGGCCGCCGCCAACCAGGCCGTTGTTCGCGGGACTGATCGTCAACCCGGTGCGCCAGGGGTTTGCCGTCTATGCGACCCATCCGCTCTGGCCTCGCTGGATGCCGGGCTCGGCCACGTGGAACGGCTTTCATCACGACCTCATCGCTCGCCGTGCTGTGTATGGAATTCTGCAGCAACAGGGACTGCTGGCGCGAGACGTCCTGGTGAGCAGTGACGGCCAAGCTGTCTACGTGCTCGCGCTTAAGTCCAGCGGGACGGTAAACGTGCACACGCGTACCGCGAAGGCGCGCACCTATCTCGGAGCCTTCGTGTTGCACAATCAAGCGTGGCGAGACGACGCGGGCGAGCCGACCGGCGATGCGATTCTCAGCTTTGATGCCGAGCGCGGGCGTGCCGCGGAGGCTCAGCCGCTGCCGCTGGAGGTCCGGCCCCGGGAGGGCACGGCCCGCAGCTTCGTCAGCGTGTACGGTCGCGGCATGGTGCGTTTCACGCTCGCCGGTGACGGCGCTAAGCTAAATCGAGTGGGACGCCACCTGAGGCTCCGGCAAGGCGAAGGGAGCGAGGTGTGGCTGCGGCTTGGGGACGGCGTATACCGCGTTGCGCCGCGCTCCCGTCACCGCGTGCTCATTGAGGAACGCCATCAGCAGCCGGTGCAGGTGACATTACGTGCCGATAAGCAGGGCCGCCTGGAGCTGTTACGGCGGTTTCGGCTGGCGGAAGTTACGATTCAGCACGCCCCGGAAGCAGCGCAGTGAGGCCCGTGGGCTCTTAGGGAGCGCCCTCGGAGGAGTTCGCGGCACCGCGGTTCAGGCGCGGCAGCGCCGTGGGCAGAATTGAGGGCGTCGGAGGCGATGTCTCGGGCGCCGGGGGGCCGACTTTCACGATCTCGTTCTGAGGGCGGTATGTGTCAGTGTGGAGGCGCTGCTCCTGCCTGTCCCCGGAGCGTGTGGTGACGATTCTCCACAGCGTGACCTTCTTTCCATAGCGCCCCTTGACCTCAACCTTCTCGGTCCCGGCCGCCAGTGAAGGGTCGAGGAACTCTTTCCTCGCGTACGGCAGCGTCACCAGGTTCGTGCGCCGGAGGGAGACCTTCGCCTGGTCCTCCCGGTGACCCAGGATCCAGAACGTGAGCTTGGCGGCCTTCACCTCACCCATGACCATGAGGGCATGGCTCAAGGTGTTCTTGAAGCGCATGTCGAGCTGGCCGTAATACACGGTGGCATCGCGTCCGGCTGGCGCGTAATGTACCGGACGCGAGTGGTGATGGCGCTCGAGGACCTGCAGATTGGCCAGTAGGGCGGCGTTGTAGAGGGTGGTCGCTACCTGGCAGACACCGCCGCCGGTTTGCGGCTCGACCTCGCCGTTGACGAAGATTGGGGCGCTGCGGTAGCCCTTTTCCGTCAGTCGCGGTCCCACGATGGCATTGACCGACAGCTCGGCGCCGGGCGGAATGACGGTACCGCTCAACATTTCGGTAGCGAGCCGAAGATTATGGCTGCGGTCCTTGTTCCCGGCGTTGAAGGGCGTCGTGTACGTCCCCAGGACCACCTGGATATCGGCCAGCTCCTCCTCGCTGACCGCGGGACGCTGGATATCCACCTTCAGTTCGAAAGCCTGCAAATTGGGGTTGCGCAGTGCTTTGCACAGGCCCAGACGGCTGGCCTCGATCTCCAGCACGCGGCCTTCCACGCCCGGCGTGATGTGGACCTCGTTGCCCTCGATCTCCACGGTCGCGTTCTTGGGCTCGCGGTTGACCTGGGGCGCGATCTCGATGAGGAACTCCTGCACGCGCGATTCGTCCACCTCGCAAGCGGCCTCCAGATTCCTGGGCCCGCTCAGACCCAGACGCGCCAGCGTGCGGTCCCACAGAGGGCCTTCGCGACCCACGCGCAGCGCCCGGGCAACGGCATCTTCCAGCAGCAGGCGGCTGCCCAGCAGGCCCGGAGGTACGGCCCATTCCTTGTCGGCTGCGTGCAGCACAATCTTGCCCGGCAAGGTAGGGACCCATTTGCGGTGCAGCACTTCCACCGCTTGCTGAGCGGTCCGACCGCTGACGTCAAACCCGGCGATACTGACATTGCGGGCAATGCGGCCGCTGGCCTCGAACTGGCGGCCGCTCACGCCCACGCCAACCGCAAAGAAGGCTATCAGGAGGAGGAAACACAGAGATAGCAGCAGCCATTTCGGCATAATGGTGTGGCTCCGGCCTCGAGGAGCTGGTGTTGCCCTGGATCTGCTGTCACAGAGCGGCGGTCGCCCTGCGGTCTGGGTGCACTGTCGCTTGGTCTAGATCTGCTGGTCTCGCGGAAGGTGCTCAAGCAGAGGTTCCACGGGTTGGGAGGACTGTTCCAGGCCCGCCAACGTCGCCGGGGCCTCCGCCGGCGCCTGCTCCAGCTCCTGCAGGCGCGCCTCCAAACGCCGAACCGTCTGCCGTAGTTCGTCCAGTTCAGCCGACTCACCGTGCCGCTCGTCGAGGCGCGCCTTCAGTTCGCCCAACGCCTGCGCCTGCTGGCCCAGACGCAGCCACAGGCACTCGAAGGCCCGGGCGTTGGGGTCCGCGATCTGCTCATGGTGGAAGTCCTGGGGCGCCCGCTCTCGTCGCCGCACGGGCCTGGCCGGAATCCCGACTACGGTGGTATAGGGCGGCACCGCTTTGGTCACCACCGCACCGGCGCCGATCATCGCACCCTCGCCGATTTCGATGGCGCCGAGAACTTGAGCGTGCGCGCCGACGAGCACGTTATCTCGAAGCGTGGGGTGCCGCTTGCCGGTTTCCTTACCGGTGCCGCCCAGCGTGACGCCGTGAAACAGAGTGCAGTTATCGCCAATCTCGGCGGTTTCCCCGATGACCGTGCCCATGCCGTGGTCAATGAATAGCCCCTCGCCGATGGTAGCCCCGGGATGGATCTCGACGCCCGTCAGGCCGCGCGCGATCTGCGCCAGCCAGCGGGCAGGTAGGCGCAGTCCCCATTGCCAGAGCTTATGGTTGAAGCGATGGGCGATGATCGCATGCAGACCGCTGTAGCACAGGAGCACTTCCAGCTTGCTCCGTGCCGCCGGATCGCGCTCTTGCGCCGCCTTGATGTCTCGAGCAATCTGTCGCAGCATCTCGGTCTGCCTGTGTTGCAACGCGGCTAAAAAAGCTAGCCTGCATGCCCATGCCGCCCCCCAGAGCAGTTGCGGACTAGCTCGCAGCAATTATACCCATGCGTAGCCGGCAGCGTCAAGGACAGCTCACAGACCGGTCACCGATTGGTCCTCAGCAATCAGCACGCAGCAAACCGATGGGGCGCTGGCCAACGGAAGCCCTAATGCGCGGTTCGCAAGGGGAGCGATGGCAGCACGCGAAGGGCCATAATCGGGGTACGCGCCGGCCGTCAGTACGGCGCCAGCTCGCGATAGGCCTCATAGAGGGCTATCACATTCTCCGTCGGCGTCTCGGGCGGGATGTTGTGCGCCGTGCTGATGATGAAGCCGCCGCCGGGCTTGCCCGCGGCCATCTGCTCCTGCACCATCTCGCGCACCTGGGCCGGCGTCCCACGCGGCAGCGTCTCCTGGATGTCAATGCTCCCGTGGAAGCACAGGTCCCGGCCGTACTCGCGCTTGAGCTTCGCCAGGTCCATGCCCGCCGCGTGCGGCTGCAGCGACTGAAGCACATCCAGCCCGCACTCGATGAAGTCGGGGATCAGCTCCACCACTGAGCCGCAGGTGTGGTGCATCACTTTCAGCCCGAACTCGTGCGCCAGCTCGATGTACGCCCGAAACCCGTCGCGGAAGAACCGTCGCCAGGTGCGCAGGTCCATCATCGGCCCCTGCTGCGTGCCGAAGTCATCGCCCATCATGAAGATGTCAATCTTCCCACGCGCCGCTGCGAACACGCGCCGGTTGTAGGCCAGAAAGTACTCGCGAATGTGGTCCACAATGGCTTCCACCAGGGCCGGGTTCTCGACCAGGTCCACGTACGTCTGCTCCATGCCGCGCAGGTACATCATCGGCTTGAGCTGGGCGGTCCGGTCGAGCCGATCCCCGGCGTTGACGACGGCATAGCCTGCGTGCTGTTCGCAGTCGGCCTGAACGCTGGAGTAATCCCACCAGTCGGGCGAGGGCCAGTGGTCGTACGCCTCGATGTCCGCGACCGCCTCGGCCTGCGCCAGCGGAGAGAGCGCCGTGTGCTTGTAGCGCCACGTCTGCGCGTCCCGCTGGACCTCGACCACGCGCCGCCGCACGCCCCAGAGGTCCTCGATGGTGCCGTCCTCGAACGTGCGCAGGCTCTGGCCCACGTAGCTGGGGCCGGGGACGTACCGCAGGTCCACCCCCAGCTCGCGCCGCAGCGCCTCCGAGTCGGCGCAGCCGAGCTCCCGGCAGAGGCGCTCCGTCAGCTCGCTCCCGGCCCAGTAGTCCCACGGGACGCGGTCCGGTTCGCGGTGCTGGAGGGCAGTGAGTACGCGGTCGCGAGAGGTCATAAGGTGTATCGGCCTGGATACTGCGGCTGCTCACGGTCTGTAGCCTCGAATTCAGCCCCTCCGAGGTCGCCTACATGTCTGATCGGACCCAAAGGTCGTGGCAGTGCTGACAGTGGTTTCATAACTGCTGTAGGATAACATGGAGCGCCTTCCGGCGCGATGGCCTC
>JALGUG010000182.1:0-1703 GCA_029820995.1 Candidatus Zipacnadia bacterium
GACAACGTGCACCCGTACCCGAAGTGCTACGGGCCCGAACTCGGCCTGCACCGCCACTTGTACCCGGACAAGAGCAACACGGAGATGTATAAGGTCGCGCTGCGCAAGGTTTATCAGGCGGTCAAAGCGCACGGCCCGGAGTTCGCCGTGATGCTCAACTCCGGCGGCCCCAAGCACGACTATATCGGCTACGGCGACTCGCTGATGTGGGAATCCTTCATCTTCCGGCACGGCTTCGTAGGTGATGAAGGAGATCTGTCCGTCCTGCGGCGATACCACGACTGGCCGGCAGTGGTGCGGGCCTACGAAGGCTGGAAGGACTTCACGGACGACGGCGGCTCCATCGCGCCGCTGGTCTACCTGCCCGTGCGCGAGCGAGAAAAGGCGCACGCATTCCTGTCGTACGCCTGCGCCAAGCTGTGCGGCTTCCAGCAGTGGACCGCGACCGCGAGGGAGCGTCAGGACATCCTGCGGCAGCTCTACCGGACCGACACGGGCAAACCGGTGGGGCCGCTGGAGCGCGAGGGCCCGCTGTATTACCGCCGCTACGAACGTGCGCTGGTGGTGGGCAACTCGGGGACCGAGAAGGCCCGCGCCGATCTGCCGTGGCAACTGAACGATCCGCACGTGGCCGACCTGTATGCGGGCGAAACGCGGCTGGCGCGCGGCGGCAAGCTGCGGGTGGAGCTGCCGCCCGATTCCGGGCGGGTCTACGTCACCAGGAGCGCGTACTTGGCGAATTGCCTGGGTGAGGCTACGGGCATGGCCCAGAGCTGCGCGCTGCGCCTGGAGAAGCTCGCCGCCGAGGGAGGAGTTCCGGCGGAGCAGGCAGCCGCGGGGAAGAGGGTCTTTGACAGGGCCTATGAGCGGGCCCGGGCGTGCTGGAAGGCAGCCAAGCAGGACGGCCTCCCCCGGGATACCGGCGGCCGCAGGAAAATTGCCGCTCTCGCCGGCGCCCTGGCGCCGCTGGAGAAGCTCTCGCGCCGCGAAGGGCCCGAGGAGCGCCTTCTGAAGGGCGAGGGTCTGAAGGCCGAGGACCTGCCGGCAGTGTTCCGGAGCCAGGCGGATTTGCCCTTCGAGGTCGAGATCGGCGGGGGCAGTGTGCGCCTGCGCTCGGGCGGCGCCGTGTTCTCGTTCGGGACCGGCAAGAGCCGGGCTTCGTTCCGCCTGGGCCAATCCGGCATGACACTCTGGGCGAGTCCGGGCGGCCTGAAGGGCGACCACGGCTGGCTGCACGCGCGCCGGCTGGAGGACATCCGACTGACGCGCGATGAGCCCAACCGCAAGACGGTTCAGTTCGTGGTGAAGCTATACGGCTCGAAGAGCCAGGAGGACATCTCGCAGGCGGATGTGCTGGTGACGGCGACGATCCGCCGCGGGCTGCCGGCCGTGGAGCTTCAGACGGCACTGCGCAATCACGCCGATCAGCCCGCGGACTCCTACTGGTTCTGGAACATTGGCGCGCGCTGGCACAGCCTGCCCGACGGCAGGGCCATCAAGCCCGACGACTGGGGCTCGCCCGGCGATGTGGCGTGGGACTACCTGCATGCGGATGAGACGGGCGGCGGCGGCCTGGTCGTGACGCAGCACACCGGCCTGGGGTACGGGGCCGGCCAGGCGGACCTGTTCGCGAGCCCGAAGAATCAGACGATCCCGCCGCAGGGGGAGATGCCGATCAACTGGACGGCGTACGTCGTGTGGGG
>JALGUG010000182.1:1728-11894 GCA_029820995.1 Candidatus Zipacnadia bacterium
TTCCTGCAGCAGCGGATGCGCTGGTATCGCCAGTATGCCTCCCTGGCCGCGCAGGTTGCGAGCGGCTTGCAGGTGCGCCTGGAGGCGCCCTCTCAACTGGTGGCGGGCGTGCGCAGCACCATAGGCGTTTCGCTGCACGGGCGGCAGGCGCCGGAGGCGAAAGGAGTTGAGTTGGGGCTGCGAGCCCTGGCGGACGGGCGCGAACTGGCCGTCGTTCCGCTGGCTCAGACGCGGAGGACCGAGAGGCAATTTGCCCTTGAGCTACCGGCGGGCCTGGGGGAGGGCCGCGGCGTTGACCTGTGGGCCGGCGCCGCCGTGACGGGCGGCGAGGTTCCCGTGGACTTGGCCGCCTTCAGGCGGCTGCGCGTGCGCCCCGGCGTGGAAGTGAGCGACCTGCGGCAGGCGCCGGTGGCGGGCGGCGGTCTGGGCTTCGCGGCGACACTGCGCAATAACCTGCCACAGGCGCTGCAAGCCGAGATAGGTCTTACTGGCGACGGCTTGCCGGGAGATCTACGCCAGACGGCCACATTAGGCGCGGACGGGGATACGGTGGTGAAGCTCGCGGCTAGAGGCGCCAAGATCCCAACCGCAAGCGACAAGCTCAGGGTGAAGCTGGGGGTGCGCTATCAGCTCCCGGAGGGGAAGCCGCTGTCCGTGGAAAGCGAGCGCGAGATCGCCCTGCTTCCCCAAGCCGTATGTCAGACCGCTGCCAGCCCGCCGAAGCTCGACGGGAAGCTGGACGATAGCTGCTGGCCCTTTGCCACGAAGCTGACCAACTTCGTCCATCACCAGACCGGAGAGCCCGCCCGAGAGCAGACCGTTTGCTACGTGGTCGCCGACGATGCGAACCTCTACGTTGCCTTCGAGTGCCAAGAGGCGGACATGAAGCACCTACGCGCTCAGGCGAAGCCCGACGAGCACGGCCTGAACCCCCAGGTGCCCCGCGACGACAGCGTCGAGGTCTACATTGACCCGCGCCTGGCGGGCAAGAAGTATTTCCGTCTGGCGCTGAACAGCTTGGGGGCCGCGAAGTCGTCGGCCGCGGGAGGCTGGGAGGCGGCGACCGCCATCGAGGAGGATCGCTGGGTGGTGGAGGTCAGGATCCCGTTCGAGCTGATCGGCGCCAAGCCGCGCTCCGGCGCCGTGTGGGGCTTCAACGCCTGCCGCAATGACCAGGGCTCGGGCGAGGCAACCGCCTGGTCGTGCACGCTGGGCGCCTACGCCAAGCCGGAACGATTCGGGGGACTGCTGTTCGGCGGCTAGGGGTGATCTTGGAGGCTCAACGACCGACGAGCAACAACCATCGCGCATAAATGCGCTCCTAGAAGGGCTATGAAACGGGTTTTGGTGCGCAAGCTCACGGAGGGAGACACCAGGTTTCGGGCCTACTGCGTCAAGCCGTCTACGCGCAGCTCGACAAGGTAGATGTTGGGCTTGGTGGCCTCGTCCGGATCGGCGTAGTAGGCCAGGAGGACGCTGCCGTCGGCGCGCTGGACGCCGCTCGTGTAGGCTCCGTCGGCCTGATAGGTCTCGAGGGTGGTGGGTCCCGTGAAGGTCTCCCCGTCGTCGGTGGAAAGATAGGCGACGACGGCCAGTGGCTTGGCGTCGCTCTGGCGGCCGGTGAGCAGCCAAGTGTGGCCGCCCAGGTAGGTGAGGAAGGGGCGCTGGAGTGTTCCGACCTGGCTGCCGATGTTCTCCTCGGATGACCAGGTGAGGCCAAAGTCCTCGGAGTAGTACCTGTACAGCCCGCGCCGACGGCGTCCTCGCAGCAAAAGCAGGACGCGATCTCCGCCGAGATGGGCCAGGCCGACCTCGTCGCCGATGTTCGCCTGCGGGTCGGTCATGGGGCCGAGTTCCCGCCAGGTGGCCCCGTTGTCGTCGCTGCGCCAGACGACGTTCCAGGCCGGCTCTTTCGCGGTCGGCGCAAAGCAGGTTGCCACCGCCAGGAGGCGGGCACCGGCACGGAGGGCGTCGGTGACGTAGTAACAGGTGCGGTACGGGCTGGCGTCGAAGTGGCTGAAGGGTTCCCAGGTCTCGCCGTGGTCCCGGGAGCGCGAGAGGACGCAGTGGTTGCGCATGTTCCGCGCCCAGTCGTAGCGAGAGCACCAGAGGATGACGGTGCCGTCGGCGGCGACCACGGCGACGGGGTTGTGGGCACACCAGCCGGCGGGATCGCGCCACAGCTCCCGCCGGGCCGTCCAGGTGCCGCCATCATCGTGAGAGACCCGCAGCATGATCCGACTGGCGTCGCTAGCGTGGGTGGTTCCCAGCCGCGTGAACATGAGCAGCCGCCCGTCGGCGGCCCGGACCATTCGCGGGAAGCCCTCGTGCTCTGTCGTGCTGGGGTCAAGTACGCGGCGAGCGGTCACCCGGATGGTGGGGGCGTCGGGCGCTGCAGGCAAGAAGCAAAGAAAACTCGCGGGAAACATGTGATGCTCCTTCGCGGCTCGACTTGGTAATCGTCGGGCCGGCGCGCGGAGCGATTTCTCTCTGATTGGCCCTCTGACCTACACCCGGTGCTGAGGGCCTGCTGCGAGGGGCCGCCCACGGAGAGGCGAACGGCCGTCTGAGGATGCGAGGCACCACCCCGGGCGGGCCACTGTGGCTGATGGCCTTGATACCGCCAGCGGCTTGTTCTACAATATGCTTGGTATCGCTCCGGCCTCAGAGGCAAGGCTGTGAGAGCAATCCCGCGGGAATCGGCATAAACGCTGAGCGATGACGAATTGGCGGCTGCGACGGCCTGAGGGGAGGCCGTCGGCCCTTTGTCGAGGTGAGGTCCAGTGGCCGAAGAGAGCCCTCCCGCCGAGCGGGAGCCTAAGTGTGGGGATATCGAGCAGATGCCGGATGAGTTAGCGGCTCGCGTCCGGGAGCTGCTGGAGGCGGGCGAGGAGATTCGGGTCGCCGTGTGGGGTGATTTGACCCTCACGGGCGACTTTGGGAATCAGTGGCTGGTGGCCACGGAGCGGCGGCTGCTATCGCTGCCCCAGAACGAGGGAGGCGGCGACGGTGTCGTGGAGGTGCCGCTGGCGGAGGCCATCGAGACGCACGAGCGAGGCGTCAGTGGGGGCAAGCTACTGGAGGTGTACACCAAGGAGCGCGCGATTCCGCTGCTGCGCTACACCACGGCCCGCAATGAGACCATGTCCGAGGCGCTGCCTGCGGTCAAGCGACTAGTGACCGAGCAGGGAGGTCCTAAGGAGCAGCCGCCTCCCCGGGGGCGGCGTGAGCCGCGCCAAGTGTGCGAGAAGTGCGGCAAGCCGATTCCCAGATGGAGCGGCTCCTGTCTGGAGTGCCTGGACCGGCGGGGCCTGATCCTGCGCATGATCTGTCAGATCAAGCCGCACTGGGCCATGGCGGCACTGGCCTTCGCGCTGATGCTGCTCATCACAGCCCTTGAGATGGCTCCCCCGTATCTGCAGAAGGTGATGATTGACGACGTAATCGCGCCGCGTAATTTCCGCCTGCTGTGGCAGATGGTGTATCTGATCGTCGGCATCTTCTTGGTCGTGGCCGCCCTGTCAATCGTGCGCGGACAGATCATGGCGTGGCTGGGGAACCGCGTGGTATACGATCTGCGCGTGGACCTGTACAACCACCTGCAGAAGCTCTCGATCGGCTTTTACGACAGCAAGCAGACCGGCTGGATCATGGACCGCGTGACCAATGACACGGGGAATCTTCAGCGCTTCCTGGCCGAGGGGCTCCAGGACGCGAGCCGAGATGCTCTGTCGTTGGTGACCATTGCCGTTATTCTGTTCGTGATGAACTGGAAGCTGGCGCTGTTGACGTTGCTGCCGACACCGCTGCTGGTCTTGCTGACGGCGTGGTTCATGCAGAGGATGCACACGCTGTTCCACCGCGCCTGGCGGCGGCGGACGCTGGTGGCCTCGCTGCTGGGCGACGTGATCCCGGGTGTGCGGGTGGTCCGCGCCTTCGCGCAGGAGAGGCGCGAGGAGGAGCGGTTCAATGAGCGGACGGCGGCGGCCCGAGACGCGTTCATCCTGGCGCAGCGAACGATGGCGCGGTTCTTTCCCACCATCGGTCTGCTGACTGCAGCCGGCTTTGTCGTGGTGTGGGCCTATGGCGGGTACCAGGTGATGATGGCGACCAAGGGCATGACGCTGGGGGTGCTGGTGGCCTTCATCGGGTTTCTATGGCGGTTCTACGGGCCGCTGCAGAACATGGCGCGCCTGAGCCACATGTTGCAGCACGCAGCGACCTCGGCCCAACGGATTTTCGAGGTGCTCGACACCGAGCCGGAGGTGGGCTCCAGGCCGGACGCAATGGAGACGCCTGAGCTGGAGGGGGCCGTGGAGTTCAAGGATGTGACCTTCGGCTACGAACCGGGACAGATCGTGCTGCAGAATCTCAACTTCAAGGTCAAGCCCGGCGAGATGATCGGGCTGGTGGGGCCCAGCGGCGCGGGCAAGAGCACGACGATCAACCTGCTGTGCCGGTTCTATGACGTGAATGAGGGCGCCATCGAGGTGGACGGCCACGACTTGCGGGACCTGGACCTGGCTTCCTATCGGCGGCAGCTTGGCGTGGTGCTGCAGGACCCGTATCTGTTTAGCGGGACCATCGCCGAGAACATTGCCTACGGTAATCCGGATGCCACACATGAGGAGATCATCCGCGCCGCGAAGATCGCCAACGCGCATCAGTTCATCGTGAAGCTGCCGGACGCGTACGATACGGTGGTCGGCGAGCGGGGCGCGCGGCTCTCGGCCGGCGAACGTCAGCGGGTGTCCATCGCCCGGGCGGTGCTTAGGGATCCCAAGATCCTGATTCTGGATGAAGCGACCTCCTCGGTGGATACGGAGACCGAGGCGCTGATCCGCGAGGCGATTGATCGGCTGGTGGCGAACCGCACCACGTTTGCCATCGCGCACCGGCTTTCGACGCTGTCGGCAGCGGACCGGCTGATTGTCTTGGACGAGGGCAAGATCGTGGAGATCGGGACACACCGAGAGCTCTTGGCGAAGACCGACGGGGTATTCAAGAATTTGGTGCAGATGCAGATGGAACTCAGCTCGATCGTTGCGGTAGGAGGGTAAGCGTGGCCGACAAACCCAAAGAGGCGCCGCAGGAGGCCGTTCACCAAGAGGAGACGCGGCTTCTGGATCCGCGAGAGGTGACGGTGCGGCGCGACGACTTCGACCGGCTGAACCTGCGCGTGGGTACGGAGGAGCACCCGAACATCCACGTCCGCCGGGCGTTTCCGCTTACGGCGCCGGAGGGCTATCTGGTCTTTCTGGACGCGGAGGAACAGGAGATCGGCATTCTGCCTGACCTGCAGGGAATGGACCGCGATTCTCGCCGGGTGATTGAGGAGGAACTGGAGCTAACGTACTTCACGCCACGAGTGCTGCGGATCCTCTCGGCTCAGTCGAGACATGGTGTGACAGCCTGGGAGCTGGATACGGACCGCGGGCTGCGGAAGATCTACGTCCGCGACCGTACCGACATTCGGCATATCACGCCGACGAAGGTCGTGTTCGTGGATATGCACGGCGTGAAGTACGAAATTCCCGACGTTCGGCGCCTCGACGACGCCAGCCTCCGCAGACTGGAAGCCGAGAGCTAAGGTCGCTTTCCGGGGTGTCCCTTGTGCTGGGCGGGGCCCGGTGCTGCACCACCGGTCATCCTGTCTACTCCAACTCGAAGAGTCTCACCGCGTTCTCTCGGGCCACCTTGTTGAAGACCTCCTCGCTGATCTTTCCCGTGTCCCGCCAGTCGAGGAGCAGGTCAATGATGGGAATGGGCATGTCGGGAGAGCAGATGTCAGTGCCGAAGAGCAGGCGGTCCTGGAACTCGGTGAGGAACTGGGGGCCGTACTCGGGGTCGCGGGCCAGCGCATTCCAGGGGTTGGCGTCGGACAGGTCACCGTAGAGGTTGGGGTACAGGCGCAAGAGCTTGGGCACGACGCCCTCCTCCTTGATCGCCCCCTGGGGCATTCGGCCGACCTGGCCGCCCTCGCGGCGGAAGGGGTGCCCTCGTTCGCCCGGCGTCTCGAGCCGGGCGATCTCCGTCCAGAACACCGGCCCGTGCCCGAGGATGATGAGGTCCGGGAACCGCTGCAAGGTGTGCTCTAGCTGCGGCAGGCCGGGGTCGTCATACAGCCCGAAATCCCCGGTCAACTGGTCCGAGCCGTCGAAGGTCACCGGCAGCCCGACGTCCTGAGCGTGGTGGAACAGGTTCTGGACCATCGGGTCCATGACCGGCATGTTGGGCATGACCTCGCCGAGTCCCTTGCAGCCCTGGTCTTTGTAGTACTGGAGCAGCTTGCCCAGCGGCGCATGGGAGCAGTTCGTCAGGGCGCGCGGGTCAATGTTGCAGAACGGGAAGAACCGGTCCGGGTACTGCTCGACCATGTCGAGGATGTCCTCGTTCGCCTGGGGGAGGTAGATCTCGGGACTGACGATGGGCAGCAGCGCCCCTTTTTCGATCCCGAGGGCGTCGTAGCGCTCCAGCACCTGCTCGGCGGTGGAGAACGAATACACCGGCGGGCGCTTCCGGTACGCGTGGGCGTGAATGTCAATGAACACAGGCTCGTTCTCCCTTCGGTTCAGCGCCGCTTCCTGCGCGCTCGGTCATAGAACCGGTTCCGGTGTCCGGCGTTCCAGACGTGAACCGTCCGGTTCTTCTCGTTGATGCTGTAGGACACCCGGTAGTCGCCCACGCGAAGCCGCCAGTAACCGCGCAGGTTCCCCCTGAGCGCCTCGGCGGAAGCCGGCCGGGGCTCTTCAGCCAGAGCTTCGAGCCTCTGCAGGAGCCGCCGTCTGACGGCTGCCGGCAAGTCGGCCAGGTCCCCCGCTACCTGGTCGTCGAACACGAGCTTGTAGCTCACAGCCCGAGCCTCGCCTTCAGCTCCTTCAGCGAGATACCCGGGCGCTTCGCAGCACGCCGCTCTCGGGCCTCGTCAACCAGCCCCTCGTCAATGAGCTGTTCTTCGAGTGCCTCCAGCATCTGGAAGTCCTCGAAGGGGACGATGGCCGCGACCGGCTTGCCTTTGCGGGTGATGACGGTTCGCTCGCGCGCGAATTGCGCTCGCGAGACGGTCGGGCCAATGACACATCGCAGCTCTGTCGTGCTCACAGTGGGCATGGCGTTCTCCTCCTCGCATGTTACGTATGTTACGCGCTTTGAGCGGATGCGTCAAGTGGCCGGGGATGCGGGCCGCATGGGGCCCCTGCGTCTCGCCGGCGCGAGTCGCTTGTCCCCATCACGGCGGCTCCTCTCAAGGCTCCAGCTCCAGGTCGCACAGATAGATCGCCGCACCGGCGTCGTGGCTGTTGGGCCGCGCGGAGTACTCATGGCCCGAGTAGTACGTGAGCCAGAAGCGGTTCGGGTTCCCGGGATGCACGGCGACGCCCATGTAGGAGGTGTCGCCGCCGCTGGGCAGGATAAGCTGCGGAACGGGCTTGCCGTTGTCTACCCGGAAGACGGCGGTGTTCACCAGACCCGAGGGCTGATACCACCGGCCGGAGATGTAGACCTGCTCTCCGTGGAGCCAGATCATCGGCCCCTGCAGCTTGAGCGGGAGCGCCTGGAAGGTCCAGAAGTCGTAGGGCGGCTCAGCTCGCGCCAGCAGCGGCGTGCCTTCGCCCCCATCGCGCCGAATGAGCGCGTGGGCCACATCGTCGGGGCCGAAGGCCAGGGCAACCTCGTTGGGCTGCTCTTCGCCCGTTCTCTCGGCCAGCAGGCAGTGATCGGTCCAGGTGCGCCCGTCCTCGCTGACCTTGAGCACTACGTGCGCTTCCGGCCAATCGTATGCTGCGGCGTAGGCGCGTCCCTTGTGCCATTCCGGGTGCCAGTAGACCCAGCCGTCCTCCACGTGCTGCCAGTCGCCGAAGCTCTCGCCGTCGGCGCTGAAGTTGAAGCCGGAGGCGAGCTTCCGGTCGGGGCGCTCGGCGTCGCGTGCGCTGCGAAAGGACCAGACGAACAGTCCCTCCGGCGTCACCATGAAGGCCGGATCGCGCGTGTCGGCGCCGGCCCAAAAGCAGCCGACGGTTTGCCACCAGGTGCCTGCTTCGTCGCCGCGCAAGACCAGCACGCGGCCGTCGTCGGAGACGTGGGTCTTAGCGTGGCGGAACGTGACATATGGCCGCCCGCGGAACCAGCAGATATCGGTGAAGGCATTGTGTGAGCCGGCAGAATAGATCTTGCGCCAAGCCAGAATCTTCATCGCCTTGCCCTCCCTTTCGCGCCGGCATCCGGCATGCAATAGCCGGCACTTCGGCAAAAACCAAGAGAGGACCTGCGCCGGGATAGCCTGACAGGCAGGTTCGCGGTCAGTCAAGGCGAACCGGAGCGCAGTGCCGGGCGTCGAGTGCGCCGGTACAGAGGATGATGTGGCGTGCTGACAGGCGTGGATGTCGCAGTCATCGTGCTGTACTTTGTGCTGATGGTCGGCACGGGAGTATTTGCGCGGCGGATGATCAAGGGGCTGGAGGACTACTTCGTGGCGGGGCGGCATGTCCCGTGGTGGCTGGCCGCCGTGTCGCACCACGTGTCCGGGTACAGCGCCTTCGCTTTCGTCGGGTACGCCAGCCTCGCCTACCGGGTGGGGTTCAACGTCTGGACCGTGTTCGCGCTGCCCTGTTTCCTGGCCATGGTGCTGGGGGCCTATCTGTGGGCGCCGCGTTGGGTGCGGCTGAAGGTCATGACGCCGGTGCAGTATCTGGAGCAGCGGTTCAACCTGCTGGTGCACCAGGTTATCGCGTGGAGCGGGATCGCCGTGAAGTTCGTGGACGAGGGCACCAAGCTCTATTCGCTCTCGAAGGTCATTCGCGCCTGCACCGGCTTCTCGCTGAACAAGACGATCATCGTCTGCGGCGCGGCGACGATCCTGTATCTGCTGCTGGGCGGGCTGTGGGCCGAGCTGATGAGCGATTTCATCCAGTTCGTGGTCCAGTTCAGCATCACGCTGGTGCTGGTGCCGGTGGTTCTGCGGGCCGTGGGGGGCTGGAGCGGCCTGTGGAACCAGCCGAAGTCGCTGCCGTACACGATGTTCAGCAGCGAGTTCCCGCTGTATCGGCTGATCGTGTACTTCGTGGTGATCACGCTGAGCTACAATGGCGGCACGTGGGGTCTGGCCCAGCGGTTCTACTCGCTGGGCCGTGCCAAAGAGGCGAAGAAGGCGGCGATGCTGTCGGCTTTGCTCTACCTGTTCTATCCGCTAGCGATCTACATTCCGGTCTGGGCGGCTCCGCTGGTGTTGACCGAGGTGCCCGACCACGAGCAAGCGTACATCCTGGTCGCCATCAAGTACCTGCCGTTGATCGCGCCGGGGCTGCTGGGTCTGCTGATCAGCTCGATGTTCGCGGCGACGATGTCCATGGTGGACTCGGATCTGAACTCGCTGGCGGCGGTGTTCACCAAGGACATTTGGCAGCGCACGCTGCGCCGCCGGGCGACCGAGAAGGAACTGATGGCGGTCGGGCTGCTGGCCACGGCGGTATTCGGCATAATCACGGTGGTCTGCGGACTGCTGACCAAGCGGTTCGGCGGAGCCTTCCAGGCGATGGTGGTGTGGTATGCCGCGGTGCTCGGGCCGGTGGCGATCCCGCTGTTGTTCGGCATGTTGCTCAAGCGGACCACCTGGCGCGGAGCGCTGGGGTCCTGGCTGGGGGGCTTCCTGACCTTCGTGCTGATGAAATACTGGGGCGCCGAGGCACTGTGGCTGCACCTTACCGGCAGTGCGCCCAGCGAGGCCATGGCGTGGACGCTGTTCACGGGCGCGGAGCTCGCCGTAGCGTTCGCGATCTTTATTGTGGAGGGCTATCTCTGGAAGCACACGCCGGAGGAGCAGGAGCGCATTGACGCGCTGTTTGAGCAGCTCAATCCGCGGGCACCGATCCAGCCTGAGGCGGAACCGGAAGAGAGCGTCCCCTCCGACACGGAGACGGCTGAAGGTGGCGAGAAGTAGAAGTGGTTTCACAGCAAGGACGGCGGCTAGAGGCGCCTCAACGACCAAGAACGGTCGCGCCTGAAGGCGTTTCTACAAGAGATATGAAACCACCATGGAGCCCCTCTCCTGGCGTCGCTGCGCGGCGCTGAGGAGAGGGGGCAAGGAAGCCGAATCCGAGAGCGGGCTTCTTTGGCTCCGCACTGTACGGCTAGGGTGCCAGCGAGGCGGGCACCGGGAACAGGTCGCAGAG
>JALGUG010000183.1 GCA_029820995.1 Candidatus Zipacnadia bacterium
GTCCGCCTGCTGTTCGAAGCGCCGCGGAAGTACCGAGCGCAGCTTCTGGACGAGGCCGGCAAGCCGCTCACGTTGGTTCCCGTGGAGCAGCGCGCTGCAGAGCTCCTGGTGCTGAACGTTGTT
Organism: Candidatus Zipacnadia bacterium; assembly: GCA_029820995.1. Taxonomy (GTDB): domain Bacteria; phylum Armatimonadota; class Zipacnadia; order JALGUG01; family JALGUG01; genus JALGUG01. The sequence goes on from JALGUG010000183.1 coordinate 124, forward strand.
TGGGCCTGGACGACCCTACCTCCACCGAGCGGGAGCCCTCAGGATCTCGCTGTAGCCGAAGCCGCACGTGCTCGGGACTTCCGCTGGGCGGTCAAAGACGGCTTGGTCGTGGCGGAATACCTGATCCCTGCGATTGACCGTCGCCGGCCGCCCGCCCGGTGTACGCTCACTCTGGACGCCGACCTCTTGCTGCGCGAGGTGTCGCTGGAGCACGTCACGACCTATCGCGTCGTGGACGGGAAGTACACCTTCCCTGAGATGATGAGCTCCATCACGCCGGCCAAGGGGGCCATGGAGCGGAGCTTCACGTACAAGAAGGTCAGTGGCTTGTGGATGCTGACGCGGATGACAACTCGGCACAAACAGGGCGAAGGGGAAGCCAACCTGGTCTACCAGTTGGACTACACGGACTTTAAGATCAATCAGCCACTGGCTGCGGACGCCTTCGTGCTACCGCCGCGGCCCTCGGTTCCGCGGGATTTCAGCAGCCCACAGAAAACGATTGAGACGCTGTACAGTGCGACCTCGGTCGGCGATCTGGACACGATGATCGCGTGCTTCGCCCGCGAGAAGGGTGAGGCATTTGCCCGGGACCTTGCGAAGCAGTCACAGGCCTGGGAGCCCGACCTGGCGACGCCCTCAGGTCGGGATATCTGGGCATACTTCTTTGCCGCCAACTGCGGCACGGTCAAGCGGCTGATCTTCGGCGCGCGCAGCAGCTCGGGCGGGCGCGTTTCGCTGCATGTGAAGGGTGAGACGAGCGGACGGCCGATTGACCGTACCTTCAAACTTGTTCGCGAGGGGCGGGAGTGGAAGATCGCGGAGTCTGCCGACGAGGTGTACCGCGGGTACGACTGAGTTTCCTCTGCGCCCGAGTGCGAGGAGGGCGCTCGGGGCGCGTGTCGAAGATAGGGCTGTGTGTCGAAGTCCTCTGGGACGGGGGCGGCGATGATGGCTGGGAACAGGATGTGTCCGCGCTGTCGGACGACGATGGAGGAGCGGGAAGTAGTGGGCATCAAGGTGGATGGCTGCCAGAGGTGCGGGGGCGTGTGGTTCGACCGCGCGGAGCTAATGGCTCTGGCCCGGGCCGGTCGCGCCGCGGTAGCCGAAGCGGAGGCGGATTTCAAGGCCAAGTCGTCGCGTGCCGGGTCGCCCGGATGGTCCCTGCGTTGCCCGGTCTGTGGCGATGTGCTCCGTCGGTTCGAGTACAAGAACTTGCCGGGCCTGCAGTTCGACGGCTGTGATAAGTGTAACGGTATCTGGGTGGAGGAGGGCGAGCTGGCCGCCCTGGCCGAGAAGTTGGGGCTGGCCTGAGGCACAAGCTGGGAACATCCTCGCGGCGCGTTGGTTGCGATGCGTCGCGCGGAGGACATGAATGGAGCGATTGCGTTGAAGGAATCACTGTCCGTTTTCGCCTTATTGGTGTTGATCTTCGCTTCGGGTCTTTCGGCTCAGGCGGCAAGCCCTGACTTCGTCGTTGCCCCTGATGGAAACGACAAGGGCCCGGGCACGATTGCCAGACCCTTTGCCACGATAGCCAGGGCACGGGAAGCCGTTCGGGCGAAGATCGCGGCCGGGCTGACGGCAGACGTTACCGTGCTGCTGCGCGGGGGCACCTATCGCCTGGCTGAGCCTCTCGTGCTGGGGCCGGAGGACTCGGGCAGCGGCGCGCACTCCGTCACCTACGCTGCCTATCCGAAAGAACTCCCGGTCCTCAGTGGAGGCCGGGTGATCAGCGGCTGGGAGGCCGGGGCTGACGGTATCTGGTCGGCGCGTGTGCCGGGTGTCGAAGAGGGGAAGTGGTACTTTCACCAGCTCTTTGTCAACGGCGAGCGACGAACTCGGGCTCGCACGCCGAACGAGGGCTTCTTCCATACTGCCGGCAAGGCCCCGCCGGAAACGGGTGGGGCTGCAGGCGAGAAGGACTCGCGCGCGCGCACAGCCTTCATCTATGCTCCGGGGTCCATGAAGCCCTGGCCCGACTTTGAGGACATCAACGTGGTCGTGTTCCACTCGTGGGAGACCTCTCGTCACCGGATCGCCAAGATTGACGAGCGCGAGCAGGTGGTGACCTTTACGGGTCCGGCGGTGTGGCCCTTCGAGCGTTGGGGCCCCAAGCAACGGTACTTCGTGGAGAACGCGCCCGATGCGCTGGACGCGCCGGGTGAGTGGTATCTGGACCGGAACACCGGCCGTGTGAGCTACATCCCTCTGCCGGGGGAGGACATGACCAAGGCCGAGGTGATCGCTCCGCGGCTCACACGCCTGTTGGAGGTGCGCGGGGAGGCCGGCCTGGGCGCCCATGTGGAGAAGGTGACGCTGAGAGGTTTGTCCTTCCAGCACCAGGACTGGACACTGCCGGCCCAGGGCCATAGCGATCCCCAGGCGGCTGTCTCCGTCCCCGCGGCGATTATGGCGGACGGGGCGCTCAACTGCAGCTTCGAGCGTTGTGAGGTCGCTCACGTTGGCGGGTACGGCATCTGGCTGCGTCGAGGCTGCAAGGGGAGCCGGATCGTCCACTGCCGCATCCACGACGTGGGAGCCGGCGGCGTTCGCGTTGGGGAAGCACACATGGCCGCCGACGACGCGGACGAAGCGACGGGCAACCTGGTGGACAACAACCACATCTACGATGGGGGGCACGTATACGCAGCAGGGGTCGGTCCGGGATGTCCATCGGATGGAACTGGAACGACGCGGCGAACCGTACCCACCACAATGTGATTGAGTACAACCACGTTCATCATGTCATGAACGGGATGCTGAACGACGGCGGCGCCATCTACACTCTGGGTACGTCGCCGGGCAGCGTGATCCGCAATAACGTGTTCCACGACGTGTGGCCGTATAGCGCGATCGGGTGGGGGATTTACTTGGATGCGACCACGAATCAGTATCTGGTCGAGAACAACATCGTCTACAATATCCTCAGTGGCGGGCTGATGGACCACAACGGCGGGCATGAGAACGTGATCCAGAACAATATCTTCGCCTTCTCGGCGCAGCAGATGCTGTGGCCGTGCTGGGCCACGAGACCCAATACCTTCCGGCGCAACATCGTGTACTTGACGCAGGGGCAGCTTTTCATTCCGATGGCCGAGCGGCGGCTTCAAGCGCGCCGGAAGGCGGGGGAGTCGCTGGGTGAATGGGACTTCAACTGCTACTACAACCCCAATGAGCCGGACCTTCGGTTCTTCCGACACCATTTCGATCAGTGGCAAGCGCTGGGGCTGGATCAGCACTCGAGCATCGTGGACCCACAGTTTGAGAACCCGGAGGGCTACGACTTCCGGGTGAAACCGACCTCGCCGGCTCTTGTGATGGGCTTCAAACCCATAGACACGTCGGCGGTCGGACTGTACGGCGATGACGAGTGGGTGGCCGAGCCCGCGAAGTTCAAGCACCCAGTCACCAAGCTGCCTCCGCCGCCTGCGCCGCCCAGAGCGCTTTCCGTGGGCGATGGTTTCGAGAAGACGCCAGTAGGCGCGCGGCCGGAAGAGGCCACGGTCAGCGGGGAGGGCCAAGGGGCGTCCATCCGCGTGACGGACGAACGGGCCGCCACGGGCGAACACAGTCTGAAGCTGACGGACGCACCGGGGCTTGAGCAGACCTGGCAGCCGCACATGTACTACCAGCCGCATCTGGTGTCGGGGGTCGTTCGCCAGAGCTTCGACATCTTGCTGGAGCCGGGCGTGGAGATGTTCACCGAGTGGCGAGACAGCACGCCGTATCCTGAATGCATCGGGCCGAGCGTCACCTTCTATGGCGACGGCAGGATCGTGGGCAGTGGCAAGCTGCTAACCACCGTGCCAGTGGATCGTTGGGTGCGTGCGGTGATCGAGTGCGCGCTGGGCCGGAGAGGGCCAGGAACCTACAGCGTGGAGATCACGCCACTGGGTGGCGAGCAGCAACTATTCGACGACATACCTTACAGCGGTGACCAGTTCGAGGAGCTGCACTGGCTGGGGTTTGTGTGCAATGGCGAGGAAGCTGCGACTTGCTATGTGGACAATGTGCGGATCGCGCCGGCGGCGGACTAGGCGGGGCGCGCGTCGCGGCGGAGCGAGTGGTGAATTGCCGGTCCAGTGCCAGCCGTTGGGTCCGGCCGTTTGGAGGAGCCGTGGAAGTCAGCCAGATGTTTTTCGGCCGGCCTGAGGCCCTGCGCTATGCGGGGCCGATGATGAGGGCGCTCGGCATCCCGCTGCTGGAGCTGATGCACGCGCACTTCAACTGCACCGACCCGCATGAGATGGCGTTGCTGCGCCGGGAGCTGGATCGGGCCGGCGTACGGGTCCACTCGGTGCACGCGCCCTTCGGTCCGCAGCTCAGCATCGGCTCAGCCGATGAGGGGCTGCGGCGGCACGCCTTGGCGGCGCACGAGGTGGTGATGCGCGCCGCGGCACGGATGGGCGCTCGGGTCGTGGTTGTCCATCCGGGATACGAGGTCGGCGGTGAGGAAGACCTGCGGCGCTGTCAGGATACCGTCAGGGCTTCGCTGGAGCGGCTGCTGCCGTTGGCGGAGCAGCTCGATCTGCGACTTGCTGTGGAGAACATGCTCCCCGCGCATACGCTCAGCCGGCACGAGGATCTCCTGGAGTGCGTCGCCCGGGTGGACCATCCGCGTGTGGGCATCTGTCTGGACACGGGCCACGCGCATGTAGTAGACAGCGTTGAGCGGGCCATTGAGGTGTTCGGTGCGCTGATCATTCACGTTCACCTGCACGATAACGACGGCACAGCCGACCAGCACCTGCTGCCGCCACGCGGGACCATCGGCTGGAATGGGTTTCTGGCGCAGCTTGGCTCGGTCGGGTTCCAGGGCCCGCTGACGATCGAAGCCAAGAAGCCGGACGAGTACACGATGCGGGATATGATCGAGGAGGTTCGGTGGGTGTTACGAATGGGAGACAGTTGAGCGCGTGTGGGGCTGCAACGCCGGTATGCGCGTGCTACCCGGCGCCGGCATCGGGGCCGGATATGAGCTGGCCCACTATGCCGCTAAGGGCAGCGACCATCAGCGACAGGAGGGCGCCGTCGGCGAGTTCAGGGGTGGTGATGAGAAAGGTGAAGTTGGCGCCGGCCAGCGTGAAGTGAAGCAGAGAGAGCAGGAAACACTCCACTGCGCAGATGATTCCGGCCAACCAGCCTCCGCGCCGCGCCAGAAAGCCGCCGCCCAAGCCGCCAACCAGCCCTGCGACCAGGTACGGCATTCTGATGGCGAACCAGTCGAGCGTGGTATCGCCAATACCGCGGGGCTCGGGACCGCTGATCGCTCGCAGCAGATAATCGAGCCAACTGAACTGGAGCACGAGGATGCAGCCGGTGCCCAGGAGAACTCCGCCGCCGAGCAAACGTACCAGAGGGTGTCTCATACGGCCAAAAGCGTCCAGAGCTTCGTCGTGACATGCACCTTCAGGGGACGGGGCACCGGTGTTGGCGCGCGCTGCTCCGGGCAGCGGAACCGGCTTCGGGCCTGGCCAATGGCGGCCTGCCTCCGCACGTGGGTCTCTGTTGCCCCCGCCACCGCTGAAAAGGGTAGCTCGAACCTTCTGTGGGCATACCCTACTGACGCGTGTGGATTGTAGCATAGGCCGATATGTGGGTCAAATCGCGGGCCAACAGAGGGCTCGGCAGACAACGCTTGGCGTCGCGACCGCCGCTGGAGGTCTCGGTCTGCTCTTGAGCTGAGGCACGGCTTCGGCTATCATCTTCACGCTGTGTCCGCCACGGTCACGGGGCGGGTGCGCCGCGGAAAGGTTGCGCGAACCTGTGGGTCGGCTGAACGTCGGTACAAGCCGCAGTGCAGGCGGTGCCGGAGGCGCTTTTGGTGACTCCCTGACGTTCCGGACATAGCGCCGGCGGTCCGGGACAGGGACCAGCGCCAGGGTCTCAGCTCGCACAAGATTCCGGCGAAGAGGAACGGCTGATGAAAGCCCTGACCATGCTGGTGTGTGGCACGCTGGTAGCAATAGCACTAGTCATCATCGGAGCCGGCTGTGCGCAGACCCCCTCGGGCGCCAGTGGCCCGGGGCACGACGTGCCTTCGGCTCTGATTGATTTCACCATTCGATTCGCCGCCGCGGTGAATGATTCTCTGTACTACTTTGTGGCGCTGGACACTGATGGGGACTTTGGTGAGGACGGCCCCGTTCCTGTGGCCGCCGGGCCCTTCTGGGAGAACGGGTGGGGCACCGGTTCGTTTAGCCACTATGTGGAGTATCATCAGGGCCGCTACGAGCTCTACCGCGTGGGACGCACTGTGTCGCTCAGGCAGGCGGGTGGCGGGATTGTTGGCGCGGAGGGAGAACCGTTCAGCGTCGACTCGGGCATCCACGAGGTCAAGGTCGAGGAGATCACGCTGGGACAGGCAGTGATCATCGGCGAAGGGATGATCGTGGGTGTGACCAACAACGGCCAGCAAAGTGGGGGCGTGTTCGACATCGAGACCGATGCCGCCGGCGATATCGTGCCGGGCGGTATTAGCTTCCGGCAGAACGCCCTGGGTGGACGTGCTCTGACGGCGGCGGAGCAAGCGATTGTCGATTCGCTCGGTGTGGGAGGCGTGCCGCTTGCGACGGACACACTCAGCTTCTTTGGGATTAGCTTGACCCTGGACCCTCCGAAGGCGGCGATGCAGACGCTCCGGCTGGACCCGGCGGTTGGTCGCGTGACGGACCGATTTACCTCGACCGCCAATGACCGAGTTACCCAGTTTGGGGGGCGTCTGAACGCCTTCGCGACAAGTAACCTCCCTGGGGGGCCGATTCCGGGTGCAACGCTGATCACTGAGGAGTTGAAGACGGGGGAGACGGCGATTATCGCGGCGGAGACCACGGACACGCCCGAGCTCCTGGGCCCCGTCTATACGTCCAAGCCGCCGGCCGGCGGCAACGAGCTGAACTTCACGCTGGACCTGAATGACGTGGGCGGGGCCGCGGTGGATGATCTCAGCGTAAACATCATCACCACAGTCGCGCCCGTTTTCGACCCGAATATTGATGATCCCGATGAGCACACGTACGATGCCCTCGGTCTGACGGGCGAGGAGTATTTCACCTTCCGCACGGATCAGAATTTGACGTTCGACAACAACGAATCGCTGATGCCGGAGGGCTCGGACGACCCCACACTGGAGGGCCCGGCGGACCCCGCCGATCGAGCCGCGCTCGACATTGTGTACTGGCGAGTGCGGGTGCGGAAACTGCGGTGAACGGGGCGAGAGTGACTGCCGCGCTGAGTGCGAACTCGTGTGCTGCTTGGTGACGTTCAGCCTCGGGAGCCAGGAGAGGTTTCGTAGCCTCGGCGACCAACGACAATCGCGCGTAAATGCGCTCCTACGGGGGTTATGAAGCAGCCTTTAGAAGTAAACTCCGGGGATGGCGCTGACGCGGCGTCCACGGCCGATGCCAAAGATGTTGTTAAGCTGGGGGAAGGCCTTGAGGCTAAGATTGAACCGAACTTCCTGCTGTCGGGGGACCCAGACTAGCTGGGATACCCAGCAGTGGAGGTCTCGAGTGACGCGGAACTGTGCGTCGTCGAAGGTGTTCCGGGAGGGGTCGTAGGCCAGCCGGCTGTCAACGGCCCACTGGCGGCTGATAAGCCAATCGGCATCGAGGCTGACCGTGCTCAGCCTGCCGCGGTCGAAGTCGTATCGGGTACTGGCGCCGAGGCGCAGGTTCGGGTAATCAGAGTAGTCGTACCGCACCACAAGCGGGCGCATCTCCGAGCGCTCGATGCTGTAGCCGGTTTGGGCTGCCAGGCGTGAATGCAGCGAGGGACGCAGTTGGCCCGTAGCCTGGATATCGTAGTAGCGATTGCGTTTGATGTCGTACCCGGTCGAGAAGTTGAGGCGGGTGTGGTCGCCGCGTCGGGCAAAGGCCAACTGCATGCGGTTGGCATCCTCCATCACGTCGGTCCGTAGTGCCGCAAACCCCTGCGGTTGCTGCCAATAGTGCGTGAACTGCGTGCTCCACTTGTCGGGCAAGTCAGCCGTGAAGCTCGTGATATTGCGCCAGGTGTGTTGAGAGGCGTGGCGGTTGTACCACACCTGGACGAAGCTCGAGGTGGTACTGAATCGGCCCCAGTCGCCGAGTCGTTTGGTGTAACCGGGCAGCGGTAGGTCCCAGCGGACGCGGTACAGCAAGAGCGTGCCGGGCTCCTCGCGGTAGCGTCCCAATGTGAGCTGGATCGGCAAGTTCAGCATGTACTTGGTGAGTACGTTCCGAGGCAGCGGGACGTGGAGACGTCGGAGGTTGCTGCGCAGGCTGACCTCGGGGACGACATTCAACACACGATAATTATCGTTGGGGTAGTCGCCGCGGTCCACGTCGAACCGCTGCGTTGCGCTCGTGCGCCAGTCGAACCATTTAGTGCCGCCCTGGAAGGTGAGCGAGGTCTCCAATTCTTGGTCGGCGGCCGGGAAGTTCGTGCGGTTAAAGAGGCGGTAGTTGGCTTCCAGGTTGTACTCGAACAGTTTGCGGATGCGCTGTCGGACCTGGATGTTGCTGTCAAAGCGAGTGCTGGAGAACGTGCCTAGATAGCGCGTGTCGCGGAAGGAGACCTTGGTGGAGAGGTCGCGGTCTCGATAGGACAGGCGCAAGTTGTGGGACAGCGAAGTAGCTGATTGGCTGAAGTAGCCCGATTCGTGCTGGACGCTGGAGGAGAAGTTGGAGGTGAAGGTTTGCTTCCAGCGCAGCATGTGCCGGAGATTGAGCGAGTACGAGCCGGGTTTGGGCTCCACAAAGAAGTCGATTAGTCCCCGATTTTGCCCGTTGTCGAAGGCGTGAGCCACGCCGAGGCCGACGTAGCGGCGCGTTGAAAGGTGGAGCCGGATGATGCCGTCGGAGCGGGCCCCGGTGATGTAGGGATGCTGGAAGTGCGCGTAGTATCCCTCCACCTCATTGTAGCCCACTTCGGGCACCAGGGCGGCAGAGTACCGGCGTTCGCGCAGTGGAATGGGGATCTTGCCTGGATAGGTGAAGATCTTGTGTCCCAGTATGTAGAGGCTCGGCCGATCAATCACCGCTACACGGCCGGGCTTGACGACCAGTGCCTTCTCCGAATCGCCTTCCAGGTGCCAGTGAGGGTGCTCAAGGTTGCAGGACGTCAGTCGGGCATGGTCCACGATGATCCGGCGGGGCGTCGGAATGGTCTCCGCTCCCTCTGGGCCCTCGACCTTCTTGCGGGCGAGGGCCGTTATCTTGTACCCGCTGATGTATAGCGGCTCTTTCGCGGCGATGATGAACTGCGTGGGTCGGATCGTTGAGCGCACTCTCTCAGGGGGAGTCGCCGAGAACGTCCAGTCACCCGTCTTCAGATCAATCTGCAGGCTATCACCTGTGACGACCTGCTCGGGGGTCTCGAGCATGACGTTGCCTTGCAAGTTCGCCTGGTCGCGCCCGAAGTCCAGGACAGCGGCGTCGCTGTGCATGCGGTAGTTGGGCATCTCAATCAGCACGTGGCCCTCGGCGCGCACCACATCTCCCTCCGCGCTCACTGCGTTGGCTGTGACCTCGACATCCGAGGCTCCGAGCGGAGCAGGCGGCTCGTTGTCTGGTGGTCGCTCGGTGCCCGTCAGGATGCGGGGCGGTGGTTGGCCGCGAGCCGGCGCTTCGGGGCGTCCAGGCGGCTGCGGCTCTTCGGCTCCGCCTTCTGCGGCGGGCCCGCCGGACGGTTTGGGGGTGTCGGGCGGGGACGCGGGCGTGTCGGTGGTGGTTGGTTCTGCAGTCGCGGCTTTCGACTCCGGGTTGGCTGCCTGTCCGACTGACGCAGGCGGCGGCTGAGCCGTGGAAGTCGCGCTGGGCGCGGCCACGTCCTTGGGCGGGGTCGGCTGCGAGGACTGGAGCTCGAGGTCCGTGCGGGGTTCGGGGCGAGAGGGCGCCAGAGGCTCGGCGCGTGGCGGGAGGGGCCGGGTGGGCGACTTGACGACTGCGATAGTGGGCACAGGGGGTCTGCGGGTGCCCAGGTGGGTGGGTTGGCACCAGGCGACAGAGGTGCTCGCCACCCAGATTGTGGCGAGCAGGATCAGCGTTGGCCTAGCGGCCTGTCGCAGTGCCATGGACACGGGGTTATCTCTGTCTCCAGGTCAGCACAAGACTCAGGACCAGGAAGAGGGAGTTCACTGACCACGCCGCCAGTACAGGGTGCAGGGAGCCCTTTTGGCCCAGAGTCTGGGTCCAGAGCGTGGCCAGGAAGTACACGAACATCATCAGAACGGTGATGAGAACTCCCGCCAGGGCCTGACCCCGTGCGAAGCGGAACGTGACGGGCCCGGCAACCAAGGCAAACACGAGGCACGAGAACGGAAGTGCAAATCGGCTCTGAACCGCGACTCGATACCGGGCGACACGCGAGTCGCGCGGACGCATACGGTGCAGGGCCTGGGTGAGCTCCCGGAGGGACATAGTCTTTTCGCGGCCCGACTTCATGAAGAAACTGCCGACCATCTCAGGCAGGTTGATGGTGGCGTGGGGCGCCAGCATCTTGGTCACCAACCGTCCCTCGAAGATGTGGTACAGCACCGGGGCGTAGCACTCGCAGGCATCGCCTTGCAGCTTGGCTTCGTCGGCCTGGATGAGCACCGGATACTCGTTGGGCGGGACATACAGCGCGAGCAGCCCATAGATCTTCTGAGTACGGTTGTCCACATCCTGCGCGTAAAAGAACAGCCCTTCTTCGGCCTCCACGAACTGGCGCGGCTTGAGAGCCAAGGTTCGCTGACCCACTACGATGCGTTGGGCCAGTGCTCGTGTCGCCGCTTCGCACCGCGGCACCAGGTACTCGCCCACGGCAAAGGTCAACAGCGCCGCGGCCGCCCCGAATACGAGGGCCGGCCGCTGCAGGCGCCATAGGCTGACGCCGCTGGCCCGAAGGGGGGTGATCTCGTTGTCGTGCGCCAGGGAGTTGAGCGTCAGGGAACAGGCGAGCAGCGTTGAGACCGGCAGGGCCAGAACCACAGCGTCCGGGAGCTGCAGGAGGACGAACTTCAGGACGACCGCCGCGGGCACGTGGAGTTCAATGATGAACTCGACCACGAGATAGAGCAAGTGGCCGACGATGAGAACAGTGAAGCCGCCCAGGCCAACCAAGAACGGCCCGAACAGACGCTGCCAGAGGTAGCGGTCCAATCGTTTCATAGGGCCGTGACACTGAGTAAGCTGGATAGCGGCGAACGCGGCAGCGATGTGGGGTGCAAAGAGTACAGGTCCAGCCGCCAGTGATTCCGGCTGCCAGTGCCGGCGATTATATCCGATTCGTCAGACGTTGCCAACGGTTGATAGTTCGGCGCCGGGACTTCGTGGTCCTGTTTCGGGACAGCCCTGAAGGCTAAGGGCGCAGCTTGGACCAGCCGATAAGGGTAGCGAGCTTCACCGCTGGTGCGGAGGCATGGGATACGCCTCCGTTCTGCGCCGGCCAGTGCGCGGGCGCCGGCCGTCCGCGGATATTTGTGATGGATTTGGCTTCCGGCCCGCTGATACGACCCGGGCGGGTACGATGAAGATTGAGTTTGTGGGGCCTTTTGTCGAGCATGCAGCCAGAGCGCTGGCCGAAGCGGCGCAGGTGCCTCCAGAGCGCGGCCCGCTGACGCTAACCCTGGCGGCTCCGGTTACGAGTCAAGATCTGACGGCCATTGTCGGCGTGGAGGGCGACCTGGTGGGCGCAGCTCTGTACGGCGCGTCGCTGGGTGCAGTGGAGCGACTTTCTGCCAGCGGTGTGAGAAGAGAGGAGGTTGAGGAGGCCAACGACGTCTCACGGGAGGAGCGGGGCGAACGCGCTCTGGGCGAGCTTGCACAGGACATTTGTGCTGCCGTCGGGGAGGAGCTAGCCCAGGCGGGCCACCGCTGTGAGTTGACGGAGCCGCGTATTGTTCGAGGTGCGGGGGTGGCAACGACGGGGATTGGTCCCTCGCTGACTGTGCCGCTGATCACGCCTTTTGGCGAGTTTCACGTCTGCGTGGGGATTGTCGGTGGCGCAGAGGGGACCTTGCGGTCCGTTTGAGCCACGAAGGCGTCGCACACATTCAGGAGAGGCACGTGTAGGCATCATAATTGCCGGCCGATTTCGTGAGAAACGCGTGGAGCCGGAGGGGAATCATGCCCCCTTCACCCGAATCGCTGCGCCAGGCAGCCGTCGTGATGACATCTTTGGGTACCGATTTGGCCATCGAGGTCTGCAACTTCTTGGATGACCGAACCGTTCGCCTGGTGGCGGAGGCCATTGCACGCACGAGTGAAGTGCCTACCGAGGAACGCGACCGGGTTCTCACGCAGTTCGCTGACCTGTGTCGGCGGGACCCAACACCTGGCGGCGAGGAGTACGCCAAGCAGCTTCTTCACGGCGCTCTGGGCCAGAGTCGCTATGCTGAACTGGTCGCATCACAAGAGGAAGACGAACCGCTGGAACTGCTGAAGGAGATGGATGCGCGTGTCGTGTTGGAGGCGTTAGAGGAAGAGCCGGCTCAAGCGCTGGCCTTGGTCGCCGCTCGCATGCCGGC
>JALGUG010000184.1 GCA_029820995.1 Candidatus Zipacnadia bacterium
TACGAACGGCGTGACCACGGAACTGTGGGAGTTCGTGAGGGCCTGCTTGACGGGCTCCCCGGTAGAGACAGACGGGCTGGAGGGATACAAGGCGGAGGCGATCTGCTTCGCGCTATACGAGTCCGCGGAGGTCAACCGGCCCGTGACAATCGCCGAGATTGAGAACCTGGAGCTGGAAGGCTACCAACATGACCTCAATGAGGGGCTGGGGCTGGTGTGAGCCCACGGCGAGGCCGCGGGGGATCGAGACTCCCGAGCAATGAAGACGGGCCCCGGTCTGCTGGGGGCCCGTCTTGCTGTTCGCGGGGACATCTATCGCTCCGCGATTGGCTTGACCTTTCGTCCTCGGGGCCCGACGTACTGCGCCCGCCTTTCGTCCTCGGGGCCCGACGTACTGCGCCCGGGGGCGAATGAGGCGGTTGTCCTGATACTGCTCCAGGATATGAGCCGTCCAGCCGACCATACGGGTCATGGCGAAGACAGGGGTGAAGAAGTCCTCGGGAATACCGATCATATGGTACACGGTGGCTGAATAGAAGTCCACGTTGCAGTTAAGGTTCTTTTCTTCCATCATCGTGTCTTCGATGATTTTGGAGATCTCCCACCACTTGGTCTGGCCCGTATGCTCACCCAGCTCCCGACACCATTGGCGCAGCAGCGTGGCCCGCGGGTCCTCCGTCTTGTAGACCCGGTGGCCGAAGCCCATGACGAGCTTCCGCTGTTTGAGGAGGTTGAGCACGTAGTCGCGCGCTCGTTCGGGCCGGTCAATCTCCTGGAGCATCGCCATCACCTTCTGATTCGCCCCGCCATGGAGCGGCCCGCGCAAAGTGCCGATGGCGGAGGTGATGGCCGAGTAGATGTCCGACAGCGTGGCTGCCGTAACGCGCGCGGCGAAGGTGGAGGCATTGAAGCCGTGATCAATGTGGAGCGTAAGGCACTTGTCGAAGATCCGCTCGCGCAGCTCGTCCGCTCTCTCTCCGAAGAGCGTGAACAGGAAGTTGGCTGCGAAGGGCAAGTGCGGATCGGGCGGGATCGGCTCCTTCTTCTGCCGCAGCCGGTGATAGGTTGCAATGACGGTAGCGATCCTGGCCGTGATCTCGATGGCGATGGACAGGTTGGTGTGGACGGCGTCGCTCTCTGCTCGGGGGTCTAGGATACCCAGAGTGGAGGCAGCCGTTCGCAGCAGCGTCATCGGTGGCGAGGTGATAGGATAGCCGCGCAGCAGCGCCATCGTGCGCACACTCAGCGCCCGGTGGGCCTTGAGCTCCATCGTGAACTCGCGCAACTGCTCCTCGTTGGGCAGATCGCCGTTCCAGACCAGATAGGCAACTTCCTCAAAGCTGCAGTTCAGCGCCAGATCACGGATATCGTAGCCGCGATAGAGCAGCTCACCCTTCTGGCCATCAATATGCGTGATCCCGGACTTGGCAGCTATCACGCCCTCGAGCCCACGCTGGACTATTCCCTGCTTGGCGTCGTCTCCCACAACATGGCCTCCCTTTGCATGGCGCGGTTTCATGCGCGCTTGGTTCATCGTCCTGCTGCCGGCAGAGCGCCCGAGCCTAGCCGCCCTCCACCACTGGCAGGACCACAATCTCAGCGCCGTCCGGCAAACGCGTGTCCAGACCTTCCCGGTGCTGGACTGATTCTCCATTGAGCAAGATGACTATGCTTGCTTTGAGTTCACCGCGCCGATTAGTTACAAGGTGGGTAAAACGGGGTGAGTGCACGCCCAAAACGCTGATTACGTCGCGCAAGGTACCACCCGGCTCCACCGCCACTTGCAGCCTCTTGCACCCCACGGCCTCGCGATAGATGCTCGATAGCTTAACGTGAATCACGACTCAGTTCAACCCCAGCGAGGCCAACTTCTGCTCAGTGGGGTGACCAGTTACGGGGTCCCAGTCGCGCCTCTGGTAGTATTCGTCGAGCATGCTCTCGAGCAGCTCGGGCGCCAATCTGTGCCCGGCGGCCGGACCCGTGGGGAGCTCCTCCTCCAGCAGGCGAGCGGGCAAGATGTCGTCGGCACGTCCCAGGCCGGCGCGCACGGCGAACATCCGCTCAAGGGTGGTGATGCGTTCGCCGGTGAGGCGTATGCGCTCCTCGGTCCATTGTTCTCCGAGTGCCGCGGTGAGCATCTGAGCTAAGAACTGGGCATCTATCGGCACAGTGGCGGTGAAGCAGACGCCGGCGACCTCGTAGGCAGCCCGGAGGTCCTGGTCGGCGACGACGAACTCCGCCTTGCCCTCGCCGCTGAACCGCCCGCCGCCCAGGCCGGCCAGCTCCTTGCTGACGGTGAACGAGCGCAGGTGACAGGCACCCCGAGATGACGTGGCCAGTGCCAGGCCGTAGCCCACGGTGCCTCGAGGGTCGTATGCGGGCAGTTCCAGCCCCTTCACATTCATGGCGAACCGAGCGGATTCGCCCCCGATCTCGGCGGCCGCGGCACGGGTGCCCTGGCATAGGAGCCCGCCAAGGCCCTGCCGGTAGGCCATGGCGTGCACTAGGTTGATTAGCAGCCGGTGATCGCCCCATCTGAGCTCTGAGCCCGCCTGGCTCTTGGTGAGCAGGCCGCGTTGGTAACATTCCAGGGCAAAGCCTGCGGTGTTGCCGGCGCTGATGGTGTCCAGGCCATATTCGTTGCAGAGACGGTTCAACTCGATGATCGAGGCCAGGTCCGCGTTGCCGCACTGCGGGCCGAAGGCCCAGATTGTTTCCCATTCCGGCCCCGTATAGCTGGAGCCGGCGTACGGCCCCCGGCGCACGAGTGTTGTCTTCTCGCAGCCCACGGGGCAGCGGTGGCAGGAGCCGTCGGCCAGCTTGAAGTACTTGAGGAAGGGCTCGTGTGAGACCTGATCGGCGCCCTCGAACACGCCGCTCTGGAAGTTCCGTGTCGGCAACATGCCGGCGTCGTTGATCATTTCCAGCATGTGCGTTGTGCCGTAGGTGCGTCGGATCACTGCCGTGAATTCGTGCTCGTTCAATCTCCGCCCATGCTCGCGCGCCAGCTCGCCCAAGGCCGACTCATCCGCCGCTTCGACCTTCACAGGCCCAGGTCCGACCGCCAGGGCCTTGAGGTTCTTGGAGCCCATCACGGCGCCCAACCCGGTTCTGCCGAAGCTGCGGCGTTCGGCCTTGATGCAGGCCATCGGCACCAGGTTCTCGCCCGCCGGCCCAATACAGGCGACGTGAACGCCGGTATTGCGCGCCTTGACCGCTCGCTCCGTTTCGGATGTGGTCAGCCCCCAAAGGTGGCCGGCACTGCGCAGCCGTGGCCGTCCGCCGCGGAGGCTCAAGTACTTGGGCGTCTGCGCCCGGCCGAGGAAGCCGATGCCGACATAGCCGTTCGTGCGAATGAACTCGCCCAGCCGGCCCGCGGAGCTGCTGGACTCGCCATAGAAGCCGTTCTGGGGAGAAAGCGCCAGCACGGTCATCTTCGGCGAGGACATGGCGCGAGTGCCGTTCAGGGCCGCGGTGACGAACAGGAGCATATTGTCCGGCCCTAACGGGTCGGTCCCGGGGGGCACGCGGTCGTACAACAGCTTGGCGCCCAGGCCGCGCGAGCCGACAAACTGGCCCATCAGGTTCTCCGAGAGCTCCTCATCCCAGGTCCGCTCGTCGTCAAGGTCAACCCAGAGCATCCTCCCGGTCTGCAGTTCGATCACCCCGGTTTCGTTGCTGTCGCAGATCTGGACAGGCAAGTCAAGGAGTGTTCGCCCCGTTCGGTTGGACTCCTGCGTATCAGCGCCTGCGGCGTGCTCTCAAGCGCCTACCGTGGCTCCGTGCTCGCTGGACAAGGTGGCTTGAATGGGCTATAATTCCCGTTGGGACTTGGTCGAACGCGGCCCGGGACATGTCTGGGCGAGGAGGCGAAAACTTGTGGAGGTTGTCAGAAAGTCGGAGCTAGCTGACTGTCTGGTGGAGGAGCTGGGTCTCTCCAAGAAGCAGGCTTCTGAGGCTGTGGACGCGGTTCTGGGCTGCATCAGGTCCACGCTGGCCGAGGGCGGCAAGGTGGCGCTCGCGGGGTTCGGATCATTTGAGGTGCGAACCCGCAAGGAGCGCATGGCCATGAATCCGCGAACAGGCGAGCGGATCATGGTGCCGGCCACGAAGGTGCCAGCGTTCAAGGCGGGGAAGCAGCTCAAGGACGCTGTGAAGTAGCACGGCGTTTCCCCATGGACCGGCCGCGGTTCGGGGCGTGGCGCAGTTTGGTTAGCGCGTTGGACTGGGGGTCCAAAGGTCGGCGGTTCGAGTCCGCCCGCCCCGACCATAGATTTCGAGGCCACGAGGACGCGAAGCGGGGCCACCGTCAGGGGACGCAGCCCTACGAGGGCCCCGTTTGTGTGTCGCTTTGCGGGCTCGGGAGGCAGGGCGACGGACGGTCCGGGGTCTGAGAAGCGCCTGACGGCTTGTGCGCTCCGAGGGAAGATCATGGCCTCCGTCTACGAACTCTACGAGAAGCACGTCAACCCCGGTTGGGCCAAACTGGTGCGCTTCATGGGCCTGGACCGCGCCGAGCACCATGCCGAGGGGTGTCTGGTCTACGATGAGGACGGCGTCGCCTTCCTGGATTGTCTCGGCGGCCCGGGGGTGTTTACCGCCGGCCATCGCCATCCTGCGATTGTGGCTGCAGTGCACGAACAGCTCGACCGGATGCCGCTTTCCAGCCACCTTCTGCTCAACCCGGTTCAAGCGCAGGCCAGCGAGCGTCTGGCCGCCGTCACCCCGGGTGACCTGCAGTATTCCTTCCTGTGCAACAGCGGCGCCGAGGCCAACGAAGGGGCGCTCAAGCTGGCCCGCGCGAGCACGGGCCGGCCCGGGTTTGTATCGGCCATCGGCGGATTCCACGGTAAGACGCTAGGCGCACTCAGCGTTTCGGGGCGCGAGGTGTATCGCCGGCCCTTCGAGCCGCTGCTCTCGGGATGCGTTTTGGTGCCTTTTGGCGATGTGGACGCGCTCGCAGCCGCCGTGAACCAGGACACGGCGGCGGTTCTCCTCGAGCCAATCCAGGGCGAGAACGGCATTATCGTTCCTCCGGACGAGTATCTTCCGGCCGCGCGGGAGATCTGCAGTGAGGCCGGCGCACTGCTCATTCTGGACGAGGTTCAGACCGGTCTGGCGCGGACCGGAAAATGGTTTGCGTGCCAGTGGTGCGACGTGGAGCCGGACATCTTGGTCTTGGGCAAGGCTCTGGGCGGTGGTGTAATGCCCGCGGGGGCCTTTATGGCCGGAGCGGAGCTCTGGGAGGTCTTCGCGGAGAATCCCCTGATCCACAGCTCCACCTTTGGCGGGAATCCGCTGGCGTGTGCGGCTCTGGTGGCGATGCTGCGGGTGATCGAAGAGGAGAATCTGTGCGACGCTGCGGCGGCCCGCGGGGCGCAGCTTCAAGGTCGCCTGCAGGAGTTGAAGGAGCGTTTTGCCGAGCTTGTGCTGGACGTACGAGGACGAGGGGTTCTGGTGGGCGTGGAGTTCGCCGACGCAGACATCGCCGGGTTGTTCATTGCCGGTCTCGTTCAGCGCCGGGTCCTGGCTGCCTATGGCCTGAACAACCCGAAGGTAGTGCGCTTTGCCCCCCCGGCCGTCATCTCGGAGGAGCAGGTCGAGCAGGTCGCCGCCGCGGCCGACGGCGCCCTGCAGCAGACCGCCGAGGTGCTGGACACAATTTCCTGATCCGCCGTGTGTTCTTGCCCTGCCGAGCATCGGCAGCGTGCCGCAGCAAGGAAAGCGACCCGGCCATGTCGAACTAGTGGCTGACGAGACGACGCCATCAGGCCAACATCCCCCAGGGGCGCGGGACGCACATGAACCGGCGGGAGATCTTTCTCGAAGTCCAGGGGCCAGGCCTTGATTACCGCACTGCGCGGCGGCGGCGAGAATCTCGCTGCTGCACCGTCGTGCTGGTGCTCGTGATGTTCGCTGTGCTGGTGGCTATCTTGGGCCCTCGCCTGTGGCGCAGGTGGCGCCATCCAGCCCCGCTGGCGCCTGCCCCCAGCGCCTATTTCCCGCTGAACCTGACGATCAGCGCGGACACCTACCAGCGGTATGACCTGGTTCCAGTGACCGTGGAATTCGTAGATCAGAGGGGCCTCGCTATCTCGGGGAAGGCCCCCGCGGTGTGGGTCGAGCACAATGGGGAGCGCATTTCCGGTGTCGCGGGTCTGAAGCAAGTACCGGTCAAGTACCGCCCCGAGATTCAGCGATGGCACGGTTATTGGCCCATTCCGTGGCACGCAGAACGCGGCGAGTATACTATCGTCGCGGAGACGAAGCTGACTGCCAAGCTGTGGGCCTGGGAGACGCCGGAGGAGCAGCGCAGGCGCGATCAGGAGGCGCGGCGCACCCACCGACGCCGAACCCCGCGCGAGCAGCTTCAGGGGCAGGGCAATTGCCGCGCTTTCGCGCAATTCCGGATCGAAGGCCGGCAGTTGCGGGACCTTGCTCCGGGCACGTGCATCGCCACATACGAGCAGCCGGTATTCCTGGACCGCGGGGACTATCTGGTGGGGCCTGACGGGAGCAAGGGCGATTGGCACAAGGTACTGGATTGGGCTCATTTCATCGGCGCAGACACGGTCTGGTTCCTGGGCGGCACCAGCAACGTGCCCCGGGCCGAACGGGGGGACGACCAGGACAAGCCCTGGCACCTCGGGACCCTGGAAGCCATTCCGCAAATCGCGCGGCAGGCCAAGTCGGAGGGCTTCCGCTTCGGTGTCTGGGCCATCGCCTATCGGGTGAGGCGACAGCCGGGCGGTCGGCCCGAGGCGTATCGGTATGCGCTTGATGCCGAGCGGACGGCCCAGCGGATTGTCGAGTGGTCGTTCGTGTCACTGTTGGACCAGCAGCGACCCCGGCACTTGGCGGAGCTATTCGCGGAGTGGAACGCTGACCCCAACATTGACCATCTGGGCCTGGACTACATCCGGGCGGAGCGCGGCTACGAGATTGCCGACCTGGTCGTGGAGCAAATGGGCCTGGAAGTGCCTGACGAGTGGAAGAGCTGGTCGAAGAACCGGCGCATGCTGTGGATGGCCCACAAGATCGAAGTGGAATGGAAGGACGACCCGAAGTTCTACGAGCGGTGGAACTGGTGGCGGGCCCACCGGACGAGTCGCATTGTGCGCAGCATCTGCCGGGGGGCTCGGGTCAAGAAGCCCGTGTGGTGCTTCATCCTGAGCTGGAAGCACGGCACTCAACACGGACAGGACCCGTATATGTTTGCTGATGCCGGGATGGACTATTGTGGGGCCATGCTCTACCAGGCCGAGAGTCGCCGGCATTTCGAGTTTGCGGTGAAGCACTGGCAGGGCTATGCACAGCCGGGAGAGCTGAATCTGCTGGTGGGCGACCAGGTGGACGACGACTGGCATCAGGAGCGCCCGGGTGTGCGAATGCGACAGCCGCGCACGTCGGTGGAGGAGTTCTATCGGCGCCTGCGGGTGGGCACCACGATGATGATGCGGGGGGAAAAGGCCCGAGGCATCTTCGTGCATGATGTCGGTCGGATCATCAGCGGCAAGACGGGACCATACGGCGGCCGCGAGTGGGCCTTGGCCGGCGCGGCGGCGGCCAGCGAGCTGCGGAACAACTGGGGGCTGTACCCTATCGCCCTGAAGGTCAAAGCGCCCCGCCAGGCGGCGTTGGGTCAGCGCTTCACTATCAGTGTCGCGGTGACCAATCGCACCGACAGTACGCTAAACGACGTTGAGGTCAGTCTCTACAAGACCGTGGGAGTGACACTCCCGGCCAACGCGACCCAGCAGATACCGACTCTTAATCCCCGCGCCGTCTATGTCTTGCGATTCGACGTCGCGATTCCGAATGCTTCACCGGGGCGCCGGAACCGGTTCATGGTCGCTGCCAAGGGGACCTGGCCCCGCCAGTTCCAGGGGCCGAATGCCAATGTGTGGCCGGAGCAGGCAAGCCGCCTGCCGCGCCAGTACGTGCAGTTCGCCTATGTCAACGCTGAATGAGCCGTCGCACCGCACGCTCGGACCGTGGCTCTGAGGCTTTGAGCTCGGCGGTGCAGGGGGCTCGCCACTCGAAGGAGTCCGGGCCGATGAAGGTATCCATTCTGTCCGATGAAGTGAGCCAGGATTTCGGCGTGGCCGCGCGCTACCTGGAAGAGTGGGGCGTGCACTATGCCGAGCTGCGGGGCTACCAGGGGCAGCGGGCCCCACGCGGCATGAAGGAGCAAGACCTCGAGCAGCTTCGGAAGACTGCAGCCGACCACGGGATTGAGTTCTCCTCGATCTCACCCGGCCTGTTCAAGGTGCGACTGGACAGCAAAGAGATGGCGGACCACCGCGGCGACCTGCAGAAACAGTGTCTGGATCTGGCCGAGGCGCTGGGCGTCAAGACGATGGTAGTCTTCCCGCCGGTGAGGGGCGAACAAGAGGGCGTGGATGACTACCCGGAACAGGTTGTGGACGATTTCCGCGCCCTGGCCGAGCGCGCTGCGGCGCGGGGGCTGACCATCGCCATCGAGAACGAGCCCATCTGCTTTGCCTGCACCGGCGCTTCACTGGCTCGGTTTGTAGCGGCCCTTGGGCATCCGGCGGCTCGCATCAATTGGGACCCCGGGAACGACCTGCACACCGGGGAGCAGCCCTTCCCCGAAGGCTACGGCCATGTTAAGCCGTACCTCGCCCACGTGCATGTCAAGGACTACCGCCGCACGAACGGCAAAGGTCAATGCGTCCCGGCGGGCGAGGGCGATGCCGACTGGCCGGGCCAGCTCCGCGCGTTGCAGGCGGACGGCTATGCCGGCTTCGTCGTGGTCGAGACTCACTTCAAGCCTCCCGTGGAAGGCAGCGAACGGGCGGTCCGGGCGCTCCAGGGACTGCTGAAGCAGATCGGTGCCTAGCAAATCGGCGCCTACTGACACCGCAAATGGCCTCCGAACGTTCCGACGACAAGTGTCCTGTTTCGCCGCAATTCGGTCGGGTGGCGCGGTACTACGACATCCTGATGCGAGGCGTGCCGTACGAGCGCTGGGTGGACTATATCTGCGATATTCTCCGGCGGCACGAGAGGCAGGCGCATACCGTGCTGGACCTCGCCTGCGGCACCGGTAGCGTCGGCTTCGA
Organism: Candidatus Zipacnadia bacterium; assembly: GCA_029820995.1. Taxonomy (GTDB): domain Bacteria; phylum Armatimonadota; class Zipacnadia; order JALGUG01; family JALGUG01; genus JALGUG01. Next base: position 9,087 of record JALGUG010000184.1, read on the forward strand.
ACTGCAGCGCCGGGGCTTCGAGGTCTTTGGGGTGGACCTGTCCGAGGCCATGATCCAGCAGGGCCGCGCCGCAGCCCGGAAGGCCGGCCGACGGCTGCCGCTGGCTGTGATGGACGCCGCTGCGCTGGGCCTGCGGGAACACTTCGATCTCGTGGTGTCGCTGTATGACAGCCTCAACTACATCCTCGAAGCCGACAAGCTGCGGGAGTGCTTCGAGGGCGTTCGGCGTGCGCTTGTGCCGGACGGAACGTTCATCTTCGACCTGAATACCATCCGCGCTCTGAAGGTCGGCCTGTTCACGCAGGACAATCTGCGGTCCGGGGCGCCGCTAACGTACGACTGGCGCAGCCAGTGGGATGCGAAGAAGAGCATCTGCCGCGTGGACATGTGGTTCCGCTGGCGAGCCGGCGGGCGCGAAGAGGAGTTCCAGGAGGTTCATTGCCAGCGGGGCTATCGGCCGAGCGAAGTCAAGGGGCTGCTGAAAGCCGCCGGCCTGGAGGTTCTGGCTACCTATAACGCCTACACCATGCGGCGGCCGACGGCATGGTCAAATCGGATCTTCTTCGTGGCGAAGAGGCCGGCATCGTGATGGTGAGTGTGGGCCGGATGGGGCCCCTACCCCATCACGGCCCCTCCGAACGACCTGATGTCGCTGCGTGCCGGGGGCTTGCCGCTGACGACGTCCGCGTGTATCATGCGCGCTGCGAGCGTCCTGTCGCTGGTGATAACGCGCTGTGAGTTGGTGAGAACTTGATGCCGAAACCCAGCTATATGGTGAAGCCGTGCCTCTGGCTTCCGGCCTCCTGGGCCCGTCTGATTGCTGTGGCGGCCTGTCTGGCGCCGCTGGTCGGCTGCGGGCAGAAAACGAGCGTGGCCGAGAACACACCGGGCGCCGTGGCGAAGAAGTTCGTGGAGTACATGAAGACGAACGAGGTGCAGAAGGCGGCCGAGCTATTTGCGTACAACGAGGCCGCGCGCGTGCAGAACGAAGACTGGGACACCTTCGGCGAGCAGCAGCGGAGGCTGAT
>JALGUG010000185.1 GCA_029820995.1 Candidatus Zipacnadia bacterium
AAAACAGCTTCTAGCCCGGCGGCGTCAGCGTTGTCTTGAGCCCGGTGGCCGGTCCGCCGTCGGCGCCGAGGACCTGGACGTATAGTCCCCACTGCCCGCGGACCTGGACGACCTTCAGCAGAAGCGTGTTGACGCCGCGGCGAAGTTTGACCGGCACCCGATCCTGACCCGGCTCGGGCGGGCGGGGCTCGGGATGGCGGAGGACCTCCTCGCCGTTCAGCCAGACGACGCAGCCGTCATCCGTGCCGATGGAGAGCAGCGCATCTTGCTCGCGTTGGGAAAGGATGAACGCGACGGCGTATGCGATAGCGAACTCGTGGGGATCATACATGCGCTCGAGAACTTGACGCGCTGCTGCTTGCCCTGGTACTCGGCCTTCAGGTCCAGCTTCTGTTCGGGCGGGCAGACGGTCTTCACGCCCTGGCGCTGTGGATCGTCGAAGGGGCCGATCAGCCAGAATTGCTGCACGTAGCTGCAGTCGAGCCTCGTCTCGGCGGCGACGGGCACTGTCGCGTTCTGCCAGGTCACGTTAAACCGAGCGCCTAGAACAAGTTCGCCCAGCGGCGCCTGCCAATCGTCGCCCGGTCTGACGCTGTAGGAAAACCGGGCCTCGTCTCCGGTGCTCAGGCCCTCCAGTTCGGCGGTTGCCTCTCCCACGAGGCTCCAGCCTTCGGGAGAAGCCCGGTCCGCCCGGACCTCCACGCCCGCCAGCGGCAGGGCGGCACTGAGCGAGGTCGCAACCTCAAGCGCGCCCGTCTTGCCCGCGGGTCGGAGCTCGGCGCCGGCCATCAGCCCGGCCAGGGCCCTCAGGATGTCGCTGCGCCGGTCCCCCTCGGGCACGGCTCGCGCGACGGCAGTCCAGGCCTGCCGAAAGGCAGAGCGCACTTGGTCCTCACGGGCACGCGCCTTGGCCTCGGTCGTCGGCATCTCCATGAGGGCTCGTCGGGCTGAGTCGGCGGCCTGGATGAGCTTATCCAGCGCCGCCTGCACTGCCTCAGGCGCACCGGCCGCCAGCCCTTTTGCAGCGCGGGCACAGGCAAGGAGCCGAGCGGTGCGAGTGCGCTCGATCAAGGCCTCAGGCCCGCGCACGCCCGCGAGCGCCACTTCGAAGCCGCGCCGGATGGACCGCTCCGGCACTCCGACCCAGACCTCCGCGCGATCACTATCGAACCACCAGCCGTTCTGCCGCTGTTCAACCTGGCGCCTCGAGCCGACCCGGCCGACGCGCCGTCCCTCAACCAGCACCTGCCCCGGCCGCGTCACGCCGCGCACCTGCACCACGTAGGCCCGCTGCTCACGCTGTTCCTTGAACTCCCCCACTGTGGCGCCGACGTTGACGACTACTCGGTCCCCCTCGCTCCGGCAGCGCAGCTCCGTCCACGCCCCGGCGCCCTTCTGATAGTCCAGGCTCAGGCCGTCGTCCTCGTACAGCCGGGACACTTGGGCCGGGCCGGGAAAGACTTGCAGCGTCAAGGGGCCCTCCGGGAGCTGAGAGAGATTGAGCGTGTCCGGCTGGTGCGGGATTACAGCCCCGGCCCGTACGAACATCGGCGCGCGATCCAGCGGACACCGATAGCGCATGAGCCGCGGCCCCCGATAGACCTCGCCCGTGAAGTAGTCGGTCCAGAACCCCGGCGGCAGCCAGACGGATTGCGCGCCGACGCCGTCTGTGCCGGGCGAGGTCACAGGGGCAACTAGCAGATCGGGCCCCAGGAGGTACTCCTGATCGTTGCCGTAGGCCTGCTCGCGCTCCGGGTACGCCAGGTACAGAGGCCGGCAGAGTGGCAGGCCGGTGAGATGCGTTTCGGCGGAAGCGGTATACAGGTACGGGAACAGGCGGTAGCGCAGCCTGAAGAAGTCGCGCACGATGCGCTCGGCGTCAGGCCCGTAGGCCCACGGCTCGCGGATGCCGTGATTGCTGTGGAGCCGCAAAACGGGGCTCAGTGCACCGAACTGGCACCAGCGCACGTACAGCTCCGGATCGAGCTTGTCGCCCATGAAGCCGCCGATATCGTGAGACCAATAGGGGAACAGCACGTTGCCGGCGCGGCTGGTGAAGGGGACCTCGTACGCGAGCACTTCCCACTGGGAGTGAACGTCGCCGGAGAATCCGGTCGGGTAACGGTGCTGGCCCAGGCCGCCGTAACGGCTGAAGACCAGCGACCGGTGGCCCGTGCGGCGCTGCGTGCCGTCGTAGTACGTCCGGGCGCACCAGGCAGCCGAGTTCAGGCCCTTCATCTGTGACCGCGCGGCGCCGTCAATCCACCAGAAATCAATTCCCATGGCCTCTAGCGGCCAGTGGACGGCCTCCTGAAAGGCCCGGGCGTGACGCTCGTCGGCCAAGTTCCATTTCAGGGGCTGGGCGGGATCGGCGCCGGCCATGGCACAGGCGGCCGCGTGATGGGAGTCCTCCTTCGGCAGCGGGCTGCCCGGGTGGTTGTTGAGCGTCACTCGCAGGCCCTGCGCGTGCACCCACTTCAGGAAGCCCTTGGGATCGGGGAATAGCTCCGTGTTCCAGTCATAGCCCTCCCAGCCGTACTTGTGCCAGTCCACGTCAATGACCAGCACATCCAGCGGAATTCCCTCCCGCCGAAAGCGCTCAACCAGCGCACGCTCCTCCTGGGCGGTGTACGCCCAATAGCGGGAGTACCACGCACCGAAGGCATACCGGGGGAGCAGCGGGACCTTGCCGCAGAGCTGCGTGTATTCGCGAAAGAAGCGAGCATAGTCGTGCCCGTAGGCGAAGAAATACCAGTCCTGCGCGTCGTCATCGGGACGCTCGCGAAGCCACTCCCCTGGGGGCCAAAGCGGCGTCGTATCGCTGAGCAGCGTGTAGCCGCTGCGGCTGAGCAGGCCCTGCCCCAGCGGAGGCAAGTGCCCCGCGCGAATGCCGTCCAGCGCCCCGCGCGTGCCGCCGAGGTTGCCTTCATCCTTCTGACCGGGCGACCACCGGCCGGACCGGCCCTGCCAGTTCCACGCAATGCTCAGATTCTCGGCATCGAAGGGGCCGCCGATCTTGTAGCGGATCTGCAGCGCCTCCGTCTTGACCTGGAGTTGGCCCTCCTCTCTCCAGCTTTGATAGGCCGTCTTGGGCCAGTTGCGAGTACGAACGAGCACGGTGGTATCGTCCACGAATTCCTTTGCCGGCGAGTGCTCCAGCCGCACGAGGGTCGGTGACAGTATCGTGATCCGCGCGGAGCCGGCAGCAAGCGGCTTGGCCACAGTCACAACGGCGGCAATCAGCCCCAGGAATACAAGTGCCGAGAGCCGGATTAGAGGTGTTCTCATGTCAGCTCCACTCCCTGTGCGCGTCTTGAAGCCATCAGTCAGACCGCTCAGGACGTCAGCCGCCAGAGCACCGCGAAGACGACGAGAACGCCGCCGAGGAGGACGACGCCGAAGTACGGCATGGCCCGCGCTATGGTGCCGCTGACAGGGTGGCGACGGTGCAGCGAAGCGACGACCGCCACGGCGGCCCCGAGGCCGAGCAGCAAAACCAGCGGCGCGAACACGTCCATGAACGGCCCGATCAAGAAGGCGGGCGGGTGCGGGGCGGCGGTCTGACCGGAGACGATGGCCTCCGCCGTTCGCACGCCCGCCGGGTCCGCCAGCGCGTGCGCGATGTACCCCAGCCGGCTGATGCTCTTCTGCGCGGCCTTGACCATGTGTCCGCTGGCGGCGATCGGGATGTACGCCAGCGCATAACGCTGGAAGTACGCCCCCAATGAGCTGACGCCGCCCACAGCCCGGCTGACGAGCGCCGGTAGCCCCCACAGCACGAGCGGGAGCAGGATGAACAACAGAACGGCCTGGACCGGACCGGCGAACCAGGTGTCGCTCAATCCCAGCGCTCCATTGAATGCCCGCGGCGCCGCCAGGAGCAGCGACTTCGAAGGCGCCCACTCCGTCAGCAGCTCGTAGATCACGAATCCCGACACCAACAGCACAAAGCCGACGACCGGTACGGGGAGCTCGGCCCGGGAGAATAGGTCCGCCAGAAAGGGGCGCGTGGACCAGCGAATATTGCCGTTCGGGCAGGCCTTGAGGCATTGGGTGCACAGAATGCAGTCACCATTGTGCGACAGGCGCGGTGGGAACAGGTTGTTCGGGCAGGCGCGCCCATGCCACTTGTCGCGGTTCTCGCCGGCAACGCAATCCTTGTTCTCGCAGTCGCGGCACACTTGCTGATCCCGCACGCGCCACTCCAGGGGCGCACAGTGCGAATACGCTGCCAGGAGGTGGTTCACCGGGCAAACCCACGCGCAGAAGGGCCGACGCCGGAACAGCAACCCGACAGTCAGCGCCAAGGCCAGCAGGATCAACATGAACACGGCCATCCGGTGCGGAACACGATGGATCTGAAAGCCGTGGATGCCGATAATGACGACGACCGCATACAGAACCGCGACCAACCACCCGTTCCGCAGGAACTTGGGGAACCGAAGCTTGAGGCCCACCCGGCTAGCGGCAGAGGTGACGAGCTCCATGGGGCAGACCATGCACCAGACCCGGCCCAGCAGCACCGGCACGACAACCATCACCGGCCACCAGTAGCACCACACGAGCAGGTTGGCGAGGTTGGTGTTCCGCAAGGTCTTCGCGAAACCGGGATCAGAGGTGTTGACGGACCAGCCATGTACGACCAGTACGATGAACGCGGCCAGCAGAGCCAATTGGGGGATCAGGGGAAACCAGGCGCTCCTCAGGAGTCTCGACACAGTCCGATTGGCAAGTAGATCCAATGCTATCCCCTCGTAGGTCGTCGTCACGTCGCACCGACGAGCTGTTGCTCAAATCAATGCGGTGCTGAAATAGCGTTCGGCCCGGTCGGGGAGAACGGTGACGATCCGGGCGCCGGGCGGCAGCTCTTTGGCCACCTGCAGCGAGGCCCAAACATTGGCGCCGGACGAGGTGCCGGCTAGGAGACCCTGTTCTCGGGCCAGCGCGCGGGTGGTCTCGATCGCGGCCTCGTCGGTGACGGTCACGATCTGGTCAATCATCTCGGTGTCGAGCACCGCCGGCACGAAGCCGTCGCCGATGCCCTGGATCTGGTGCAGGCCGGGCTCGTGGCCCAGCAGGGCTGCAGCATTGGCGGGCTCGACGGCGACGAGTCGAATCTTCGGATCCTGCTCCTGCAGGAACTTCCCAACGCCCTGCAGAGTGCCGCCGCTGCCTACGCCCGCCACAAAGGCGTCAATGCGGTGCTGCATGTCCTCCCAGATCTCGGGGCCGGTCGTCAGATAGTGCGCCTCCGGATTGCGCGGGTTCTCGAACTGCTGGGGCATGTACATGCGAGAATCCGCAGCCACCATTTCTTCCGCGCGCTTGACGGCGCCCTCCAGGCTGCTCTCGCAAGGCGTCAGCTCCAGCTCTCCCCCGAGCGCGCGGATGATCTTCTTGCGCTCCTCCGACATGTTCTCCGGCATCACGATGATCACGCGGTACCCGAGCTGAACGCCGATTAGCGTCATACCGATGCCCGTGTTACCCGAGGACGGCTCGACGATAATCGAATCGGCCTTAAGCAGCCCCTCCTTCTGCGCCTCCAGCAACATGTGCTTGGCCACGCGGTCCTTGATGCTGCCCCCTGGGTTGAGGAGCTCCGCCTTCGCGAAGATGCTGGTACCATCCGCCATCTGCACCCGAACCATCGGCACGTTGCCGATGGCATCCAGAACGCTGTCTACCAACATCAGTCGGTCCTCCTTCGCCTATTCCGGTGCGGCCGAGGGCTGGTCCGGGACCTCGGGCGGCAACGGCTTGTCCTTGGCCTTCTTCCCCGCGTGCTTGACGTGCTCGTCGAGAAAGGCCATCACTCTCCGCCACGCCTCGCGCGACGCGCGGCTCGGCCAGCGGTCGAATCCGTGCCCCTGGCCGGGGTAGGTTACCAGTTCACACTTCTTGCCCGCTTGTTGCAAGGCCGCAGCCCACTTCTCGCTTTGCGCTACGGGGACGACCTCGTCCTGCTCCCCGTGGATCAGCAGCAGGGGGCACTGGGCGTGCTGCGCGAAGTACACCGGCGAGCGGCGTAGCATCGCCTCGCGAGCCTGTGCCAGTGTCATTGCTCCCTCGCGCAGCGGGCCCGTGAGCCAGCGGTCCACGAGGTGCGTCAGGGGAGAAGCCTCCGCCCGAGGCGGGCGCATCATATTCCGCTCGATCAACGGGCCAAAGGTATCAGCGTCGAAGCAATCCGAGACGCCATAGAAAGAGACTGCGGCGCGGAGGTCCTTGGTGCGGAGCAGGGCGAGATTCGTGATCCAGGCCCCGTGGCCGGCGCCGATCATGCCGAACCGGGTGCGGTCCGCGGCCTTCAGCTCACGCGCGGCGGTGACGAGGGCCAGCACGTCGTCCACTTCACCCTCGGCGACCTGCACCTCGCCGGAGGACACGGCCGCGATGCCCCATTCCCCGCGATAGGCGGAGGCGACTACCACGTAGCCCTGATGCGCGAGCGCCGTGTAGCGTGAGTCGAGCACCAGGCCGTTTAGGCCCGCGTGGTTGGCGATGAGCACGGGATGCTCGCCCTTCTTGGCCGGCAGAATGACCAGCCCCTGCAGCGTCAGCTCGCCGGACTTGTAGTTCATCTCGTACGCGGCCCAGGTCGGAGCGCCGCGGATAAGCTGCCCCACCTGCAGGTCCTCTCCGATCACCTCCGGCGCAAAGCTGTCCCACACGCTTGCCTGCTCTTCGTCCGACGGTGGCGCAAACAGCGCCTCCAGGTCCACCTCGGGCGCAGCACGGCAAGGCAACGCTACCGCAAGCAGCAGAATCGGCACGAGCCACGATACATAAGCCCGATCACGTCCGCGTTGGCGCCCGGCAGGGAATGGCCGCATGGGCAGGAATAGCCTCGCAAGAAGGCCGTAGGCAGGAAGTTCGTGGGATGAGCAGCAGTTCCTTCTCGCCGGCACAACAGCGAGCCCTGAGCGGCTCGGCCAGGGTCCGCGATCTGCTTGACCTCGCGGCGGCCACAGGCCGGGAGGTGTTCCTGGTCGGCGGCTGCGTGCGCGACTTGCTGCAGGAGCGCGAACTGCGCGATGTGGATGTGGCGCTGCGAGATGCGCCCGCTTTCGCGCGGGAGTTCGCGGCCAAGACGGGGGGAACCTACGTTCCGTGGCGGAAGGAGTGGGGCATGGCCCGAGTGGCGTTCCGCGGGCCGGCCGGACCCGTTACGGTGGACTTCGCGGAACTGCGCGGCGAGACCATCGAGCAGGACCTGCGCGCCCGCGACTTGACGATCAACGCCATGGCGGCCGCGCCGCCGAAAGCAGACCGGCCCGACTGGCGCCTGATAGACCCGCTCGGCGGACGCAAGGACCTGGCAGCCAAGACGATCCGCGCCGCCGGGCGGCACGCCTTCGAAGACGACCCTTTGCGCGTGCTGCGTGCCTTCCGCTTCGCCGGGCAATTGCGCTTCTCGGTCGAGCCCGGAACGCTGGCTCTGGCTCGCGCGAGCGCGGGCCGACTGACCGAGGTTGCTGCCGAGCGTACCCGCGCGGAACTAGTCAAGCTTTTTGCCGCCCTGCACACCGCCCCGCTCATTCGCCTAATGGACCAGGCGGGTGTGGTGGAAGTGTTGTGGCCGGAGGCGCTGCCGATGAAGGGCGTGGATCAGCCCGGCTTCCATCACCTTGATGTGTGGGATCATAGCGTCGCGACGCTGGAGGAGTTAGACTGGGTCGGTGGGCATCTGGAGGATCTGTATGGGGAGGAGGCCGCCGGACTACGCGAGTACCTCGACGAGAACGAACACCGGGCCTGGCTGAAGTTCGCCGCACTGTGGCATGATGTGGCCAAGCCGGTAACGAAGTCACTCGAAGCGGACGGGCGCACGAGGTTCTTTGGGCACGCCGAGAGGGGGGCGGCGATGGTCCGGGGCATGATGAAGCGCCTGGCGTGCGGACAGCGGGAGACTGAGATGGTTGCCAAGGTGGTCGAGCTGCATTTGCGTCCGCTACACATGCTGCCACAGGGTGGCGGGACCCAGCTTTCAGCTCGCGCAGTGCGACGGTTCTACCGCGCGGCGCAGGGACACGCAGACGGCATCCTGCTCCTGTCTGTCGCCGACACGCGGGCCACGCGCGGCCCGCTGATGCGACCGGGGGCCTACCGGGAGTTCGTGACCTTGCACCGCGAGCTGCGCCGCGTCCATCGGGAAACAGTCCAGCCCGCGGAGCGTAAGCCTCGGCTGCTCACCGGGCGAGACCTGATTGACAGACTTGGCCTTGAGCCCGGGCCGCTATTCCGCGAGATCCTGGAGGCCGTAGCGGAGGCACAGGTGGAGGGAGAACTGCAGACGCCGGAGGAGGCACTCAGGTTCGTGCGCGAACGCTATGGAGGACCAGAGGGGAACCATGATCAGCCTTGAGCAAGTGCGTGACTACTTCTTGCAGCTAGTTCAGGTTGATAGCCTATCGGGGAAGGAAGGCGCCGTGGCCCAAGTTCTGGCGCGGGACCTGGCGGAGCTGGGCTTTGAGGTCACACGGGACCGGGCTCACGAGGCAATTGGCGGAGACTGCGGCAACGTGATCGGCAAGCTGTCCGGCACCAGCGATGCGCCGCCACTGCTCCTGAACGCACACATGGACACCGTGGCGCCCGGCGAAGGCGTCAAACCCGTCCTGGAAGGCGACGTCATCCGCACCGACGGCACGACGGTGCTGGGAGGGGACGATAAGGGCGGTTGCACGGCCATCATCATGGGCCTGCGGCACGTGAAGGAGCAGAGCTGGGAGCACGGGCCGCTGGAGGTGGTGTTCACCATTGCGGAGGAGACGGGGTTGACCGGAGCCAAGGAGCTGGACTACTCGCAGCTCGGGGCCCGGATGGCGATTGTGGCCGAATCCGGCACGCTGGGCAAGATCACCGTAGGGGCTCCGTACGCGAACAAGATCAACGCGACAATCATCGGCAAGCGCGCGCACGCGGGTGTGTGCCCCGAACGGGGGATCAACGCCATCGCGGCCGCGAGCAAAGGCATCGCCAGGATGAAGCTGGGCCGGCTCGATGACGAGACGACAGCCAATATCGGCGTTATCCACGGAGGCGACGCCAGGAACGTGGTGCCGGAGCGGTGTGAGCTGGAGGGTGGTGCTCGCAGTCACAATGAGCAGAAGCTGGAGGCGCAAACAGAACACATGCTGGAATGTCTCCGGGCCGGCGCGGAGGAGCTGAAAGCGACGGTCGAGCCGGAGGTCGAGCGAGCGTATCAGGGCTTTCACCTGGCCGAGGACGCTGCCACAGTGCGTCTGGCGCGCGCGGCGGGCGAGCAGCTTGGAGTGCATGTGCAAACCGTCACGAGCGGCGGCGGCAGTGACGCCAACGTGTTCAACGCGAAGGGCATCGAGGCGGCGATCATTTCCACCGGGCCGCAGGACGTGCACACGACCGACGAATGGGTCAACGTCAAAGACCTGTACCGGGCCTGCCTGTGGATGGCTGAGATGGTCCGGAGCTTCAGCGCCGGGAGTTACTAGAGTTGCGTACCGAAGAGTCGTGGATTGCAGATCAACCGGAGCAGTCAGAGGCGCGCCCCCAGGAGCGCGGCAGTCAGGCCGCCGCTCCGAACGGGAGCAAGATCGCGCTGCTAACGGCAGGCCACGCCGCCTCCGACCTCTATGCGGCTTTCCTGGCCGGGCTGCTGCCGGTACTGATTGACCGACTACTGCTTTCGAAGGCCCTGGTGGGCGGGCTGTCCACGATTATGTCCTTCGGCGGCAACTACAGCCAGGTGGTATGGGGCTATCTGGGGGATAAGCTGGGGCGCCGGTGGCTGGTGGGACTGGGCATCGTCATCTCCTCGGTGTTTATGGTGCTGCTGGGCCGGGTCACGAGCTACACTACGGCGGCGGCGGCGGTCGCACTGGGCGGCATCGGCGTGGCGCTGTTTCACCCCCTGGCCGCGGCGATGGCCGGCAGCGTGGGCGGACGCGCCAAGGGCCTCGGCATGTCCTTGTTCAGCGCCGGAGGAAACGTCGGCTTTCGGCGGCCGCGGGATGTGGGTCGCAGCGATTCCCGGCCTGCTGGTCGCCGCCGCGCTGCTGGCCTGGGCGCCTCCGCTGCCCGGCAGCGTACACCGCGAACGCGGCAGCACACGCCGCGCTCTGCGACCGCATCTGGGCGCGCTGCTGCTGGTCTTCCTCGTGGTCACCGGCCGAGCCGGCACCGTCATCTCCTTCCACACGTTCATCCCGGTCTTGCTCAAAGAGCGCGGCGCCTCGCTCCAGCAGTGTGCCCAGGCCATTGGCCTGTTCATCTTCACCGGCGCGGTCTTCGGACTCCTGGGCGGCCATCTCTCGGACCGCCTTGGTCGGCGACGCGTCACCTTTTGGTCCATGCTGCTGGCCACGCCGGCGCTGCTCAGCTTCCTGCACCTGAGAGGCTCGGCCGCATTGCCGCTGCTGGCATTGGGTGGAGGAATGCTGCACGCCGCCGTCGCCGTGAACATCGTTATGGCACAGGCGGTGGTCCCTGAGAAGGCGAGTGTTGCCTCCTCAATTGCCATGGGCCTGGCCTGGGGCACCGGAGGTCTGCTGCCGACGCCGCTGGGGATGCTCGCCGATCGGTTCAGCACTCATGCGGCGCTGACGCTGGTTGCCTGCGTGCCGCTGCTGGCAGCGCTGTGCTGCCTGGCCATGCCGGCACGGCAGAAGGACGAGGGATAACGGGACGCCTACGCGGCCCGGACCTCCCTGAACACACGGCCCGCATGAGACGCATGACGGAGGGGCCGCGATGGGGACAAGCGGCTTGCGTCAGCAAGACGCCAGGGGCCCCATCCGGCCCGAGGATCACAGTGCCCACGAGCACCAGAATCTAATCAGACTCAGGTCGCCGTCTCCGTGGCCACCGAAGGCGGAAACCTCGACAAGTGGGTGCTCTACGTCAAGCGGGAGAGGGCTCGTGTCCTGGGCCGTCCGGCAATCTGCTAGCGGAGTTATTGGCATCGCCATGTGAGGGCCGAAGAGAGCATTCCGGACATCGTGGCACACACGCTTAGCAATCCCGTCCGAGTCCGGTTATGCGCTAGGTGAGACCAGTGCCCGTGCTCCTGGTCCGAATGGCACCCGGCCAGCCCCCCAAAGACCCCAACCTGTAGACACACGGGCCGGATACTTGCGACTGCTGCGCAGCCGCCTAGCAGTCGGGTCTCTCCTCGGGGGATGTGACGGTCCTCTCCAATCGGGCACTATCCGCGCTGCAGCGCCGCCACCAGCGCGGCACCGAATTTCTTCGACGCCTGCGGGCCGTTGCCCGTGACGATCCGGCCCGAGGTCACGACCGGCCCTTCACTGTACTTCGCGCCGCCGGCCTCCAGGTCGCTCTTGTTGTCCGACCAGACCGTTGCCTCGACGCCCTTCAGCACCCCGGCGTTGGCCAGGATGGACGGCGCGACACAAATGGCGCCGAGCACCTTGTCGGCCTCCTGAAACTTCCTGGCCAGCAGCACGAACTCAGGATGCTTTAGGTAGGCTATCATGCCCGGCCCGCCGATGAACGCCACTCCGGCGAAGGTTTCGGGGACGATTTCGTCCGGCGTGGCAACGGCCTCGGCGGTCGCTCCGCCGACCCCGGTACAGGTGCCCTTCTGCAGCGACACCACGATCACGTTGTAGCCCGCCGCCTTCAGCGCATCCCGTGTATCGAGGAACTCCTCGTCCCGGAACTTCTCCGGAGCGATGACCACTGCGACGCTCTTGTCGGCCGAGGCCGTCTCGGCGGGGGCCGCAGGCTCGGCCGCTGCCTCCGTCGGCTGTCCCGCCACCGCCGGCGCCGGCGTTGTCGTTTCAGGCGGCTGGGCCTGCTTGCAGCCGACCAGGCCGAGCAGACAGATCGCCAAGATCAATGGCCCCAACAGAGCAGCAAAGCGTTTCATCCTGTCGCCTCCTCTCTCGCCTCACGCCTTCTTTCTGGGAGCAGCGGAACCTTCCCTCGGGCCGCCGACGCGTCGGGCTACGAACACTCCTGCACAACTTCCTCTCTCAAACACGCAGAGGGGGCTCGGCGCGGTCAGAGTATGGGCAGATAGGTCTCAAGCTCCCAGCTCGTCACCTGCGTGCGATAGCGGTCCCACTCGATGCGCTTGTTGTCTAGCAGTTTGTCGTGGACTAGGGGGCCCAGCGCCTCGCGGACCAGCTCGCTCTGCTCGCACAGAACGATGGCGGCCTCCAGGCTGGGCGGCAGGGAGCGGATGCCCAGCTTCTCTCGCTCATCCTCGGTCATATCGTAGATGTTCTCTTCCACCATCGGCGGGCACTCGTACTCTTCTTCGATGCCTTTGAGACCGGCGGCGAGCATCACCGCGAAGGCCAGATAGGGATTGCACGAGGGGTCCGGTGAGCGCAGTTCCACGCGGGTCGCCTTCTCGCGACCGGGCTTATACTCCGGCACGCGGATGAGGTCGGAGCGGTTGCGCACAGCCCACGACAGATACACCGGCGCCTCATACCCGGGCACGAGGCGCTTGGTGGTGCCGCAGGTCGAGCACAACCCGCCCCGCTGTAATGACGCCGTCCTGGTCGCTGCGGCTCAAACGCCGTCCCAGCAGGCGCAAGCGTGCCACGAACTCCTCCTCCGAGAAGGCCACGACCAGCGCGCGACGGAACATGGGCGCTCCCGTTTGGTGCCTTAGGCCGCCGTCCAGCCGCCATCCACGTAGATGATCTGGCCGGTGACGAAGTCGGAGGCCTGCGAGGCCAGGAAGACCATCGCGCCCTTCAGCTCCTCCGGCTCGGCCCAGCGCTGCATCGGCGTCCGCTGAAGAACCCAGTCGCTGCGGGCCGGATCCTCCTGGAGCGCCTTCGTCAGCTCGGTCCGGACGTACCCGGGTGCGATGGCGTTGACGTTGATATGGTATTGCGCCCACTCGACGGCCAGGGACTTGGTGAGCTGGCCAATGCCCCCCTTCGCTGCCGTGTAGGCCGGAATGTACGGCACCCCGATGGCTGACAGCAGCGAGGCCGTGTTGATGATCTTCCCGCCGCCCTGCTCGATCATGACTCGGCCCACGGCCTGGGCCATGAAGAACGCGCCCCGGATGTTCACCCGCATGACTTCGTCCCACATCTCGGCCGTGTACTCCACGGCGGGCGCACGGTTCACGAGACCCGCGTTGTTGGCCAGGATGTCAATGTGCCCCCAGCGCTCCTGCACGCGAGCAACAACCGCTGCGATGTCCTCCAGGTTGCCCATATCCGCCGGAACGCTGAGCGCCTCGCGGCCAAGGCCTGCAATCTCCGCCGCCACAGGCTCCAGGGTCGCAAGCCGCCGCCCGACAATGGCCACGTCGGCGCCCGCTTCGGCCAGGGCCAGGGCATAGGCCCGCCCGATGCCTCGGCTGGCTCCGGTGACCAAAGCCACCTTCCCGTCAAGTCGGAAATCGTCCAGAATCATCGCTCATCTCCCTGACCGATGATTTCCCTCACCAGGGCGGGAATCCTGTTCCTGCACGGCACGGAGGGCAGTGCGCGCCTCAGGGGGAACCCACAATTGTATGCCACAGACGATTACTCTGGTCAACGGAAATGAGATGCGGCCTGCCGTGGGGCCGATCGCGCTGGACTATCTGGCCGCGGCCCTGGAGCA
>JALGUG010000186.1 GCA_029820995.1 Candidatus Zipacnadia bacterium
CGGCGCGATCTTCAGCGTCTCACCCGGGTCCACCGTATGCTTCTCGACGTTGATCCAGAGGTCGTGGGCCGAGGCCAGAGTAACCGGCAGAAGATAAATGAGCAGAGCTATCGGTAGTTGGCGATTCATCAGAGTCGTTCCTCGTTACGCGTCACTCTTGAGGGCCTCTCCCTGTAACTTGCAGCCGACCGTCCTGCAGACAGAAGCTCAAATGGATTGGAGGTGGTTTCATAACCCGAGTAGGACCGCCTTCAGGCGCGATTGTCGTTGGTCGTTCGTCGCTGACGTTATGAAACGACCCCTAGTCGTCGGACAGCACCGCGCCGTCAGCCCGTGCCTGCCCGACCACGAGGAACTTGCCCACGAGTACCAGATGCTCGAAGGGCAGTTGGCGGTCGCCGAGCGTGCCGAGGATGGTGCTCAGCGTCGCTTGTATCACCTGTTGCTTATCCCGATCGCCGGCGAACATCACAATCGCGATCGGCGTATCGCCCGGATAGTGCCGCCGCAACTGCGGGACCAGACGCGACAAGAACACCATGCTCGTCCGGTGCCGCATTAGCTCCTCGTTGAGGTCCTTGCGGCCGGGCCAGTCCGCCATGGTCAGGATGACGGAACTGGTGTCTCCCCCGTACGTGGGGCTCATCTGCACGGCGGCCGAGG
Organism: Candidatus Zipacnadia bacterium; assembly: GCA_029820995.1. GTDB lineage: Bacteria > Armatimonadota > Zipacnadia > JALGUG01 > JALGUG01 > JALGUG01. The sequence goes on from JALGUG010000186.1 coordinate 664, forward strand.
CGGCGTTGAAGGAGCTCAGCCCGGGAACGGCCTCCGTTGGGATCTGGAGCTTCCTCAGCTCCTCGAGATACCACGTGGTGCCGTAGATGAATGGGTCGCCGGCATCCATCAGCGCCACCGATTTGCCCGCGCGGACCGCCTGTGCGATCTCCTTGATGACCCGCTGACGCTCCCTCTGATTGCGTCGGCAGGTCTCGCGAGCCTCGCCCTGGAGCTTGTTCGGATCGCTGCCATAGAAGCGAAACAGGTTCGAATCCACCTGACGAACCTCGCGACCGCGTAACTGCTCGGCAAACCGCTGAGCCATCTCCTCGCTCGGGCAGAACACGATGTCGGCCGTCTCCAGCGTCCGCAAGGCCCGCACCGTGGCCAGGTCCGGCGCGCCGGGCCCCATACCGACGAGATAGAACTTGCCCTCGGCCGCCAAGCTTTCGCTCGTACCGAGACCCAACAGTTGAGCGGCGAAGACAAGCAACAACATCCGCGTCGTCCTGCTGCCCATGTCTTTGACCCTCCCGGGAAACCTCAGCCCCCGAAGCCGTCCGGTTCCTTAGAATTCTCCCCGCACAACCAACGTGGCTAGGCGACCGGGGTCGAGCGTCGCGTTCCCCAGGAGCGGACTGGTGCGATCACTCGGGTCCGTATGCCCCGTCCACCGGCCTCCGATCAGCTCCTGATAGTCGCCCTCCACGAAGCGGCGGTCAAACAGATTGCGTACCTCGAGGCTCAGGCTCCAGCCCTTTCCCAGGTCTTTGCTCACCGCTGCGTCTGCCACGAAGTAGCTGTCATACCGGGCCGTATTCTCCGGGTTGCCGAATCGCTTGTCCACCCACCGTCCGGTGAGCTGGCCCCGCCATCCTTGCTCGCCGCGGAACCGCACCCCAAAATTGGTCTTCCAGCGTGGCGTGAACTCGAGGTCCTTCCCCCCCAGGTCCGGATCACTCTCCGATAGCCGCTCGAACTGCTCGATCCGCGACTTGTTCCAAGTGAAATTGCCGAACATCACCCAACGCGGCGATAACTCGTGCTCGATCTCGCCCTCCACACCGAAGATCTCCACGGCCGCCACGTTTCGACGCTCGTACAGCGGCCGGGGATCGAAGTCGGGGTCAATCAGAATTGCGTAGAAGAAATCATCGGCGTTACTGTAGTATCCCGTCAGTCGCAGCGTCGTGCGGTCGTTCGGGCGGTGCTCCAGCCCTACCTCGTAGCTCCAGACCTTCTCAGGATCGAGCTCCGGGTTGGCGCGGTAGTACCGCCCCCGGAAGATCCCGCTGCGGACCAGATCGTCCAGGATCGGCGGCCGGAAGGCCCGACCGATATTCACACGCAGGTCCGTGTCGCGGTCCAGGCGATACAACATCCCCGCCTTCGGACTGAACGCGTTCCAGTCAACGTCCGGCCAGTGCCCGTCGGGAAGCGGTCCATTAGGGAGAAACCCCGTCTCGTCCACGTAGCGTGCGTCCTTGAGCTCCGCCCAGTCAAAGCGACCCCCCACAACGAGCTGGCCCCGGTCGCCGGCGAAGGGCGTCTCATATTGCGCGAACACCCCCAGAAGGTCCATCTTGCCCTGGTTGATCACGCTGAGCCCAGCGTCACGCCCCTCTTTGTAGTTGTCGGCTCCATCCACCTCGCCGCGCTTGAAGTCCACGCCCATCGTGAGCCGCTGTCCGCCCGAGAACGAGTGGCTGGCCTGAGCAAGCACTCCCTTCTCGCTACGGTCCACACCCACCTCGTACCGCGTGTACTTGCCGCGACGGAGCCGCTCACGGTTCCAGAAGTAGTTCTCCTCAATGTCGTACAGCTTCAGCGACCACTCGGTGTCACCCGAACGCTGGTCGTACAAGAGGTCCCACTGCTGCGTGTCAAAGGAGCGAAACACGCCCCGCGGATCCTGAATCCGTTCCCCTTCGCCCCGGTGGTCGTCGAACCACCGATAGTCGAAGTACAGGTTTCCATTCCGCCCAATGTCCGGCGCCAGGCGGAGGTTGAACATCGCCTCTCGCACGTCGCGCGCCATCGCGTACTCGTCCCGGTCCTCGCTGTTGAGCGGCACGGGGTCATAGCCGTCGCTCTCCAGCCAGTTCCCCGTCAGAGCATATCCCAGGTTCCCGGTGCGCCCCCGGGTCTTCAGCCGGGCCTCCTGCGTGTTCAGTGTTCCCGTGCGAAACTCGAAGTCGGTCTCCGGACGCTTCGTCGGCCGGCGCGTGATGATGTTGATCACACCGCCCATGGCGTGCGACCCATACAGCGCCGACGCCGGGCCCCGCACCACCTCAACCCGCTCGACATCGTCCACGTTGATGCGGTTCCACAGGAAGTTGCCCGTATCCGCCTTGTTGGCTGGAATACCGTCAATCATCACCAGCGTCCGCCCCGGCTGGTCGCCCATGCCTCGCAGCGACACCGTCGGACTCATCTGTACGAACCCCAGAGACCGCCGAACATCCACACCGGGCAGCAAACGTAACACGTCATCAATCTTCCGCGCGCCCGATGCCTCAATGTCTTCCCGCGTCACCACCGTCAGCGTCGCCGGAACATCCTCGGGCGCCACTCCCGTTCGGGTCGCGGTGACTACCACCTCGAACTCCTCCGGCTCCTTCGTCTGCTCCTGTGCCCCCAGCGTTCCACACAGCACTACCGCTACGATTACCGGAAGTACCCTCCCCCAGGCTCGCAGCATCTCTAGAGTACCCTCCCTCCGGCCAAGTACGCCATCAGCTTTGTGGGTAACACGATTGCATGAAAAGTAGCACACCATGCCCTACGTGTCAACCGGAATGTTTCAGTAGGCCGTCGCCTCCACATCCTTCCCGCGACCGCCAAGTCCGCCCTCAGCCTCTTCGGAGCACGGGCCTCTCTACTCTCTCGACGCCACAGTGCCGGGACGGAGCTCCGTCAAGGTGACCATACATAAACGTGCACGCCGTACGGGGCGAACGCGTCGGTGAAGCCCTGCTCGCCGGCAGCCAACTCGCGGCCCTCAAAGGGCAAAGCGATCTTCCCCGGAGCCTTGACCCGGAATCGCGCACTCACCTCGGCCCCGGCCGAATTGGCTGCGAGCAAATACCTCCGGCCGCCATGCTCTTTCAGCAGAGCGTTGATGCTTGGATAGCCCAGAGCGTCCTGTTCCGGACCGCCGACAATCTCCGGGGCGGGCGGCTGCGGCCCGGTGGGCTCAGTCAGCACATCCTGAAGTTGCGACAGTTCGCCCGCCAACTCGCAGATGTTCTGCCACTTGTCGGGAGAGTCCGTAACGCCGTGGTTGTCGCCCCATCCGCCGTAGGTGTACCACGTGATGCCGTTGGCGCCGTGGATGATCGCCAGATAGCTCATCGCCCACAGCTCGGCTTTCGTCGGATAGCGCGGCCAGCCCCATCCCTGGAAGTACTGCACAATCGCCCAGATCGTTTTCCGCCGCGTCCCCGCTGCGGCGAGGTCGGCCCGAATGGTCTCCAGGTCCGCAATGATCTGGGGTACGCCGCGGTCGCCGTCACCCCGAATGGGGTACAGCTCCGGCAGGAAGCCGTCCGTTGAGTTCACATACTTCGTGTACCGCGAAATCGGGCGGCTTCCCACGCCATCCGCCTGCACGGTGATGTGCGCCGGATCAATGTCGTGGATCGCCTCACTGACCGTACGCAGCTCCTCGGGACCGACGTGGCTGGCCGTGTCGTCGGCCAGATACCAGGCCAGCAGCGCGGGCTGCCCCTCTTCCCGCACCACGTCCCACAAGACCGTGTCCACCTCCGTGCAGTTCGCGCCGGCGTCCGAGGCCACGTAGAGCTTGATCCCGTGGCGTGCCGCGGCCGCGTAGAACTCGACGAAATCCGGCCCTCTCGTGCTTGAGTAGGTATGGGCCAGGTTGAAGCCCGCTGCCTTCAGATCGCTGAACGCCTTGTCGAAGCTGTTATCGTTGAACGGCTTCTTCCACACCGCATACAGTCCGATCGGAAAGAACGGCTTTCCGTCAATGAGCACCACGCCGTCCTCCCGCACACTCACCACGTTCGTGCTTCGCGGTGGTCTGATCAGCACGTACCACCGCCGTGACAGCGCATTGCCGGCGAAATCCGCCACCTGGACCTGCACCTCGTGCAGATTGGGCGCTGCGCTCTCGCGGTTCGGCCGCGGCCCCTCCAAAGACACCTCGGCGATGTCCACAAAGCCGCCGTCGAAGATGTTGGGGTTGTCGAAGCCGAAGGCGATCTGCGCGTTCAGGGCTCCTGGCGGAGCTGTCAGCTCGTAGCTGTCACGATGCCACTCGGGATCTGCCGCACCGAAGTCGATGCTTGCGCGCTCGCCCACAGGAGCGTCTCGCTCTCCGAGCCACGTCACCCCGCCGCTGTAGCCGCCCTTCCCGTTCATCGCGCCCTTCAGATCCATCGAGTGCCGTGACCAGTACGATAGCCGGTACTTGGCGCCGGGTTCAACTGGGATCGGCGGCGAGTGAATACAGAACGCCGTGTCCACCTCGCCGGCCTCCCGGCTGATGTGCAACCCCGCCGGCGCACCGGGCGTGCGGTGCGCGGTCCGCTCGATGGTCAAAGCCCGGCGGTGGTTCTTGATGCGCCAACGTGACAACCCCGTCTGCGCCGGTGGCGGCACAAGGGCCTTCGGGGGCTGATACACGAACCTGCCCTCCCGCAGGACCAACTGTGCGGTGAGGTCCGTACCGTCGAGCCGGACCCGCAGGCTGCGCCGGTCCACGCCGATCTCGTCCGCCAGACGGAACCACAGCGGTGCCCGGGCGTCTCCCGTCCGTGTCGCACTACGCTCGGCCACAATCGGCGGATTCGTGTCGCGCCCGCTCCACGGTCCATCCGCGACGGTGCCGATACTCACGCTCTTGAGCACCGGCGTCTTCGTCGGGTCGTTCGTTTCCAGCCTCGCAACGTAACGTAGCCACGGCCGACCGTCGTGCACCGCCGGCAGGCCGCCCGCCTGCGTGAAGAACCCTCGCTTCGTTCCGTCCGGACCGACCGGCTCCGACCAATTCCCCGGCCCTCCGTCAATATCCGCCGCGCTTGCGACCTGCAGCCGGATGGCCGTCCCGCCGGGAATATCGGCCTCCCACGAAATCCGCCGGGCATTCCCCGTGACTCGCAGCGGCCGCGAGAGCATGGACCCCGAAGGCTCAAACTTCGCCGGCTCCGCCCGGACCTGCAGGCTCACGTCGTCAATCGCCAGGAACTCCTTGTCGGCGATGTTCGGATGATCGCACCCGAACCGCAGGACGACGCCGACCGCCTTGTCGGGAATGTCCACCTCGATGCGCTTGGTCTGCCACTCCTTGCTCGCCTTGCCGAAGCTGAACGGCAGCGGGTCCAGCGGCTGCTGTACTTCGTCAAGCCACTGAAGTTGCGTCATGTAGTGGCCCTTGTGCCCCGCCAGGCGCTCAAGAGAGCGATTCGCCCGCCAGGAAAAGGTCAAACGGAACCGGGCACCCCCGGTTACCGGAATCGGCTGCGAGGCCAGCTCGAAGGCGGTGTCGCCCCGAGCTCCGTGGTTCGTGACCAGCACGCACTGGCCGGTCTGTCCGTTCTCGTCGAGCCCAATGGCCAGCTTCCGCTCAAAGTTCTCGACCGTCCACCCGGCAAGTCCATCCTCAAAGCCGTCCGCGTAGACGGTATCCCACTGCCGCGCCAGCCGCAATGCGCCGTCCAGCACCTGGACGTTGTGTTCGCCGCAGTACAGGTCCGGCGCGGCCGGCCCGGGCATCGCCAGCAGCAATATGGGGATCACCAAGCCAGTCATAGCGACACCTCCCGCTCCGTTCGTAATCTGCGCGCCGTGCAGCCTGTCGGCAGCGCTCGCCGCGAAAATCAGCCCAGCCGCTGCGGTCGGATTAGCGTGCGCACCACGTCGAACGCACGCCCGTTCATCATTCCTCTGTTCTCTTGTGCCGGCCTCAGTTCACCTGTTCCAAACAGCCAATCGGTGTTTCATACCTTCGGGTTCACGCTACGTCTCACCTCCATCTGCCGTCCCCAGAGCACATCTGCCTCAGTTTACGGATTTCACTGAGGACCTGCCGGCACAGATGGCGAAGACAGCATCAGTAGCTCTCGATAAGCCGAAGGGAGATGACCATAGCCAATGCGAGCGGCACTTGTTCTGGTGTCCCTGCTTCAACTGGTCGCACCCGCATGTGCGGCGGAGGTTAGCCTCTTGGACGATTTCCGGGGCGCCGGTGACATCGAGTGGGTTGCTCCGGTCGGCAAGTGGGAGCTCCGGCAAGGCGCATGCCATGTCTCCGGCATCGGTCAGCACCGCACTGCCCTAGCGGAACCGGCCGCGTCTGCCGCACCAGGACTTCCTCGACCGAAAGATGGATAGGAACGCAACCCCGTCGCGTCCTGAGCAGGCAATCGGCATGGGCAACAGGAGTTAATCGCCATGAAGTCCAGCCAAAGCGCGAACAGTCTGAGATTCGCCACCTTCCTCCTCGTCCTTGGCGGGCTCGCCGCCGGCGTCTGTTCCGACGATGCCTCCCTGGCCAGGGAGCTGACCTATGCGTCTTGGCGATCGTACAAGCCGGCGATGGAGGGCGCGCAGGTCACCTACCGGGAGAGCAAGGTCTCACGATCCGGCCGCACGAGCGCCCAGATTACTGTCCCCCCCGGCAGCGCGGTAACCTTCTACCACTACTACCGGGACCTGCCGTCTCCGCAACGCGGCGACCTGTACGAGTTCTCCGGTTGGATCAAGACCGAACACGTAGCCGGGGGCGCGGGGGCGTTCCTCGCCATCGGCGCGGTGGACGCCGCAGGGCGCCGCTTTGTCGCTGCCGACTCGGAACGCCTTACCGGCACACAGGAATGGGTGCAAGCGAAGTGTGCGCTCTTCATCCCGGAGGGTGCGCACGCGCTCCGCCTCCTCCTGCTGCTGCACGGAACGGGACAGGCGTACTTTGACCACGTTGAGCTGCAGCGGCTCAAATCCTTTCGGCGTGTGGACACGGGCCGGGTCCAGATCTCCGTTGCGGACCAGGTCATCACCGACCAGTTCATGGGATTTGGCGTCGAGGACGATGCGTACTTCTTCACCGACGAGAACTTCCGCCATGGTATCAGTGACGACGACCTCGCCTTGCGCGCTCGGCGGATCGCCCAACTCAATCCCGCGGTTGTCGCCACCCTGTTCTGGTGGGACGCCATCAATCCCGCCCATGACCTGAAGACCATCACCTATGACACCGAGCTGATGCGTGCCCTCTATCGAGTCCTGGCTCCCCATCAAGCGGCCCACCGTACCGTTCTTCTGTCCGATGCCCACTGGGGCTGGTCAAAGGACCAGTTCGCATACAGCGAGCAAAATGTCGAACGAGGGGTTAGCATCTACGTCGGTCTGCTAAAGCACCTGATTCAGGACCAGGGATTTACGTGCCTTCGGTATGTCTCGATCACCGGGGAGGTTGACCTCCGCTTCGAGTCCACGGGCGGCTCCTTTGAGTCATACATCTCCGCCAACCGTCTTCTCCGGAAAGGACTGGACGAGGCCGGCCTCAGCAATGTCCGCATCATCGGCGACAAGTCCGGCGGCCTCATCTGGTTCCGCCGCGCCATCCAGCGCGCCGACCCGTACTTCGGCCTCTTTGCCGTCCACGAATACCCCGACGTTACCCAGTATCCCGTTATCAACTACCGTCTGAGCCAGGCTCTGAAGGTCGTGAAGCAGTACTCGGCTCCTCTTACGATGTCTACCGCGGGCCCCGTCTACAAACCGGCCTTCGTCTGGGAGATCGGCTATCGCGATCAGGGCGCCGGCGACACGGACCGGAAGGCCTCCGCCATGCACAAGTACTCCTACGGTCTGCTCTGCGCCAGGACCTGCATCGCAGCCCTCAATGAGGGCTTCACGGGTGGTTCGGTGTGGTGCTTGCATTCCATGTACTATCCCGGCCAGAACCGAATGGACTTCGGCTTCTGGGAGTTCAAAGACAAGGGCTGGGCCATCCGGCCCTCTTACTACGCGTACGCGTTGTTTACTCGCTTTGCGCGTCCGAGGATGAAGCCGCTGCGCGTCAACACGAGGCCGCAGTTCAGCGACTTCGCCGCCGCAGCCCTGGCCGACCCGTCGGGCCGTCGGGTCTTGTTCGCGTTGAACCTCTCCGAGAAGGAAGTCACTGCTCAGCTCCGCGGCCTCCCCCAGAGGCCCTATGATCTGTACGAATACGCCGAGGATCGCCTACCCACCCCCGGCGACTGGAACTACGAACAGGTGGAAGTGCTCCAAACGGGGCACCGCTGGAGTCCAGCCAACGGGGGGCTGCGCATCCGTCCCCGCACACTGATTATGCTGCGGTGAACAGCTTCGCCTGGCCGAGATATACCATTCCGGGAGGTCAAGCCATGACACCAACAAGCAGCAGCAACCCGGCCCTCGCCCTGGCCTGGGCATGGATGCTGCTCGCGTCACCGGTCCTCACCGGCCAGGAACCGAAACCGCCCGCCCACCCGCAGTCTGAGCGCCATTTCGCTTCCTGGCCGGAAATCGCCGCCCTCCGCCTCGAGAGCCGCTTCTTCGGCTTCCAGTCAGCCGTGGACCGCAACACCACCGACGGCGCACCCGCCTACGACTATAGCCCTTTCTTGATGAAGGACCGTACCGCGGACCTGTATCGCCTCTACAGCGGAGGGCGCTGGCTGCGACGCGGCATTCCTCACGCCGACGGCGATCACATCCTGCAGTTCGTCTCTCGGACCGGCGCAGCCGGCACCTGGACCATGCCGCGCCACCGGCCGGAGTTGTGGAACCCCGCGGAAGAGGGCCGCCCCGACGTATGGTACGCCGGCAACTGTCTCGAGCCTGAAGTGCTAAAGGTAAGGGGCACGTTCTACATGTACGCCCAGGTGCAGGGAAACCCGAATGCCAATGTGGACCTCCCCGGTGTAATGGAACCTGCCGGCGTTGACCGTATTGTGTTGTTCACCAGCAAGGACGGCTCCAATTGGACACGAACTTCGACCCAGCGCGGTGTGGTTGTCAACATTGACCAACCTGCGCGGACCAGCCTACACCATGAGGAAGTCATCTACGTGCCGTGGGACGCCGACCGCCGACCCTTCTGGATGTACGTCGCGGCAGTCGTGAGCCACCGGCACACCGGCTATATGCGGATTCGCTCAGCAGACCCGACGACCTACGACTGGCAACAACGCGAGACCGGCGTCAATCTGGCGCAATTCGGGAACCAGGTCGGCTATGCCAGGCAAGCCCCCGGAGGCCCGTTGTTTGTGCGCATCACATTTGTGGCGGATGATACCGGCCGTACGCTGCCGACGTTGCAGTTCTCCCGCGATGGGATCGCGTGGACCTACGGCGACGAGGGCCCTGTGCTGCTGGACGGATCCGACGACGACGCGGACAACTGCAACTGCTACTTCCTCGCGCTCTCAACGCTGGACGGCACCGGCGAGTTGGAATACCTGGGCCGCAATACATACCGGGCGCTTTACGCTGCGACCACATGCTCCGCGCCTGTTGCGCCGCAGATCTTCCACTCCGAAATAGGCGTGGGCGA
>JALGUG010000016.1 GCA_029820995.1 Candidatus Zipacnadia bacterium
GTGGATCGGGGCGTCGGGGCCCGGCGCATAGAAGGCGATGGCCGACTCGTCAACGGAGGGGAACTTGGCGTACAGATCGCCGGTCCGCCGGTAGATCGAGTGCCCCACGGAGGTCTCCATGTTCGCCCAGTATCCGGAGCCGTCGGGCAACTGCACCCACCACTGGGTCACCGGATGGGCGCGCAGCGGCGCGGGCCGGGCGGGGATCTGCAGGGCGCGCAGGAGCGCCGCGGCCAGTCGCTCGTACTCGATGCAGATGGCCCGACCCTCGCGAATCACCTCGGCGGGTGCGTAGCACCAGTCAAAGAAGCTCTTGCCCCAGCCGCCGAAGGTGGTCTGCCAGTTGCCGCAGGTCACATCGTCGGGGAAGTTCCTGGTGAGGTCGTACTCGATATGCTCGACCACCCACTTGTACACCGCGTGCGCAACCGTCGTCTGCTTCTTCCGGTCAGCCTCGGGCACGCCCGCGATGATCTCCTGCGCCACTTTCCGCACCGCATGGTGATTGGGGTCAATGCCGCGGCCCGCCTCGAGAAAGGGCTTGACCTTGTCCGGATAGAGCGCCGGATCGAGGACGGCGTTGGGGGGCGGGAAGAGCTTGGGCGCGCCGCCGGCGAGCTGGAGGAGATAGCCCGCGCGGACGGCCAGCTTCTCCTTGCGGAAGGCCTTCTCGGGCACGTCGCGCTCCAGGGTGAGGTTGACCGCTGTCGCCTGGCCCTCGCGGACGCCGACGCGGCCCTGCTGGGCCTCCAGGAAGCCCTCCTTCCGCGCGCGCACGATGTAGCGGGGCGAGGCCACCGGAAGGCCCTCAAGCGAGAACTCGCCCGCTTCACTGGATTTCGTGGCGAGCTGCGTGCCGTAGACCTCAACGCTCGCGCCGGCGACAGGCCGGCCGCGTTCGTCGCTCACGACGCCCTTGACGCTGCCGGTCGGCAGTTGCCTGGCGGCCGGCGCGATTCTGTCCAGGCCTTCGAGCGCCTGCTGCACCAGCGGCGCGGCCGTCTTCAGGTCGCCCTGCTCGATCAGCGCGCGCAGGTGGAAGGCCTTCTCTCTCGGCAGCACCTCGTCCACCGGGGCCCGGCGGCGGAGAAGCTGATTGAGCCAGTCCCAGAGCAGTCGGAAGCGTTCGCGCGCATTCGCCGGTGTGGTCGGCTCCTGAGCGATGGCAGCCCGCAGTTCCGCCACTTCGCCGCCCAGGGCCACCTTCGGCGGGTCGCCCAGCGTGGCCGGGGGCGGGCCGCCAATGGCGAGATTCCCAACAGCAAGACTAAGAACCACGAGGATCGGCATATCACACTTCTGATGTCACGTCAGTCCAGGGGCAGGTTGTTGAGCCAGGCTTGTCGCAGTGCCCGGTGGGCTTCGCGGGCGGCCTGCGCGAGGTCCGCGAGACGCCGCTCCTCGCCGTGGGTGAGCTTGCGCTGGTGTGCCTGCGCGGCGAGCTGCTGCAATCCCTCCCACGCGGTCCGGGCCTGTTGGCGGACCTTTTCGGGCAGCGTCGGCAAGCCAAGCAGATACTGGAAGTCGTCCTGGTCAAGGTTGGCCGTGGCGATTTCGGTGGGATCGAGGCCGAAGTCCAGCTCTTCGAGACGCTTGCGGATCGCAGGAGCGACCCGGCGGAACCTGGGCAGGGCCTGGCGGTAGTTCTCGTCGGCAAAGTAGCCGTAGGCGAGCCGCAGGCTGGTGCAGCCGGGGCGAGGGTTGATCGAAGCGGCGACGGAGTATGTGCCGGAGGCGCTGAGGCCGGCGATCTCATGGGGCGCGAGCACCAGCAGGCAGCCGGACTCCTCCTGGCTGAGATGGTTGTACATGGCCAGGGCCCACTCGGTTGCCGGGTCGAGCTTGGCGGCGCCCTGCTCCATGTTGTAGTCGCCGGTCAGGGTGGCGGTCCAGCGCTCGCGGGCTCGGGCGGGATCCTTCGAGGTGTTGTAGGGATAGCAGGAGGTTCTGACATTGCTCAGACTCCAGCCCTGAGTGTCGAGCCAGACCTCGAGATAGAACCACTTTTCCTCCTGCGGATACTTGACGAAGCGCACGCCCAGCACGCCCGGCGACCGGCCATCGGCGCCGCGGGGGAGCTCCCAGAGCGCGTCGAGGATGCCCCGCGCGCCCTCCTGCATTCGGGCAAAGCCCAGGGCGCGCTCGCGGCCCATGATCGCGTGGTTCTTGCCATCGGGCCCGCGGACCGTGATCTGCAGGAAGTCCCAGAGGTTCCAGCCGCCGTTGCCGCGATAGCGGCCGAAGTCGCAGCCGAAGAAGTGGTCGCCGTACTTCTGCTGGATGGGCTTGTCGTCTTCGTCCGGCTTCACGAAGCCCGCGTACCGGATCTTCAGATTGCCCAGGACCGCCTTGCGGTCAATACGGTCGAAGCCGAGGCGCTCTTTATCCTTTTTCTCCGGCTTGCGCGTCTGGCTGATGAGCACCTGGAGGCCCGGGGGCTGCTGCTCGGCAGCGCCGACGGCAACAGCGAGAATGGTCAGCATCAGGAGAGACCTGGGCATCTGCACGCCTCGCTATGTGGTTGATCGCGCATAGTCAAACAGCGCCTGGATGTTCTCCCGCGGTGTGTCGGGCGGGATCTCGCAGCCCGCGGCGAGGATGTACCGCTCCCCGGCCTCCTGACGGCAGCGAGCGCAATCGCGCCACACGATGTCGGGGCTGCTGCGCTCCATCACACGGACCGGGTCCATGTTGCCCATAATGACGACCTCGGGCCCGAAGTGTTCGCGGGCGGCCCGGAGGTCCACCATGTAGTCAAGCTCGATGATCTCCGCGCCGGTGTCGGCCATGCGGGGCAAGAGGTGGTTAGTGTCGCCGCAGATGTGAAGCCGCACCCGAGCGCCGGCGGCTTGGATCGCCTGGACCATGCGCTGCTCGTAGGGGAGAGCGAGCTGCTCGTAGGTTTCCAGTGAGATGAGCGAGGCGGCGGCGTCGCCGATGCCGATGATGTCGCAACCAGCCTCGATTTGCGCCAGCGCGAAGGCGATCTCCATTTGAGTGCAGAACTCGAACAGGTCGCGGACGAAGGGCTCGTCCTCGATCAGATCGAGCATGATCTCGTTGATGCCGCGAAGGTCGGCCGCCTCGGCCACAGGCCCTTCAATCCAGCCGAGGATGGGAACCTGACCGCCCACCTGCTCGCGGAAGAGCGCCGCACCGGCGATGCGGTCGGACATGCGCTCGCCCCGGCGTGGGTCGGGCATTGGGAGGTGGGCCAAGGCGGACTTATCGGCGAGCAAATGGGCTCTGGCGGCCGGCGGCTGGGCGTCGAAATACGTCAGCTCGGTGCCGCAGTCGCCCGCCTCGCGCCAGGGGTCCGAGCAGAGGGAGACCATGTCCATGCCGAACTGCTCAACGATGGCAAGCTGGCCCGCGACCGCCACGCGGTAGTCGCGGACGTAGTCCTCATAGGTGCGGCCGATGATCTTGGCGGCATAGAGCATGAAGATCGGCTGAGCGGGGAGGCGATCTACCGGCTCGCCGGCGAGGCGGGCGAAGGTGCGCTGGTAGGAAGTCATCTCAGGCCTCGCGGGATCGGAGATAGTGCCAGAGTAATTCAACGCGCGAAGTGGGATGCCCTGCTTGTGCTGATGCGCGATGCGGGGAGTAAGTAACGCTGCGGGAGGAGCAAAGGACACAAGAAGCGAAAGCAACAACCGACAGATCGCGGATGAATCCGCAAAGGGAAGGTCGCGGATGAACCCGCTCCCACAGGAGGAAGCCGCACGAGGCGAGGGGCGCGCAAATGGCGAGAATCTTGGCGGTGCTGTTCAGCGGGCGGCGGCGGGGATACACGGCGGGGCTGCTGGAGGCGGCGATTGAGGGGGCGCGGGAGGTGGCGGGGACCGAGATTGACTATCTGTGGAGCCACGAGCGGCAATATGGCCCGTGCCGGAGCTGCTTTACCTGCATTCGAGACCCGGAGCACGTGTGCGTGCAGGACGACGACTTCGGCCGCAAGGGCGAGGGGGACGTCTATCAGCGGCTGCTGCGCGCGCAGGGGCTAATCTTTGCCGACCCAGTGCACAACTGGGGGCCCAGCGCCGGCTCGCGGCTGTTCGTGGAGCGGTGCTACCCGTTCCTGTGGAGCGGAAAGCTGAACGGAATGCCCTTCAGCTCAATCTCGTGCGCGAGCAATCAAGGGATGCAGCACCTGGCGCGGGAGGAGATCTGCAAGTGGGCCTTTGGGCTGGGATTCCGGTATGTCGGGGGCGTGGCGGCGCACTGCGCGTACTACGAGGAGTCCCGGAACGAGGCACGCGCGCTGGGCCGGAAGGTGGCGGAGGCGGCGCTGAAGGAGGAACGCGAGGGCCGGCAGCCAATGGAGGACGAGGAGCGATTCCTGTGGTATGCGCGGGAGGCGCCCTGGGTGGCTCTAGAGCACTACCTGGCGAACCTGACACGGGGGACCTTCCAGGCGGATCGGTCGCTGATGCAGTACGGGCTAGTGCAGGGGACGTTCGCCAACGCGGAGGCGCGAGAGCTGCTGGAGGAGGCGCAGGAGGAATTGAAGCGCACGCTATTCCTGTATCACCACGGCGATCGGGAGGAGGCGACGCGCTCACTGGTGAAGGCGAGCGCACTGTGGACGCACGCGACATGGAAGGAGTTCCTGGAAGAGAAGGTCATCGGGGCTCAGCAGCCGGAAACATATCGGCCGCTGGGCGAGACGGGGAAATGACGGGCGATGTCTCAGCTCGACTTCCTCCTGGCGCTGCAAGAGAGCCGGAGCCCGCTCCTGACGGTGGTCATGGGCGGGGCAACGATGTTGGGCTCGGAGTATTCTTTTCTCGCGGTCATTCCGGTGCTGTATTGGCTGGGGAACCATCGGTGGGGGTTTCGGCTGCTGGCAGTGGTGATGGTGAACTTCTGGCTGAATCACATGCTCAAGGGGGTGTTCGGCACCGAGCGCCCCTTTGTGGCGCATCCCAAGGAGATTACCCCGTTGCTGAAGTGGACGGCAGGCGGCTTCGCCTTCCCCAGCGGCCACGCAGAGAGCGCGGTGGTGTTCTGGGGGTTCCTGGCGTGGCACTATCGGCGCGGTTGGCTCTGGTTGGTGTCGCCGGCGGCGATCATTCTCATTTGCTTATCCCGGCTTTACCTCGGGTTGCACTGGCCCGTGGACATAGCAGGCGGCGCGGCAATCGGGCTGGGGCTCTTGGTGGCGGCTCTGGTGCTCTGGCACGCGCTGGACTACTACGGCGCGCGGCTGGGACCGGGTTGGGGAACGTTGGCGGCTCTGGTGGGCCCTCTGGCGCTGGCGGCGGCCGGGGGGTTCGCGATCCAGGCAATGAAGATCGCGGGGGTGCTGTGGGGCGCAGGGCTGGGGGAGGTCTGGCGCACGGAACGGCTGGTAAGTCGGGAGGCCTTGACAGCGCGACAGCGGAGTGACTCGGCGCGCCGGGGTCCTCCCGGCGCACCCACTAGGGTGGCCGTGGAGCGGGGCGAAAGGTGGAAGTTCGCACTGCTTGGCCTTGTCGGGCTGGGCGTGCTATACTTGCTGCCCAAGGTGCTGTTGCCGGAGTCGGAGGGCGTCCTGATGGTGCGATATGCCCTGTTGGGCGCGTGGATGACGTGGGTTATTCCGCAGTGGCTGTTCCGGCATGCGGCGGCCCGCGAAGCTGCCACGAGGCCGAAGGAGGAAGACACGTGAAGGAACGGGTGCAGTTGTTCACGCAGGCCTTCGAGATGAGTGACAACGAGTTCTCGGAGGAGATCAACACGTGGCTCGCCTCACAGGAGGGCGAGCTGGTGGATGTGCAACTGATCATCCAGGCGGCGATGCAAAGTGCGTCGGCCGGGGCGGTCACGAGAATGGCGAAGGTGCATAAGGTTGTACTCGTGGTTTGGCGGCCGAAGGAAGCCTAGCGTAGCCCATGGAAACTTTCGGGAAGTCCGGGTGTTAGACCGAAAGAGAGCGCGTGCGAGCCGGAGGCGAGAACCCGTACGCGGGTCGGAGAGTGTGCAATGCGTCTGAGGCAGAGGGCAGTATTGTTGGCCATGGCGGTGCTATGGGCTGCGTCGGCGGCAGCCCAGCAACCCGCTCCACCACCGGTTCCGACGGCGCCCGAACTCACGGGAGCCGAGCAGAAGGCCGAAAAGGAGTTCGAGTTCGCCAACGGCCTCTACGAGAAACAGATGTGGGAGCCGGCGGCGGAGAAACTGTTGGCGTTCGCGCGAGCCCATCCGCAACACGCAAATGCGCCGCTAACGCTGTTCCGGGCCGGGCAGTGCTACTACAAGCTCAAGCGATACGGGGAAGCGCTCCCGCTGTACGAGCAGGTTGCGCAGGATTACCCGCAGAGCGCGGAAGCAGACGAAGCCCTGTATCGGGTGGGCGAGTGCCATTTTCGGCAGGAGCAGTATGCAGAGGCAGCCGGAGCCTTTAGAGGGCTGGCTCAGAGGTTCCCCAAGTCCCCTCTGGTCGCCGCGGCGCACTACTGGGCCGGAGAAAGCCTGCAGACGCTGCAGCAATACGATCAGGCCAAGAAGGAGTACGCCCTGTCGGTCCAGGCGGACGCGAAGGGCGAGCTGGCACCGTATGCGCTGTATAAGGGAGCGATATGCGAGCTGACCAGTGGGCGGCCGGACGCGGCGATGCCGCTGCTGCAGCGAGTGCTGAAGGACTTCCCGAAGTCGAAGGTGGCCGCGGGAGCGCGGTATAAGCTGGGTGACGTGCTGTATGCGAAGGAGGATTACGCAGGGGCAGCTCAGCGATACCAGGACGTGCTGGACCAAGGCGAGAAGTCGGAGTTTGGGCCGCTGGCGCTGACGGGGCTGGCATGGTGCCACTACGAACAGAAGCACTGGGCGCAGGCGGAGAAGCTGTTTCGGCGCTTCGTGCGCGAATACCCGCAGCATCAGAGCCGGAGCGAGGCCCTGTTGCGGGCTGCGGACTGCGCATATCAACAGGAGAAGTACAAGGAGGCGGCGGCCGGGTACGGTCAGATAGCGGACAAGGGGCCGCCGGAGTTGCGGGTGGAGGCGCTGTTCTGGCTGGGAGCGGCGCGGAGGCGGCTGAAGGACACCGCGGGGGCTCTGGAGGCGTACAAGCGACTGACCAACGAGGCGCCGAAGAGCAAGTTTGCGCCGCGAGCCTACCTGGCACTGGCCGACTCGTACCTGGAAAAGGACGACCTGAACCGGGCGGAGAGCGCGTACCAGAGAGCGACGGAGAGTGAGGAGCCGGCGGTTAGGGCGCGAGCCGAGTACGGGCTGGCGGTCACGCGGTACCGGAAGACGAAGTCGCTGGAGGAGCTACGGCGGCTGGAGAAGTTGATCGCGGAGGCACCCGAGTCGGCGCTGGCGGCGCGGATGGCGTACCAGACGGCACACTTTTACTTTGCGGAGAAGCAGTATGCGGACGCCGGGCGCGTGCTGAAGGTGCTGCTGGAGCACCACCCTGATGACGAGCACGCGGCCGAGGCGCTGTATCTTCTGGGGCAGGCCTGTGAGGCGCAGCAGGATACGAAAGGGGCACGCCGGGCGTACGAGCGGCTGGCGAGAGAGCATCCCGAAAGCGAGTATGCGGCGCAGGCGCTGGGAGCGGTCGCGGGTCTGGCGGCGCAAGAGGGCGACCTGAAGGCGGCCGAGGCGACCGTGCAGCGTCTGCGGCAGGAACACCCGCAGAGCACGGCGGCCGCGGCGGCGAACTTGCGCGTGGCGGAGGCACTGCACCGGGCCGGAAACTGCCCGGCGGCGCGCCCGCTGTATGAGGCAGCGCTGGCTTCGAAAACGAACGACGAATCCGCGGCGTACGCGCTGTTTGGGTTGGCGTCATGTGATCTGGCGGAGAACCAGCCGGAACGAGCGCTGGAGCGGTACAGGAAGATCGTGGCGGACTACCGGGACACACCGGCAGCGCCCCCGGCGCAGTTCCGGATCGGCTATTGCTACACGCAGCAGGAGGACTTCAAGGCAGCAGTTGAGGCCTACGAGGAGTTCTTGAAGAGGTATCCGGAACACGAGTTGGTGCCACAGGCTTTGTACGAGTGCGGATGGGCGCATTTGCAGCTCGGGCAGTTGGAACAGGCGCAGCGCCGATACCAGGCGGTACTGGACAAGTACGCCAAGTCCGAGGCGGCGCCGTTGGCGATGTTCGGGCTGGCGGAGATCAAGTATGAGCAGAAGGACTACGTGCGGGCCTTGGCGCTGTATGAGCGGGTGCTGACGGACCACCCGCAGGCAGACTTTCTGGATGAGGTGAACTACAAGCGTGGCTGGGCGCTGCTGCAGAGGCAGCGACCGGACGAGGCCCTGGCGGCCTTCCGGGAGAGTCTGAAGTTGGGCGGCGAGGGCGATGTCGCGGCGGATGCGACGTACCAGATTGGGTTGATCGAGTATGGCAAGAAGGACTACGCGGCCGCGGCTGAAACGCTGAGACCGTTCCTGGACAAGTTCCGGCAATCGTCGGTGGGATCGCCGGGGCTGCTGGCGCTGGGCGAGGCGCGGCTGGCGCAGGACGACTGGAGGGGGGCGCTGGAGGCCTTCGACTTGGTTCCGACCGAGGGGCTCGAGGCGGCGCTGGCGGCGCGCAGAGCGCTGGGGCGAGGGCGATGCTTGCAGGGGCAGCACAAGTACGACAGAGCGACAGCGGAGTTCCGCGTGGCGGCGGATCAAGGCGAGGGCGAGACCGCGGCGCGGGCGCTATACGGGCTGGCGGAGTGCCTGGAAGCGCAGAAAAAGCTCTCAGAGGCGGCAGAAACCTTCCTGAAAGTGGCGATTCTGCACGGGAACAGCGAGCTGGCGGCACCAGCGCAATACAACGCCGGTCGGTGCTACCAGCAGGCGAAGGACGTCACGAACGCTCGGAAGGCATATGAAGCGGTGATCAGGGACTTCCCGCAGGCTGCAGAGTCGGTGAAGCTGGCGCGACAAGCGCTTCAGGCGCTGCAAGGACAATAGAGCCGAACAGCAAACCGGTGAGGCCCCAGGCAAGGTGGGGCGAGGGAAGAACAGACCGCCAAGCTGAGGGCGGGGCTGAATCCATTTCTGTGATGCTTGAGGTGTAGTGGTATGCCACCGACTTCGAGATTTCCTGTGCTAATGTATTTCGAGCGGGGCGGGGAGTGGATGTGGCCGTTGCTGATTTGCTCGATTGTGGCAGTGGGGGTCATCCTGTACAAGTTGTGGTCGTTCCTGACGCTGCGTGCCAATGTTGATGCCCTGCTGAAACAGACGGCGGAACGGGTCGCTGCGGGCGAGATTGACAGTGCGGTGAAGCTGTGTGAGGCCTCGCGTTCGCCGGCTGCGCAGGTTGTTGTCGCGGGATTGCAGAGAGCCGGGGCCGACCGCAGGGCCATTCGGGAGGCGGCCGAGGATGAGGGCCAGCACCAACTGGGGCTGTTGGAGAGCGCACTGCCAACGCTGTCTACGGTGGCGAACATCTCGCCGCTGCTGGGGTTCTTGGGGACCGTTACGGGCATGATCCAGGCGTTCATGGCGATCTCGGAGAAGGGATTGGGTGATCCGGCGGTCGTGGCGGCTGGGATCTCGAAGGCGCTAATCACTACGGCCACGGGGCTGATCATCGCCATTCCGTGCTTTGCGGCGTACAACTATTTCGTGGCGCGGGTGAGGTCGTTCGGCCTGGAAATGGAGCGAGCTGCTTCGCACGTAGTGAATCTGCTGACGCCGGGGGCGGATCAAGATGCGGTTTAGAACTCGGCTGAGTACTGAGAATACGATTCCGATGGCGAGCATGGCGGACATTGCGTTCCTGCTCATTGTGTTCTTCATGCTGACCAGCACTTTTGCGAAGGACGCGGGGCTGGACATCAGCTTGCCGTCAGCGGCGTCGCGGGACTTGCTGCCCAAGCGGGAGGTCAGCATTTGGGTGACGCGAGAGGGCGAGGTTTTGCTGGATCGCCAACCGGTGGCGCCGGAAAAGCTGCCGGCAGCGATGGCGGCCGCGCTGTCGCAGACTTCGTTGAAGGCGGTCACGATACGAGGAGACCAAGGCGTGCGTTACGGCATCATTGTGGACATCATGGACATCGCCAAAGGGCTTGGCGCGTCCATCACGCTGGCTGCGGTATACCGCCAACCTGCTGCTGAGCCCCCGCGATAGAGCCGTCATTTGGGGGCGCCGGAGGGGCCATGCCGAGTCGTCCCAGATTCCTGCAGTGTTTGCTGGCCTCGCTATTCCTCCACGTGGTAGTGTTCCTGGCAGTGCCGATCGGCACGCCGGAACCGCGGGGTAAGATGTTCTGGAGGCGTATCTCCTCCACTTCCCCCGTCAAGTTCATCAAGATCTTCGAGCCGCCACCCCGACCAGAGAAAAAGCCGACGCCCGCCAAGGCGAAGCAGCGAGTTCGGGTGCGCCGGCACCGGGTGGTGCGGCGCCGTCCGCGTCGGCGCCCGAAGCGGGTGGTGCAAAAGCCGCCGACACCACCGGCGCTTCCCGAACCCCCGAGGCCGGATGTGGACCGGCCAGCGGAGGCCCCGGCACTGGAGGCGAAGCTGCTCCCGCCACCGAAGCCGGAGCTGGCTGAGCCGGAGCCGATGCCGACACCTCCGCCGGTGCCCGTTGAACAGCCCCGGCCGGAGGCGGAGCGCGCGCCAGCGGAGTCGCCGGAGCTGCGGCCAGAGATGGCGCAACCCGTTGAGCCGGCCGAAACCGCGCGCGAGGTGGCCGAGACGCCGGCTGGACTGCAACCCACCGCGCCACAGCCTGTGGCAGAGAAGCACCTTGAGCCGGCTGATATGAAGGTCCCCGGACCGGTGAGTGAGAGTCCGGCGCTGCGCCTGGCGGCGCTTCCAACAGAGGCGGTGCCGGGGGCTCCGACCGCGAAGCGAGAGGAGCCGGCGTCGGGCCCGCTGACGGAGACGCAGCCGAATATCGGGCTGCCGCTGGGGGAGGAGGCGCGCAGCGCGCTGCCGGGGAGCCAGGACGTGAAGGGGACACCGCAAGCGGCGCCGGCGCCGGTGTTCGGTCCGGGGGGTCAGCCGGCGAGCGTGGCGGTAGGGCCGCTGGAGGCGCCGACCAATAAGCCTTCGGGGCCCAAGGCGCTGCGAGGGGTGGCGTGGGGAGAGGTGGGGACGCCGGGAGCGCGACGCGGGGAGCCCGGAGAGCCGGGCGATTACGCCGGGGGGCTGCGACCCAGTCTGGCGCGGGAGTTCGACCGGCCGGGAGACGGAAGAAGCCCGGGCCAAGCGGGAGGCGGGACGCCGGGGCCGGCCGGGCCGCCGGCGGGGGCGCCGGTACGGGTGGCAATGGCTCCGCATGGGGACCGGGCAGTGGCGCCGATGGGGCCCCAGCGCGGCGGTGCAGAGGGTGGAGGGCAGCCGCGGGCGCAGATCACGCTGGGAGGCGAGGGCGGAACCGGCGGCGGGCCGCGGGGTCGGCGAGGAATGGGCGGCGAAGGGGGCGGAGGGGGCTCCGGAGCGGGCACGGGATCGCCGCGGCTGGGGGTGGAGTTTGGGGGACGGACGGGCTCGCCGTTCGCGCGGAGAGGGGGCAGCGGCGGCGTAGGCGAGGGTGGGCCGGGGGGCGGTTACGGAGGCGGCGAAGGCGGGCCAGGGCAGGGAGGCCGGGGCGGCCCGGTGAGTACTCCCGGGGGGCGCGGGGCAGGCGGACCGGGCACTGAGCCGGGGCCGCTGGGGCTGCCGACGGGTACCGAGAAGGAGGGAGTACCCGGCTACGCATGGCTGCCGGTGGGCAAGGGTGTACCGGGCGGACTGGGCGGGGAGGGATTTGGCGGTCCGCACCGACGCGGAATGGGAGGCGGACACGGTGGGCCGAGGGTCGACTCGCCGGATATTGGTGGGGTCCCCGAGGGCCGGGGCGCGGGCCCACCCGGAGGCAAGACCGTCGGCCAGGGCGGACGAGGAGGCGAGGGCAAGGAGCCCGGTGGACCGGGGAGCTTGGGGCCTTTGAGAGTCGGACAGGGCATTACAGGGAAGCCGGGACCGGCAGGGCTGCTGATCGGCGCCGCGGTCGGTCGGGGGATTCCACTGCTGCCGCCGGGCTGGGGCAAACATGCCGTACCGGGAACACCAGGAGCGCCGAAGGCCGCACGCACACTGCCCAGCGGGACGCGGATCCTGCCCGGATTGGGCACCGGGGCCGCCTCGCCGGGGGGCCTGTACGTGGACCTGACCGGGACCTTCTACATGCCCATGGGCGTCACGAACAGCGACTACAATGTGGACGCGGTCGGGGTCGAGAACCTGCTAAACGAAATCCGCAAGCGGACGAAGGTGCGCGTCACGGTGACCCGCCGCGAGGTGCCGCTGACATACGAGAACATCAAGGACAGCCCGATCCTGTATCTGGTGGGGCACAAGGCATTCCAGTTTTCAGACGCAGAGCGAGCGGCGTTGCGCAAATACGTGGAGAGCGGGGGCACGATTTTTGGGGAGGACTGCCACGGCCCGTTCGGGAGCTGCTTCCCGGCGGAGATGCGGCGGATCTTCGGGCGACCGCTGCGCCAGATACCGCTGAACGATGAGTTGTTCAAGTCGTTCTATGTGCTCAATCGTGTCCCGCCCGGCGACATGCAGGAGCGCTATCCCTTGCAGGGCTTGCAGCGGCCCGACGGGACCTGGGCCGTGATCTGGTCGCGGAACGACTACGGCTGCGCGTGGAAAGCGGCGCCGGGCAGCTACGTGCTCCCGCCCACGAAGGAAGAGGCTTTCCGGATGGGCGTGAACATCTACATTTACACGCTCGCGCACTGGAGGCGGTGAGCGGGCGCCAGCCGAAGCGGGCCGGATACTTCGCGTCCGCTACGCGGCCGATCGTACTCCGGCCCCTCCGAACGACTTGGCTTTTTCGGGGCAAGACGGATGATAGAGAGTTGCGCACCTGAGCACTGGTACGGACCATGGGACGTGGCGGGGAGTGCGAAGGAAGACAAGGAGAGACACAAATCATGGATCGAACGAGAAGAGCAGCACTGACCGCACTACTGGTCGTCGCCGCGGCGGCGTCAGTGTGGGCCGGGCCGCGGAAGCTGAAGGCGAAGGTCGTGCGCGTCGAGAAGCCGTACGCGTTCCTGATCGTGGACTACAAGGGTAAGCGGACGCTGGTCGAGTGCGACACGGTGCGGGGCGATCTGTCGAATATCAAGCCGGGGATGCAGGTGGAGGTGGACGTGAAGCAGTGGCTGCTGCCGCTGAAGTGCGTGGCGGAGGGGCTGCGAGCGGTGGAGCTGAAGGACCTGGTGTACGAGCGGCCGGGTCCGGTACGGCTGGAGGGAGTGGTGCGGCACACGGACCCGGGTCGGCGAGCGATCAAGCTGCGACGCGATCACCGGGAGATCTATGTGCCGTATCAGGCCACGATCACGTCGGGAGCTTTCCGGGGCCGCTTCTACTCGCTGAGAACGGGGGCCTTCGTGCAGATCAAGGGTTGGGCCACCTCACCCACGGAGATCGTTGCACAGCACATTGACGTGCGCTGAGGCAACCGCAATCAATGCCGTCAGAGAATCGGGCAGAGCGACAGGCTGAGAAACGGGGCCGCAAGGGGCAGGCGGCCCCGACTGCTGCCGCCAGGAGCGGCCCCTCATCGCGGGCTAATGAGGTCACGTGGCGGGGGATTCTGCTGGGGCTGGTGCTGATCCCTCCGAACTGCTACTGGGTGATGAAGGTGGAGGGGATCTGGCACTGGGGGCACCCCACGGCGGTCAGTCTGTTCTGGAACGTCGTGTTCAACCTGCTGGTTCTGGTGGGCCTGAACTTCGTCCTGAAGCGTCTGTGCCCTCGGTATGCGCTGACGCAAGCGGAGTTCATCACGATCTACGTGATGATTACGATCGCCTCGGCGCTGGTGGGACACGATTCGCTGCAGCTTGGCATTCCCAACCTGGCGCACCCGATCTGGTTCGCGACACCGGAGAATCACTGGGAGGAGCTGTTCTGGAGCAATCTGCCGACGTGGCTGACGGTGCGCGACATGAGGTCGCTGGAGGACTGGTACGACGGTGGCTCCACGCTGTACACGGCGCGGCACATCTCGGCGTGGGCGGGGCCAGTGCTGTGGTGGTGTGCGTTCATCATGGCGCTGGGGCTGTGCATGGTCTGCCTGAGCACGCTGTTGCGCAAGCAGTGGACCGAGCACGAGAAGCTGGGCTATCCGATCATCACCTTGCCGGTAGCGATGACGCAGGACGGCGGCAACCGGGAGTTCTTTGCGCCGAAGCTGTTCTGGATCGGATTCGGCCTGGCTGCGTTGCTGGACCTCAACAACGGCCTGCACGCCTTCTTTCCGGTCTTGCCGCTGCTGGACGTGCGGCACGACCGGACGCACTTCCTTGACTTCCGAGGTTGGCAGGAGCCGTGGCACGTGCTGGGGCGCATCGGGGTTCCGTTGTACCCGTTCCTGTGCTGCCTGGGGTATTTCCTGCCGCTGGACCTGTCGCTGTCCATTTGGGTGTTCTTCGTAGTGCGCAAGCTGAACCTGGTGCTGGCGCGATGGCTGCCTCTGCCCTATCTCCCGCGAATGCCCTACTACAACGAGCAATCGTTTGGCGGTTGGTTCGCGATTTTCGCCTACGCGATGTGGGTGGGGCGACGGTACTTCGTAGGGCTGTTACGGCAGAGCGTGCTGGGGCAGCTTTCGCGGGACGGCGCCGGGGAGTTGGTCAGCCACCGGGGGGCGTTCGTGGGCCTGGTGGCGGGAATGGCGTTCCTGATGTGGTTTTGCGTGCACGCGGGGATGACGGTCTGGGTGGTCGTGGCGTTCTTTGCGATCTACTGGGTTCTATCCATCGGGATTACGCGGGTGCGGGCGGAATTGGGGCCGCCGGCGCATGAGATGGCGGGAGGGATGAACTCGGGGACGCTCATCACGCTGGTGGCGGGCACGCGCGGGACCGGAGCGCGGAATATCAGCATGTTCCCGATGTTCTGGTGGATGACCGGCAGGGGCTACCGGACGCACCCGATGCCCTGCCAGCTTGAGACCTTCAAGATGGCGGAACTGGCCGGCATGAGGCTGAACCGGCTGGGTCTGGCGATGGGGCTGGCATTCGCGGTAGGCGGGTTGACCAGCTTTTGGACCGGGATCTCGCAGACATATGCCGCGGGCAACAATCCGATGATCGGCCACAATTGGGGGCAGTGGCGACAGGCAGCGACGCGGCTGCAAGTGGCGACGGGCACGGACTATGCGGCCCTGGCGGTTTTGGGAACGGCGTTCGGGTTCACCTGGATGATGATGGCGCTGCGGATGCGGTTCCTGTGGTGGCCGTTGCACCCGGCGGGGTACGCACTGGCGATGAACTTCGGCGTGGAGTATTTCTGGTCATGTTTAGTCATCGCGTGGTTGGTCAAACTGATTGTACTGCGGTACGGCGGGTACAAGACGTATGCGAAGACGATGCCGGCGGTGTTCGGCATTCTGCTGGGAGAGCAGCTCCTGGGTGCGTTCTGGAGCGTGCTGAGTGTGGCACTCAAGCGCCCGATCTATGACTTCTCGCCCGGCTAGCGCTCCCCAGATTGGCAGGTGACGTGGAATGCAAGATGACAAGCGGCGATGCGGGCCGGAGGCTTCGGCCCCGCCAGTGGCCGCGCCTCCGACGCCTGGAGTACGCGGTCGTGGGCATTATCTGAGGGCGTTGCTGATAGCGGCACTCGTGATGCTGTGGGCCGGCGGGGCGTCTGGGGCCGTGGCTCCCCAGGGTTACGTGAGGAACGGGGACTTCGAGGACTACACGGACGAGGGCGTGCTGTCGTGGGAGACAAGCGGCGCGGTGGAGCTGGTCCCGGCGCAGGCCTGGCAGAGGCTGCCGCTCAAGTTCAACTCCGGCAAGTATCGGAAGCTGCGACTCTATCTGCGCCTACAGGCTGGTTACGGCAAGGTGTGGTTCGACGACGTGTGGGCGCCGGGTTTGAAGCTGGCCGATCCCGGGCTGGAGGAGGTGGCGGAGGGCCGCTTTGTCCGTTGGCAGCAGGACGAAGCCGGGACATACATCCTCCCCAGTGACGACCGTCCGCACGGAGGCAAACTGTCGCTGCTGATCGTGGACACGACTCCCGGCGAGCATCCACGGCGGGTGTGGCAGGATGTTGCGTGCGAGCCGAACACGGAGTACGAGGGCTCGGTTTTCGTGCGGACGGAGGGATTCCAAGGGGACGCCTACGCGGAGATGTACGGGCTGAACGAAGACGGAAGCCTGGGGGCGAACATCAAGCACAGTCCGCATGTGAGGAGGGACACCGCGCACGAGCACGGTCGCTGGGTCATGGGCTGCAAGCTGGGAGATGACGCACCGGCGCGCTTGACGCAGAGACTGACCAGCAAGCCGGATACGAACAATGTGGTGACGGTGGCGTGCCGGGCGGTGGACGTCAAGGGTGGTCAGTTGGCACTGAGGGTTCGTGCAGTGGGCGAGGAGGCACCGGTTCTGGCGGAACTACGGCCGCGGGCGGAGGCGGAGGGCTGGCAGACGCTGCGGGAGGTATTCCAGACCGGCAAACAGGCGGAGCTGGAAGTTGAGCTCACGGCACAGGGGGAGGAGGGGCAAGTGCTATTCGACAACGTGAGAATGGCGCAGGCGGGGCCGAGAACGCGCCCGCGCCTGTTTCGGCCCGGCTCGGCGTCAGAGAACTGGGTGATGCCGGAGAAGGTGCGCTATCATGTGGAGGCGGACCCGTCGCCGGTGATCGAGGCGGGGCTGGAGTTCTTCGCCGAGGCAGCCGGGGTTGAGCTGGTGAAGGTGGAGAAGGCCGAGGAGGCGCAACTGAGCTTGCTGGTTCGGTCGCCGTTCACGCAGTCGTGGCCCAAGAACCAGGAGTTTGGGCTCAGTGTCAATACGCGCGGAATGCGAGTGGTAGCGTTCGCGCCGGCGGGGGCCCTGTACGCATTGATCGCGGCCGGGGAGCTGGTGGACCGGACCCGGGACGGCAAGAAGGTGGTGCTCTCGGGGATCTTGCAGGATCGGCCGGACCTGAGATTCCGGGGCACATATATTGCGGCGACGCCGGCGCTGACCGAGGGCCTGCGGGCCAAGCTGCGGCAGTTCGCGCGGCTGCGGCTGAATGCGGTGATGTTCGAGAGCGAGGCGTTCTTCAAGCTGGACGACGAGGCTGTGCGGCAGGCGGCGCAGGAATGCTTCGCGTATTGCCGCTCGCTGGGGTTGGAGCCGATTCCCGAGCTGCAGAGCTTCGGCTGGGCGGGAATCCAGTTGAGGATCAACCCGAACGTGGCGGAGGGCACGTTCGTGGAGGGGGAGCGGCATAAGTTAGCGGGCACAGAGCCGGTGGCCCTGAAGCACCCGAATGTGATTAGGACGCCGTCGTCGCGGATCAGGGTTTTCAGTGGTGACGGCAAGACCGAGTACCGGGAGGGGGATGACTTCCGGGTGGTTCCCGGGGAAATGGCGTATGTGTATCGGCGGGAGGCGAAGCCGTTTGGGATCGTGCGAGTGGCCGGGGGGCGCATCGCGGACGGTGCGGAGGTGCTGGTAAGCTACGACTATGTGTCGCGTGTGGGGTCCGGCAATTGCCCGTATTGTCCATCGGAGCCCCTGGTATATGAGATCATGAGGCCGGCGCTGGAGAACACGATCAAGTATTTGGGTCCCAGGTATATCCACATCGGGCACGACGAACCGGGTCAGATGAACACGGACAGCCGGTGCCGGAAGCGGGAACTGAGCAACGCCCAGCTCATGGCGGAGGACATCAAGTGGTATCACCAGACGGTGCGAGCGGCGGACCCGGGGATTACGCTAATGATGTGGGCGGATGCGCTGAACCCGTTCCACAACGGTAACTTCTTCCGCGACGATCCCACGGCAGGAGCAGCGGAGCTGATTCCGCGAGATATCGTGCAGTGTGTGTGGTTCTACGGGGCCCGGGACCCCCTGAGCCGAGGTCTGAAGAGCATGGAGCACTTCAGGGACCTGGGATTCGCGGTGACAGGCTCACCGTGGGACAATGTGCGTTGCGCCAGATCGTGGGCGGCGGCGTGCTATGCGGCTCAGCAGCGGAAGGTGAACTGCCTGGGAACGCTGTACACGAGCTGGGACAACAGGTGGGGCGGCCTGGATGAGTTCGCACGAGCTTCGTGGCGTGTGCCGAAGGAGCTTCTGCCGGAGCCGTGAGGGGCGAGACGGGCGAGGGCTGAGGGAGCAGAGGCAGGCGTGTGCTCGGTTCGGGCGCGCGGCGGTCGTATTGTGGTGGCTGGCCACCGTCAGCGCGTGGGGCGGCGCCAGTGTCAGCTACTTGCATCCACGCATTGCGGACCTGAAGGTTCACGCGATCTACGTCAACCTGCACGATAAGCGCGTCAAGGTCAGTGTGCACACGGCGTCAAGCTTTCCCGGCGGTGCCGAATCGTTCGGCTCGATGATCGGTCGCACGGAGCCGACGGCGGCGGTGACGGGGACCTACTTCTCGACGACTTCGTACCGACCGGTGGGCGACCTGGTGGCAGACGGCCGACTGCTGTACTTCGGCGGGTTGGGGACGGCGTTGGCAATCACGCCGGACAATTCCGTGGTTTTCCGGAAGGTCCAGCGGTGCCGACGCGTGGATTGGGGGCAGTTCGAGACGGTGGTGGCTGCGGGCCCGACGCTGGTGTGGAACGGGCAGGTGGGGGTGCGCGCGGAGGAGGAGGGGTTCACGGACCCCAGCCTGCAGGGGGAGCACCGGCGGACGGCGGTCGGGCTCACGGAGAGGAATCGGCTGTTGCTGGTCGTGGTGTCCACGCCGGTGAGCTTAAACCGAATGGCCCACGTGATGCGCCGTCTGGACTGCATTGACGCGATTAACCTGGACGGCGGCAGCTCGGCGGCGATGTACTATCGGGGCAAGTATGTCGTTCGGCCCGGGCGGCGTCTGGTCAACCTGATCACCGTTCATGAGGACGTGCCGGTGGTGACCCGGTACGCGGCGAAGCTGCTGCCGAAGGATGCGCTGGCGATCACGCAATATCGCGAGGTGCTGGCCCACGAGCACTCGCGGCGGGCCAAGGCACACCGTGAAGCCAACGAGCCGGAAGCGGCGCTGCGGGAGCTGGTGGAGGCGTGTCGGCTGGCTCCTCGGCACGCGAGCTACCGGGTGATGCTGGCAGACGCACGGCTTGCAGCCGGGGACGAGGCGGGGGCCTCGGCGTCGCTGACGGAGGCGGCTGAGATCTACCGAGAAAAGAGCCGCCCGCAAGAGGCGCTGGCTGCTCTGCGGCAGGCCCTGGCGCTAGACGACCTGAACCTGAAGGCGCTGGGAACGCTGGCGCGAACCTACAGCGGGCTCGGACAGAAGGAGGAAGCTCGCGAGACGCAGCGCCGGCTCCGGTTGGCGGTTTTGAGGACCAGTGCGAGGCCGCGGCGCTCGGCAGAGATGGTGCGGCTGGTCAACGAGCAGTGCGCGGCGAGTCCGGGGTGCGTGCTGCCGCCGGGCTGGCCAGCGTCGTCGGGCCCGATTCTGACCGGGGTGGTGCGTGACCGGACGTACCGCGACCGGAGGCTGCAGTTCTCGTGGACGAGGCCTCCCGAGTGGGAGCTGCTGGCCAGCGATGACCCGTCGGTGCTGGAGTTGGAGGATCGGGTCGGCATCACGTACGCGGTGCTGCGGGTGCTCCACGTGCCGATGGAGATTACGTACCAGAACTTCGTGCGGGCCTATTCGGAACGAACGTACGCGGCCGAACTGGAAGCACAGGAGTTCCTGCTCGCGAACGCACAAGCGTACTACTGCCGTACGCGGGAACAGGTGGACGAGTTTACGGTGGACGCAACGACGGTGTTCGTGCGACGGGGGACGGAGATGTTTGTGATCGAGGGCCTGTGTCTGGCGGAGGATTACCCCCGGGCGAAGGCCAAGTTCAAACTGCTGTGGCGGGGACTGGACCTACAGTGGACCGGCCTGTAGGGCCCGCGCGGGCCAGCGGGCGGGGTAGGGTCCAAAGGGG
This sequence comes from Candidatus Zipacnadia bacterium, assembly GCA_029820995.1. Classification (GTDB taxonomy): domain Bacteria; phylum Armatimonadota; class Zipacnadia; order JALGUG01; family JALGUG01; genus JALGUG01. The sequence continues at coordinate 19,862 of JALGUG010000016.1, forward strand.
TATTCCTTGGGCGGCTGAGGCTGTGTTGGGAGGAAGCAACGGATTTGCCTCACCCCCTGGCTCCCTCTCCGTGCAATCGCTCCGATCGCTTCCGGAGAGGGGGCAAGCGGGAGGCTTGCGACGGGCTGGGGGCTGTGGTATACTTTTGTTCCCGGGAGCTTCCCAACGCGAGGCGCCTCGGGTGTTGTCGGAGGATCTCCGGTCAAGCTGTTGTGCCTCAGCCGCGCGAGACGGGCCGAGAGTTCGGGCGTGAGCGGCCGGGGCCTGGGCCGACCGAGGACCAAACAGGGCGCAGTGGCTGAGGGCGAAGAGCTATGCGCCGACAGGTGGCAGCGTGTTGAGGCTCCCTCGCGTTGTACTTGTGTTCCTGAGCGCGGTGGCGGTCAGTTGTGCAGCCGGCCCGGAGCAGCTTACGGCGGGAGGGCGAGAGCGCGTCTATATTGATGCGGACCGGATCGAGTATGCTGAGAAGACGGGCGAGGTGAGTGCCAGCGGGGCGGTGGTGGTGGAGTACCGGGGGAACGGGCAAGTCAGGCTCCACGCGGATCGGATCCACGGCAATCTGAAGGATGGAGAGATCACGGCGAGCGGCGATGTGCTGGTGGAGCACGGGGAATCGCGGTACAGGGCCAAGGGTGTGGTCTACAGGGTACGGTCCGGCGATTTCATCATGGACGATGTGCGGGTCGCCGGAGCCTTGGAGCAAGAGGACGGTCGGCGGCTGGTGATTTACTCGGTCGCCAAGCAGATCAAGCGCGAAGCGGATGTGATGTACATCCTGCGGGGCGAAGTGACGACTTGTGACCGGCCGAAGCCGCACTACGCGCTGATATGCGATGAATTCATCGTGATTCCGGGCCGACAGCTCATCATGAAGGGCGTATCGGCCCGGTTGTATGGGATCAAGTTCCCGAAGGTACCGAAGATTACCCACTCGTTGGGCGACGTGGGCCCGCGACGAAGCTGGTTTCCGATGCCCGGCTACAGCGACCGGGACGGGTTTTACGTGTCCTACAATCGGGCGCTGGGGGACGTGGGCAAGCACTTCAAGACGGAGGCCCAGGTGCGGCTGACGAATTTCCGGGGGATCCGGGGAACGGTGCGGGCGGACTATTTGGGAGGGGGCTGGGGCTCGTATCTGAAGGTCATGCGGGAGGAGACGGTTCGCTACGACGTGAAGAGGAAGCTGTTTCTGAGTGCGCTGCCCGAATGGGGCGTGACGGCGTCGGGGGAGGTGCCGTGGTGGTCTGAGCTTTCATATGAGGGGGCGGTGCGGACGGGCGAGTACAAGGAGCGGCCCTGGAATACGAAGGCGGTACGGCACCAGTTGGAGGTGGGAGTGGGCTATCGTGATGGCGACCGCGCCCGGGGGGTGGGGCGCTGGGGCGGGCTGGGCGTGCAGGAGTCGTTCTACGGCACGGGCGATCAGTATGGCGATATCGCCCTGGATCTGGGAGCCGGGATGAGTTTCAGCCGGCGGTTGTCCGGATCGCTGACTTATTATCATCACGTTGAGCATGGAGCTACGCCCTTCGAGTTCGACGATGTGGACCTGCCGCGCGAGCTGAGGGGGAAGCTGGACGCCTGGGTGACTGATAACTGGGCGGTGGGGTGTTTGGCCCGCTATGATCTACGCCAATCCTCGGTGCGGGACTATACGTTGTCACTGACGCGGCGGGCGCATTGTCTGAGCTGGACCGTGCAGTACCGCAACGTGGGGAGCGAGATCGGTCTGCGCGTCGACGTGAACGGCTTGACGAACAATCTGCGCATGGAGGGGTCTCCCGAAGCCTGGCTGGAGCGAACAGATTCGGGTTCGGGAGCGTCAGACGGGTCTACCCAAGCGCCTTAGGCCGGCCCTGATCGAAGGCGACAGAGAGCGGGAGTAACGGGCCCGCGTTGAGATGGCGTGGATGGCCGTGGGAAGTGAGGTGAGCGTGGAACATGGCCTTCATAAAGCAACTCTTAAGCCCGAATGAGCGTGAGATCCGGCGGCTACGGCGCCCGGTGCAGCGAATTGCGGAGTTGGAGCCCAAGATACAGGCGCTATCGGATACTCAACTGGCTAAGAAGACGGATGAGTTCCGCAATCGGCTAGCCGACGGGAGCACGCTGGACGATCTCTTGGTGGAGGCCTTCGCGGTGGTGCGAGAGGCCTTTGTGCGGACAGTTGAGATGCGCCCCTTTGACGTGCAAATGATGGGCGCGATTGTGCTGCATCAGGGCAAGATCGCCGAGATGAAGACGGGTGAGGGCAAGACGCTGGTGGCGGTGATGCCGCTGTACCTCAACGCGCTGGAGGGCAAGGGCGCCCACCTGGTGACGACCAACGACTATCTGGTGTCGTGGCAAGCGGAGTGGATGGGGCAAGTGTTCCAGTTTCTGGGCCTGACGGTCGGGCACATTCAGCACGACATGGAGGCCAGGGAGCGCCGCGAAGGGTACCTGTGCGACGTCACGTACGTCAACAACAGCGAGCTGGGGTTCGACTACCTGCGGGACAACATGGCGCAGTTCCCGGAGGAGCTGGTGTTGCGCGACCTGCACTACGCGGTGGTGGACGAGGTGGACAGCATCCTGGTGGACGAGGCGCGGACGCCGCTGATTATTTCGGGGATGCCGGAGGCGTCCACCGGCTTGTACAAGACCGTCAACGCGGTGGTAGCGACGCTGCGCAGGGGTGAGGAGAACGACTACACGGCCGACGAGAAGCAGCGGAGCGTCGCGCTGACGGAACAGGGGACTACGAAGGTCGAGCGAGCGCTGGGGATTGAGAACCTCTCGGACCCCGAGAACTTCGAGCTCAACCACATCGTGCACACGTCGCTGAAGGCGCACGCGCTGTTTCGCCGGGATGTGGACTATGTGGTGCAAAACGGGGAGGTCGTGATTGTAGACGAGTTTACGGGGCGGCTGCAACCGGGGCGGCGGTACAGCGACGGCTTGCACCAGGCGATTGAGGCCAAGGAGAACGTTCGAGTTGAACAGGAGCGGCAGACAGTCGCCAGCATTACGTATCAGAACTTCTTCCGCCTGTATGACAAGCTGGCGGGGATGACCGGGACGGCCAAGACGGAGGAGCCGGAGTTCCTAAAGATCTATGGGATGCCGGTCGTAGTCGTGCCGACGAATCTGCCGGTACGGCGGGTTGACTACCCCGATTGCATTTACAAGACGGACGAGGCGAAGTTTCGGGCGATCTGCCTGGAAATTCTGGCGATGCACGCTCGCGGTCAGCCGGTGCTGGTGGGCACGCGGTCGGTGGATGTATCGGAGTACTTGGCGACCCGGCTAGCGCCGGACAAGCTGCAGTTTCAGTGCCTGGCGCGATTGCTGCAGGAGCGGCTACGGGAGACCAAGGCAATTCAGGGCGAGGAGCGGGAGGAATTCGAGGCGCTGCTGCGGGCACCGTTGGGCGAGGTGCAGCGGCATCAACTGCGACCGATCGCGAAGGCGCTGGGCTCGCAGATGGATGTGCTGGCGGACGAAAATGTGGACGCGCTGGCGACGCTGCTGGGGATTACGCCGGCCGAGGAGGGCGAGGAGACGCCGCCGGCGTTGCCGGACTGGCGGGACCGGCTGTGCCGGGCGCTGGAGAACGGGATTCCGCACAATGTGCTGAATGCGAAGTATCACTTCAAGGAAGCCGAGATTATTGCGCAGGCGGGGCGCATTGGAGCGGTAACGATTGCGACGAACATGGCCGGGCGAGGCGTGGACATTGTGCTGGGCGGCAAACCGGAGGACGGTCAGCGCCAGACCGAGGATGCGGGTGAGGTGATCCGCCTAGGCGGCCTGCACATTCTGGGTACGGAGCGACACGAAAGCCGGCGGATTGACAATCAGCTTCGGGGTCGGTCGGGGCGCCAGGGCGACCCGGGGAGCTCGCGGTTTTACCTATCGCTTGAGGATGAACTGATGCGGCTGTTCGGGCCGGAGCGGTTCGGGATGTTCCTAAAGTCGTGGCCGGAGGAGGAGGTGCTGGAGCACCGACTGGTCACGCGGTCCATCGAGAACGCGCAGAAGAAGGTTGAGGCGCGGAACTTCGACATCCGGAAGCATACGCTGCAGTATGATGATGTGATGAACACGCAGCGCTCGGTGATTTACGCCGAGCGACGGAAGGTTCTGATGGGCGAGGACCTGCACCCGACGCTGCTGGACATGATCCCGGAGGTGTGCGAACGGGTTGTCTCGGAGCACCTGGCACCGGACCCGGAGACCGGCGAGGTGAGCTTCGATCCGGAGCAGTTGATGGAGGCGTTGTGCCGGGCCATGCCGGGGTTGGAGGAGACGCTGGATCGGCAGCGGTTCCAGAAGCAGGATCAGGAACTGCTGATCGAGCGGGCGACGGATGAGGCGCTGAAACGCTATGCGCAGAAGGAGGAGGAGCTGGGGCCGGAGGTGTTGCGGGAGGTGGAGCGGCGAGCGCTGCTGCAGGTGATTGATACGCACTGGATGCATCACCTGCAGGAGATGGACCACCTGCGCGAGGGGGTTTATCTGCGGGCCTACGGGCAGATGGACCCGCTGATCCAGTATCAGAAGGAGGCGAGCCGGTATTTCGACCGGTTGCTGGGCCAGATCACGGAGGACGCGGTGCGGCTGTGCTTTGCGGTGCAGGTGGCCGGACAGCAGCAGTCGCAGCGGCGGCGGCAGCGGATCCGGGATTTGCAGGAGGGCACGCCGATAACGGAGGCGCGGGACGAAATGACGAAGCGCAAGCCGGTGCGAGTGGCCGCCAAGCCGAGGCGAAACGACCCGTGTCCCTGCGGGAGCGGCAAGAAGTACAAGCGGTGCTGCGGCGCTCATCGGTAGAAGTCGGGAGGCTAGGGAAGATGCTGACTGATCTACGGCGTGAGGTAAAGGAGTTGACAACCACCCTCGTGGACATGCGAGGGCGTCTTTGACCTGCCGAGCAAGATCGCGACCTTACAGAAGTTAGAGGCGGCAACGACCCAGGAGGGCTTCTGGAACAACCCGGAGACGGCACAGAAGCATCTCCAAGAGGTCAAACGGGTGCGGTTAGAGGTGGAGCCCTGGGAACAGCTCTCGGCGCGGCTGTCGGACTTGGAGACCTTGGTGGAGCTGGGGCTGGAGGAGGGCGACGATAGCGTGGAGGCGGAGATCGAGGAGGGACTGGCACAGGCGCGACGGGACCTGCGGCAGCTTGAACTGGCCACGATCCTCAGCGGAGAGTACGATAGCAGCAACGCGATCATGTCCATCAACGCAGGCGCCGGCGGAGACGAGGCCTGCGACTGGGCCGAGATGCTGCTACGGATGTACCTGCGGTGGGCGGAACGGCACGGGTATGGGCACCGGGTAGTGAGCTACGTTCCCGGTGAGACGGCCGGGGCCCGGAACGTGGCGGTTGACATTGTGGGGCCGAACGCATACGGGTATCTGAAGGCCGAAGTGGGCGTGCATCGCCTGGTGCGGATCTCGCCCTTCGACGCGAATAGGCGGCGTCACACCTCATTTGCGAGTGTGGACGTTATTCCGCAGATTGACGAGAATGTGGAGATTGACCTGCGGGAAGAGGATCTGAAGGTAGACACGTACCGGTCCAGCGGGGCCGGCGGCCAGCACGTGAACAAGACCGACTCGGCTGTGCGGATTACCCACCTGCCGACGGGCATTACGGTGCAGTGTCAGAACGAGCGGTCACAGCACGCGAACCGGCGGACTGCGATGGCGCACCTGCGGGCGCGGTTGCACGAACTGGAGCGACGCAAGCAGAGGGAGGAGATCGCCGCGCTGCGGGGCGAGCAGGGCAAGATCGAGTGGGGCAACCAGATTCGCTCGTATGTTTTGCAGCCGTATACGATGGTGAAGGATCTGCGGACCGGAGTTGAGACCGCAAATGTGGAGGCGGTGCTGGACGGCGATCTGGACCAGTTCATTCACGCGTACTTGCAGAGCCTGGCGGGAGGCAATGGTGACGGCACGGGAGCCTAGGCTGTACCGGGGGCGTGCTCGGGGATGAGACTGCTGAACCGTGTGCTGACGGTGCTAATCGCCTGCGGCGTTGCAGCCGCAGGTGTTGTTTGTGTCCAGCGACTGGGGGCCGAGCGACGCAGTGGAGCGGTTGAGATAGTGGTGGACTATCCGGAGGCGGTGGCGCTGGCGGCAGCGAGCGGGGAGGATGTGGTGACGATACTGCGGGCCCTGAAGGCCGCGGGCGCGACGGGCGTGGCGATCTACGAATCGAGCCTGCAGGATCTGCTGGCTGAGGGACGGGTGCGTCTGGCGCCGCCGACAGGCGCCGATGTTCCGTCGGGGACCGTGGTGGTGGATGCCAGGGAGCTGTCGGCTCAAGTGACGGCGCACGTGCGGGCGAAGGTTGGACCCTGCGAGATCATGCTGCGAAACCCGGACCTGGTGCGCATCCCGGCGCGAGCGCTGACGATCCCGAACCTGACCGTGGGGTACGATCCGGGCACGGTAATGCAAGTGCTCCAGAGCGATCTGACCGTGATCGCTCGGCCATCGGTGGCAGAGGTGCGGACGCGAGCCGCGCTGCAGCTCGCGGTTGACGAGGCGGCCGCCACAGGAGCCCAGCAAGTGGTGTTCGCCGGGCCGGCGGTCCTGGGGTACCGGGAGCTAATCCCCGAGGCGGCGGAGATGCTGAGCAAGGCAGGGTTGACGTACTGCTCGGTGGAGTTCGGTAGACAGCTTGGCGAGGGTGCGCTGGGGCGCAGGCTCAAGGGTCGGCTGTTGCGGCTGCACAGCATCAACGAGAATGAAATGCCGACGATGACGCCGCCGAAGGCGGTGGAACGGTTCGTTCGGGCTGTTCGGGAGCGGAACATTCGCGTTTGCTACGTGCGGCTGTTCCTGGAGGCCGTGAAGCAGCCGCTGGAACAGAACAAGCAGTTCATCTCAGCGATTTCCGGGCGTCTGAGTGCGGTGGGCTTCGCGGTCGGGACTGCCAGGCCGCTGGAGGCCTTCGGTGGGAGCGCTGCACGCTATCTGCGGACCATCGCAGGCGTGGGCGCGGCGGCGGCGGGCGTGTACCTGCTGGTATTCCTGTGGCAGGTGTCCGTCTGGTGGGGATGGAGCCTGTTGCTGATCGGCGCGGCGCTCGCCACAGTGGGGCAGGTGGCGGAGTTAGGCAACGTGAGCAAGCTGTTGGCACTGCTGGCAGCGGTCGCCATGCCGACGCTGGGCCTGGCAACACTGCGGCTGGGAATGGAGCCCTTCGCTGAAACGTGGTCCGGGGCCTTGGGGCGTGGGCTGCGCGCGTTTGTGCTGTGCACGGCGTTGAGCCTGGGCGGTGCAGTGCTCGTAGCCGGCCTGTTGGGCGAGCTGCCCTTCATGGTGGGACTTGACCAGTTCAGAGGCGTCAAGATAGCACAGTTTCTGCCTCTGCTGGCAGCAGCCGCGATCTATCTGGGTCGCCCCCCAGGAACTGGGCGGAGCCACCCGTTCGGCGATTACGTGCGACGATGGCTGGATGCGCTTCGGCAAGCGGTGCGATACGAGCACGCGGTCATCCTGGTGCTGGCTGTGGTGGCCCTGGCGCTGTTGGCCATTCGGTCGGGCAATGAGCCGGCAATCGGTGTGACGGGCGCGGAGCTCCGGTTTCGCAGCTTGCTGGAGCGGCTCTTGGTGGTTCGGCCAAGGACGAAGGAGTTCCTGATCGGCCACCCGCTGCTGATTGTGGGCCTGGCGCTGGCGGCGCGGGGGCAGGTTCGGGGGCTGTGGTGGTGCCTGGCGCTAGGGGGCATTGGACAGGTCTCGATGGTCAACACGTTCTGTCATCTGCATACGCCGCTGATGGTGTCAGTCATGCGTACGGGGCACGGGTTATGGATGGGGGCGGCGTTGGGAGCGGCGGCCACCGGGGTGTGGATTGGGTGGCTGGGGCCATGGCTGCAGCGGCTGGGTGAGGGCGGTGCGGGGCGCGGTTGACGCCGCCGGTGGGGCGTGGTATACTGCGCCTCGTCGCTCAGAGGCCGGAAACAGCACGGATAACGGCGGGTCCCCAGGGCAGTGAAGTCGGGGACGGTTTGCCCCACGAGTCGCAGCCCAAACCTCCGATACGTGTGTTTTTCTTTGAACGGCCGCACCAGGACAGGTCGGTCGTACGCGGGCCTGGCCTCGGCGGGTGTATGTTGTGCAAACTGTCGTCTCCGGGAGGGAGCTACCTTGGCAGTGAAGGTTGGGATCAACGGTTTTGGCCGGATCGGTCGGCAGAGCTTTCGGGCCATGCGGGAGTACTATGGGAACAGCATTGAGGTCGTGGCGGTCAACGACCTGACGGATGACGAGACATTAGCTCATCTGCTGAAGTATGACAGCAACTACGGCAAATATGAGGCGAAGATTGAGGCGAAGTCCGGCAAGATCAGCGTTGACGGCCACGAGATGGTGAGTTTGGAGGAGCGCGATCCGTCGAAGCTGCCGTGGAAGGACCTGGGTGTGGAGATAGTGCTCGAGTCCACGGGGTTTTTCCGCGATGAGGAGAAGGCGGGGCTGCATTTGAAGGCCGGCGCCAAGAAGGTGATCATCAGCGCGCCAGCCAAGGGCGAGGTTCAGACGCTGGTACTGGGCGTCAACGACGAGGCTTACGACCCGCAGAAGCACAATATCGTATCCAATGCGTCCTGCACGACGAACTGCCTGGCGCCGGTGGCGAAGGTGCTGCATGACTCGTTCGGGATCGTGCGCGGGCTGATGACGACGATCCACTCGTACACGACGGACCAGAACCTGCTCGATGGTCCCCACAAGGACCTGCGCCGGGCGCGGTCTGCAGCGTTGAACATGGTGCCGACCTCGACGGGGGCGGCTGCCGCGATTGGGCTGGTGCTGCCGGACCTGCAGGGCAAGCTGGACGGGATCGCGATCCGGGTTCCGACGCCGACGGTATCGGTGGTGGACCTGGTATGCGACGTGAAGAAGTCCACGACGACGGAGGAGCTGCTGGCGGCGATGAAGGCGGCTGCGGCCAAGGGGCCGCTGGCGAAGTATCTGGAGATTGCGGAGGAGCCGCTAGTGTCCATGGACTTCAAGGGGAACCCGCATTCCTCGATATTCGATGCCGAAAAGAGCTGTGTGATTGACGGGACGCTGGTGAAGGCACTGGCTTGGTATGACAACGAGTGGGGATATTCGTGCCGCATAGCCGACTTGATTGATTTCATGGCCAAGAAGGGCCTCTGAGCAGCCGCTGCAGGGGGGCCGCCGCCAGGCAGGCCCCCCTCATGCGTTGGGTTGGCACCAGCTTTGAACGCCGAGTACCGGGGGAGGCTCCACGGTGAAAAAGAAGTCGGTTCGTGCGCTCGCGGTGCGGGATAAACGGGTGCTGATGCGCGTTGACTTCAATGTGCCGCTGGACGCGGGGCAGGTAAGTGATGACACGCGTATCCGGGCGGCATTGGAGACCATCGAATGGTTGCTGGAGCGCGAGGCCGCCGTTGTGCTGATGTCGCATCTGGGGCGCCCGAAGGGCAAGCGGGTTCCCGAGATGAGTCTGGCGCCGGCGGCCGAGCGGCTGGCCGAGCTGTTGCAGAGGCCGGTGACGATGCTGGACGATTGCGTGGGCCCGGAGGTGGAGAGGGCGTGTGGTGAGCTGCAGCCGGGGCAGATTGCCATGCTGGAGAATACGCGGTTCCATCCGGAGGAAGAAGACAACGATCTGGAGTTTGCGAAGCAGTTGGCGGCTTCGGGCGAGCTGTTCGTGAACGATGCCTTCGGAAGCTGTCACCGGGCGCACGCTTCAACAGTAGGGGTGACGCATTTTCTGCGCCCGGCCGTCGCCGGTTTCCTGGTGGAACGAGAGCTGGAGGCCCTGACCCGACTGCTGGAGGCGCCGCGCGAGGGTTTTGTGGCGGTGCTGGGCGGGGCGAAGGTTGTGGACAAGATCGGCGTGATCAAGAATCTGCTGCCGCGTGTTGAGACCCTGCTCATCGGCGGCGGCATGAGTTACGCGTTCTTCAAGGTTCAGGGCAAGGAGATCGGCCGGTCGCTGCTGCTGGAGGGGAGCGACACGGCGGCCGCGGAGGTGCTGGCGGAGCTGGACGAGACCGCGGCGCACCTGGATCTGCCCAAGGATGTAGTGGTAGCCGACCGGATGTCAGCGGATGCGGAGACGAAGGTCACCTCAGTGGACGAGATCCCGAGCGATTGGCAGGGCCTGGACATCGGACCTGTGACGACGGAGGAGTACGCCGAGATCATCCGCAAGGCCCGGACCGTATTCTGGAACGGACCGCTGGGCGTCTTTGAGATGGCGCCGTTCGCCGAGGGCACGCGCAAGGTGGCGGAGGCGTTGGCGGAGTGTCAGGGATATACGGTGATTGGCGGAGGCGATTCGGCGAGGGCGATAAAGGAATTCGGGCTGGCGGACAAGGTATCGCACGTGGCGACGGGCGGCGGCGCCTCTCTGGAGTTTCTGGAGGGGAAGGAGTTGCCGGGCATCGCCGCGCTGGACGACAAGTAGAGACTAGAAGTGGTGTGGATAACCTCAACGACCGACGGCGGTCGCGCGTAAACGCGGTCCTACGAGGGTTATGAAACAGCCACCAGGAGTTGCGCCAGGGGAGGCGTCAGGTTGATGCGGACACCGATTATTGCCGGCAACTGGAAGATGAACTGCACGTTGGACGAGGCCCAGGCGTTGGCCTCGGGGGTCGTGGCGGAATTGGAGGAGCCTCTGTGCACGCAGGTGGTGGTATGCCCGCCCTTCCCGTGCCTGGAGGCGGTGCACCAGATCATCGCCACCTCGGGCGTTGCGCTGGGCGCACAGAACATGTTCTGGCGAGAGTCGGGCGCCTATACCGGCGAGGTCTCGCCGGCGATGCTGACCAGCGTGGGCTGCCAGTACGTGATTATTGGGCACTCGGAGCGGCGCGGCCGGTTCGGCACAGTGGAAGAAGGCATGACCGAAGGCCTGCTTAAGGTGTTCGGCGACAACGACGAGACGGTGAATATCAAGGTGAAGGCGGCGTTCAAGCACGACCTGACGCCCATCGTGTGCGTGGGTGAGCTGCTGGCCGAGCGGGAAAAGGGGCTGACGGACGCGGTGGTGCGAGATCAGGTTTTCGCGGCGTTGGAGGGGCTGGATGCGGCGCAGGTGGCAACAATGGTGTTCGCGTACGAGCCCGTGTGGGCGATCGGAACCGGGGAGGTGTGCGAGGCGGAGGAGGCCGACCGGGTCTGCAAGGTGATTCGGCAGGCCGTAGGTAGCAAGGTGAGCGAGGAAGCAGCACAGGCCATGCGCGTGCAGTATGGCGGGAGCGTCAAGCCGGACAACGTCGAGGGGCTGATGCGACAGCCGGACATTGACGGCGGTCTAGTGGGCGGCGCCTCGCTGAAGGCCGGCGATTTCGTGACGCTGGTCGAGGCTGCGGGCCGGATCAAGTGCGGTTAGGGCGCGCTTGACAAGGCCCCGGCGAGGCGATATACTCCGGCCACTGAGGGCGGCTCTGCTGTCTCCCGCCGTTCCGGAGAACTGATGGAGCCGCCGCGTTTTTTGATGCCTGAGGTGCAAGGGCATGTTCGAAACCTTAACGGAGCGGCTTCAGACGGCGTTCAAGCGCCTGAGCGGAAAGGGGCTGCTGCGCGAACGAGACCTAAAGCAGGGCCTAAAGGAAGTTCGGTTGGCCCTGCTAGAAGCTGATGTCAATTATCGCGTAGTCAAGGACTTCTGCCGTCGAGTGGAGCAGCGGGCTCTGGGGTCGGACATTCTCAAGGGGCTCAATCCGACTGAGCAGGTGGTCAAGACCGTACACGAGGAGCTGATCCACCTGTTAGGGGACGAGCCGGTGGGCATTGACTTCTCGGGCGATCCGCCGGCGGTGGTGATGCTGTGCGGCCTGCAGGGCACCGGAAAAACGACCTCGTGCGCGAAGTTGGCCTTGCGCCTGCAACGGCAGAACCGCAAGCCGCTGCTGGTAGCGGCCGACATCTACCGGCCCGCGGGCATCGAGCAGCTTCAGACGGTGGGAGAGCAAGCGGGCATTGAGGTGTTCTCGCTGGGGCAGCAGCCTCCGGTGGAGATCGCGCGGGGAGCCGTGACGCACGCTCGGAACCGACAGCTTGATACGGTAATACTTGACACGGCCGGACGCCTGCACATTGACGACGAGATGATGCAGGAGTTGGAGCAGATTCAGGCGGAGATCGAGCCGCAAGAGGTGCTGCTGGTCGTTGATGCCCAGACCGGTCAGGACGCAGTGAATGTAGCGGAGACCTTCGGGTCACGACTGCAGCTTGACGGGGTGATCCTGACCAAGCTGGACGGTGATGCGCGGGGCGGGGCGGCGCTGTCGGTGCGGGCGGTCACGGGCAAGCCGATCAAGTTCGTGGGCATCGGTGAGAAGCTGGAGGCGCTGGACGTTTTCCACCCGGATCGGATGGCGTCGCGCATTCTGGGGATGGGCGACATCCTGAGCCTGATCGAGCGGGCACAGGAGACGGTTGATCAGGAGAAGGCGCAGAAGCTACAGAAGAAGATCCTGAGCGCACAGTTCAACCTGGAGGATTTCCGCGATCAGCTTCGTGAGGTCCGCAAGATGGGCCCGTTGACGCAGGTGTTGGGCATGATGCCGGGCGCCAAGGAGCTGGTGGGGCAGATGCCCTCCGAGGTGGACGAGCGAGAGCTGGACGTGGTGGACGCAATCATCAACTCGATGACGAAGGATGAGCGGCGCGACCCGGATCTGCTCAACGGCAGCCGGAAGCGTCGTATTGCGCGAGGCAGCGGCACCAGTGTGCAGGACGTCAATGTGGTGCTGAAGCAGTATCGGGAGGCACGGAGGCTGATGAAAGGCTTGACCGGGGGCCGGAAGGGCAAGATGCCGCCGATGAGGCTGCCGCGGTACGGGCCGTAGGGCGGCGTGAGCCGGGAGCTCCGGGAGGCTGAAGGAGTAGCGACCAAGAAGCGAGGGAAGAGAAGTTGGCTACTAGAATCAGATTGCGGCGCATGGGCGCCAAGAAAAAGCCATTCTACCGGATAGTCGTCGCTGAGGCGTCGGCGCCCCGTGACGGGGGATTCATCGCAACGCTCGGGTACTACGATCCGGGAACGGACCCTCCGACCGTGGAGGTGAACACGGAGGAGGCGTTGCAGTGGCTGGATCGTGGAGCCAAGCCAACGGACACGGCGCGGTCTCTGCTGCGCCGCGCCGGGGTTTTGAAGGTTCGGCACGAACGACGGAAGTCGGGCGGCGCGCCGGTCGAGAGCGGGGAATGAGTGATGAAGGAACTGGTTGAGTACGTGGCCAGGGAACTCGTGGACCAGCCGGACCAGGTGCGGGTAGCGACGAGCGAGACGCCGACCGGGATTGCGTACGAGCTGCACGTGGCGGAGGAGGACCTGGGCAAGGTGATCGGGAGGCAAGGGCGGATCGCCAATGCGTTGCGCGCTTTGGCCAAGGCGGTGAGCGCCAAGAGGAAGAAGCGCTGCACCGTGGAGATCATCTCATAACGAAGCGGGCGGCTGCTGCGAGCAGGCCGAATCTGGTGAGCAAAGGAGAAGGGCGTGGCCAAGATCACGATACGCAGACCGGTATTTGTGACTGCGATCATGACGCCGGATCTGCGCAATGAGCTTGCGCAGGAGTTGCAGGCGGCGGCGGACGAGGTGGATCGCCGGAATGATCAACTGGAGTTCGAGGCAAAACGGATACTCGGCCAGAACCGGGACCTACAGCAGGCCATGGCCATTCGCCAGCGAGTGGAGCAAGAGAAGCAGCGGCAGCAGGCCTTGAAGGACGAGATTTTGAAGCGGCGCGATGAGGTGCTGGCCCTGGAAGACGGCGCTGAGGTATTGCGTGATACCGTGGAAGGCTTGGTGGAAGTGGGCGAAGGCGATCACCTCGATGAGATTCTGGCCGGGGCGGAGATCGTGGTGAAGGACGGGGTGGTGACGGAGGTTCGTGAGCGCCGGCAAGAGGCCGCGGAGCGGGTGGATCTGTCGGCGGCAGAGCCGCGTCGAGTGATTAGGCCCGATCAAACGAATGAGTGACGCGGAGGAGTTTGAGTTGGCGGTGGGCGTTATCGTCCGGCCGCACGGCGTTCGGGGAGAAGTACGAGTGCGGCCGACGACCGATCGTCCAGAGGTCTTTGACAAGCTGGAGGAGGTGCTGGTGGGGCGCGCCGGGCAACCGTCGCGGCGGCTGAGGATCGAGGGGGCCCGCATGCACCAGGGAGTAATCCTGGTGAAATTCAAGGGGATAGACGACCGCGAGGCGGCAGAGGAGCTCCGCAGCGCAGAGCTGTGCATTCGGCGAGCGGACAGCGTCCCGTTGAAGCCCGACGAGTTTCTAGTGGCTGACGTGATCGGCCTGGAAGTGGTGACGACCCAGGGCGAACGGGTTGGGCCGGTGCTGGAAGTGCTGGCGACGGGCGCCCACGATGTCTACGTAACTGAACGTGGGATGATCCCTGCGGTGTCGGAGTTCGTGAAAGAGATTGACCTGGCGGGCGGGAAGATGGTGATCGAGCCGCAACCGGGTTTGCTGAAGGGTTTCGGGGGCGATGAGTGAGCAGCCGGGCCCCTTGTTGAGCGTGAAGATCGTCACGATCTTTCCCGAACTGGTGTCGGGCGCTCTGGACTACAGCATCGTGGGGCTAGCTCGCGAGCGGGGCCTGGTGGAAGTGATAGTGCGCAATCTGCGCGATTTCACCACGGACCGGCACCAGGTGACAGACGATTACCCGTTCGGCGGGGGCGCGGGGATGGTGATGAAGGTAGAGCCGCTGGTTGCGGCAGTGGAGGCGCTGCAGGCGGAGGGGCCCGACAGCCCGGTAATCTTCTTCACGCCACAGGGAGAGCCGCTGAAGCAGGCGTTGGTGCAGGAGTTGGCGGAGCAACCGTCGCTGATCTTGATCTGCGGACGGTACGAGGGCGTAGACGAGCGATTTCGGCAGGGCTGGGTGACGCGAGAGATTTCATTGGGCGATTACGTGTTGAGCGGGGGTGAGTTCCCGGCGCTGGTGCTGGTGGAGGCGATGGTGCGATTGCTGCCGGGCGCTCTGGGCAACGAGGCCTCGAGTCAGGAAGAATCCTTCACATCGGGGCTGTTGGACTATCCGCATTATACTCGGCCGCGTGAGTTTCGCGGAAGGATGGTTCCGGAGGTACTTCTTTCGGGGCATCACGAGAACATCCGTCGCTGGCGGCGGAAACAGGCGCTGCGACGGACAAGGGAACGGCGTCCCGACTTGCTGGCGAAGGCTAACCTGGGCGAGGAGGACGCCGAGCTCCTGGCCGAGTTGGAAGAGGAAGATGACGCATGGACCTGATTAAAGAGATCGAGCAGGAGCAGTATCAGCAAGAGATCCCCGATTTCCAGCCGGGCGATACGGTACGAGTCAACGTTCGGATCAAGGAAGGCGACCGCGAGCGGCTGCAGGCGTTCGAGGGGACCTGCATCGCGCGCCAGGGGTCGGGGCTAAACGAGGTGTTCACCGTCCGTCGCATTAGCCACCAGGTTGGCGTGGAGCGCACCTTTCCGCTGCACTCGCCGGCGATTGAGAGTATCAAGTGTGTGCGTCGCGGGCGCGTGCGTCGGGCGAAGCTGTACTACCTGCGCCAGCGAGTGGGCAAGGGCGCGCGAGTGCAGCAGAGGCGAACGCAACGCGATTGACGTACCCCCGGATCAAAGGCTTCATGTTCGCGTTCCAGAGTACCTGGCAAGTGGTGGCGCTGATCGGCGGCGTGGT
>JALGUG010000017.1 GCA_029820995.1 Candidatus Zipacnadia bacterium
GCCCCCGCCCGCCGAGGACCTGGGGCCGCAGGTGGTGGTCGCTCATCCTGTGGACTACATGCGGACCCGTGCGGCGGAGAACCTCCTGCTGGCGCTGTTCCCGGAAGACCAGTTGGATGTGACCATAGACCTCGACCAGGACCAATTGGGTGACGTGAAGGGAGACTCGGTGGAGGCCGGCGGTCTGCGCGAGTCCGGCAAGCTGATTCTGCGGGGCCCCGAAAAGATCGTGCAACAGGCGGTGGACCTGCTGGAGAAACTCGACGTTCCACCGCCCCAAGTCCAGATCAGCGCGACGATCACCGATATCTCTCCTGAGGACAAACTGGGCGAGGGCTTTGTATGGAGCTTGCCGGGCTTGATCATAACCGAAACGGGCGTGGGCAAGGGCGGATTCAAGTTCGGGCACTTCGAGCGCGGTGCGCTTGACTTCCAATCGCTGTTCGATGCGCTGCAGGAGACCACACGCACGAAGATCCTGGCGCGACCCAAACTTGTTGCCTTAAGCGGCAAGACTGCCGATCTACTAGTAGGTGAACGGATCCCGTTCGAAACGACCATTCCGGGCGAAGGTACAGTGACGCGGAGCGTCAACTTCCAGGACATTGGTCTGGGTCTAACCTTCACCCCGATTGTCGCCTCGGACGGCTCGGTCACGCTGTACATTGCGCCGATGGTGAGCAGCTTCAAGGGCTTCTCACCGCAGGGGTATCCAATCGTCGCAACGCGCGAGGCAAGCACGATCGTGCGAGTGCACGACGGCGACATTATCGTAATCGGAGGCTTGTTGAAGGACGAAGAGATCAAGACACTGAGCGGCGTGCCGTTCCTGCGGAACATTCCCATTCTAGGGGAGCTGTTCAAGCACAGGGACTACACACGTAGCCGCTCGGAAGTAGTGATGTTTGCCAAGGTTGAACTCCTGGTCTCACAAGAGCAACCGGAGACGCAGCACCCCAAACCGCCGCAGAAGCTACCGATGACGGAAGCAGGCTAGGGCGACCACCTTGGAAATCTGGAGGAGCGGCGTGCCGGCGCGGCGCCGCTCCTCGAGGGGCGGTCGAATCAGGTATGCTCAACCCGGAGATCATTGGCCAGATTCTGGTAGACAACACCTCACTAACTCAGGAACAGCTTCAAGAGGCCCTACGCATTGCCGAGGATACGAACGAGTTCATCGGCCGCGTACTGGTGAATTTGGGGTATATTACGGAAAAAGAGAACGCTATTTGTCTCGGCATGCAATGGGGCGTTCCCTTCGTTGACTTGGAAGAGACCGAGGTCAACGAGGAGGCGGCCCGCTTGGTTCCCGAGAGCATGATGCGTCGCCACAAGTGCATTCCCATTGACGTCAATGGGGGCAAGTTGACGGTGGCGATGAGTGACCCCATCAATATTCTGGCTATTGACCAGATTCGCGTTCACACCAACTACGAGTACGAGATCGAGCCGGTCATCGCAACAGACGAAGACATTATGGCCGCCATCGCCCGGTTGACCAGTGCCCAGGCTCGGGTGACGGAGGCGCTGCAGTCGGTCTTGGACCAGATGCCGGACGAGGATGTCGGCGTCGAGGAACAGCGGCCACTGGAAGAACTGAGTCTGGACGAGGCGGAGTTTCTCAGCGGGGAGCCGCCGGTAGTGAAGCTGGTCAGCATGTCCATTGGACGGGCCGTGCGCCAGGGGGCCAGCGACATCCACGTCCAGCCCGAGGAGCGCGAGGTTCGAGTTCGGTACCGGATTGACGGGATGCTGCGGGACGAGATGAGTATTCCCAAGAGCGCACAGGCGGCGGTCATCTCCCGGATCAAGGTGATGGCCAACATGAAGATTGACCAGAAAATGGCGCCGCAGGGCGGGCGGATCGGTTTGATCATCGGCGGTCGCGACTACGACTTCCGCGTCTCCACGCTGCCGGGGCAGTGGGGCGAAAAGGTGGTCATGCGGATTCTGGACCGTTCCAGCATCAGCGTCGGGCTCAGCAAGCTCGGTTTCAGCTCGGAGACGCTGCAAGAGTTCGAGCGCATGATCACTCGGGCCTACGGGATCATTCTGGTGACGGGCCCGACGGGGAGCGGCAAGTCCACCACGCTGTACTCCGCGCTGGAGCGGATCAACACGCCGGAGAAGAACATCTTGACCGTTGAGGACCCCGTGGAGTACGAGGTGCCGGGATTGACGCAGTGCCAGGTCAACGAGCGCGCCGGCATGACCTTTTCCAGCGTTCTGCGGGAAATGTTGCGGCAGGACCCGGACATCATCATGGTTGGCGAGATCCGAGATCGGGAAACCGCGGTCATTGCCACGGAGGCGGCGCTCACCGGCCACCTGGTGCTCAGCACGCTGCACACCAACGATTCGGCGGGTGCCGTCTCGCGCCTTATCGAGATGGGCGTGGAGCCATTCCTGGTGTCCTCCTCCGTGATCGGGGTATTGGCGCAACGGCTGGTGCGCAAGATCTGCCAGCGCTGTCGCCAAGCGTACACCCCGCCGCGAGAGGCTTTCGAGCTCGTCGGCTTGAACGCCGAGGACCACGCCGACGTAGTGTTCTATCACGGTCGCGGGTGCGACTTCTGCCACGACGGCTACCGGGGGCGCACGGGGATCTACGAGCTGCTCCCGATTGACGCCACCATTCGCGACATGATCCTGCAGCGGGCGCCGGCGCACCGGATTCAGCAGCACGCCATCGAGAACTTCCACATGACGACGCTTCAGGGCGACGTGATCAATAAGGTGCTTCAAGGCACCACAACGCTGGAGGAAGCCTATCGTGTGACGCACGTGGATTAGCAGAGCGTGCCGCACACGGGGGCCGAGTTTCCGACACAAGAAGGAGGCAATCCTTGGCAAGCGAGGCAGGGGCACAGTCTGCGGAAGCAGTTGCGGCGCAGCCGATTGAAGAGGCCGACATTCAGCAGTTGTGTGAGCTTGCGGTACGACAGAGGGCCTCGGATCTGCACATCACGGTCGGTTTGCCGCCCATGCTGAGAATTGACGGGCGTCTGCGGCGTACGAACTTCACCGAGCTCACGCCGCACGACACACGCCGGCTCATGTACGATATCATGAACGACGTGCAGATCCAGAAGTTTGAGAGCCAGCATGAGCTGGACTTCTCGTATGGAGTGCGCGGCGTGGGACGTTTCCGCGTGAACGTGTACATGCAGCGGGATGCGGTGGCTGCGGCTCTGCGGGCGATCCCACATGCCATCCCATCGTTCGAGGAGCTGCATCTACCGCCGATTCTGAGGAGCATCACCACGCGCAACAGCGGCCTGATCCTCGTGACGGGGGTTACCGGTAGTGGGAAGTCCACGACAATTGCGTGCATGCTCGACTATATCAACGAGAATCGGAATGTGCACATCATCACTATCGAGGACCCCATTGAGTATCTGCACCGACACAAGCAGGCGATGGTGAACCAGCGCGAGATGGGGTCCGACACCTTTGCGTTCGACACTGCTCTGCGCTCGGTGCTGCGAGAGGACCCCGATGTGGTGCTGATTGGCGAGATGCGCGACCTGGAGACCATCGAGGCGGCCCTGGTGATTGGCGAGACGGGGCACTTGGTCTTCGGTACACTTCACACCCGCAACTCGTCTCAAACCGTGGACCGGATCGTGGATGTCTTTCCGCCACATCAACAGGCGCAGGTGCGGGTGCAGCTCGCGAACACGCTGGAGGCGGTTATTTCTCAGCAGCTTGTGCCGCGCATGGCGGGCGGCGGACGCCTGCCGGCCGTTGAGGTAATGTTGGCCACAGGCGCGATCCGGAACCTAATCCGTGAGGCCAAGACCCACCAGATGCCGAACGTGATCGAGACCAGCGGCGAGGTGGGAATGGTGACCATGGACATGTCGCTGTGTGACCTGGTCCTGCGAGGGGAAATCGCACATGAGGAAGCTCTGCTTCGCTGCATTGACGCCGACAACCTCCAGCGACTGTTGGTCGGACGCTATCAGTAACGGAGGTCAACGATGGCTACCTTTGCGTACAATGTGGTAGACCACGCGGGGAAAACCGTTCGGGGGCGGGTACAGGCCGACAGCCGGGAGCAGGCGGAGGCGCAATTGCGCGACGAGGGCTTTCACGTTTTGGAGCTCTCACTCGCGGAGCGGCGGGGAGGTCTGGCCGAGCGGATGGCCTCTCTGCGGCGGGTTCGGCTGCGCGAGCTGGTGGTATTCAGCCGGCAGTTCTCGACCATGATCAACGCCGGCATCAATCTGCTGAAGTGCCTCGATATTCTCCGAGGCCAAACGCGTGACGAGCGGTTGCGGCGGGTCATTGACGAATGTCGCAACGACGTCTCGGCGGGTTTCAGTCTCACTGACGCACTGGCGAAGCATCCGCGCGTATTCAGCCCGCTGTATGTCAATATGATCCGCGCCGCGGAGGCGGCAGGCATACTGGACGAGATCTTGGACCGGTTGGCCACCTATCTGGAGAAGGAGATGGAGCTCAACGGCAAGATCAAATCGGCGATGGTTTACCCCTCCATCGTCTTGATCTTTGCCCTGGGCATGACGACCATTCTGGTATTCTTCATCTTGCCTAAGTTCAAGCAGATCTTTGACGATATCGGCGTGGACCTGCCCTGGAGCACGCGCACGCTCCTGGACGCCAGCGGCTACGCCCTGAAGTACTTCTATGTGCCGCCGTTGTTTATCATTGGCCTGACCGTCGCCTACAAGCTGTACCAACGCACACCGGCAGGGCGGTACCAACTGGACAATCTGAAGCTCAAGATGCCGGTTGTGGGCGATCTGGTGCGTAAGCTGGCCATCGCGCGTTTCGCACGCACCTTTGGGACGCTGGTCAAAAGCGGGATCCCGACGCCGGCGGCGCTGGACATCGTGGCGGCCACCGCCGGGAATGCGGTGGTCGAGGGGGCGGTACTCGACGCCAAGGAGAACGTACTGCAGGGCGAACGGCTGTCCACGCCGCTGATGACCAGCGGTGTGTTTCCCGATATGGTGACCCAAATGATCGCGGTGGGCGAGGAGACCGGTCAACTGGACTCGATGCTCTCCAAGGTGTCGGACTTCTATGAGGAAGAAGTGGACCAGGTGGTCAAGGGCTTGACCTCGATCATCGAGCCACTGCTCATCGTGGGGCTTGGCCTGCTGGTCGGGTTTGTGGCGGTTTCGGTCATTACGCCGATCTACAATCTGGTCGGCCAAGCCGGCAAGCTTTAGGCCCGCGGTGGTGTAACAGCGCGGGAGGTCTTTGTCGGTGGAGGGATAATCGTGCCTCAGCCATCTGAACGAAGTCGAGGCGCTGAACGTTCGCGGCACGATCCGCCGAGCTGGAACGACAGCCGCGGGCTGTTTGAGCGCTACGCGCGGACGCGGGACCAGAAACTGCGCGAACAGATCATCTACCTGCACAGCGGTTTGGTTGAGCGCGTAGCACGCAACTTCGCCCAGTCGGGCGAGCCGATTGACGATCTCGTGCAGGAAGGCTACCTGGGCCTGATCAAGGCGGTTGATTCTTTCGACATCGAGCGCGACGTCAAGTTCGTGACGTACGCAACCCATACCGTTGCCGGCCAGATTCGGCACTACTTGCGCGATCGCCGTGGACTGATCCGTGAGCCCGGGTGGTTGCACGAGGTCAGCCAGCGCATCAAGAAGGCGCAGAACAAACTCAGTCACGAATTGGATCGGGCACCCACGGCCGCTGAATTGGCCAGTGAGACCAACCTGACGGAGGAGGCGGTGGCCGAGGTTCTACGGACGCGTCAGGTGTTCAACGTGGATTCTCTGGATGCTCCCGAGAGTTCGTCGCTGGACACGCCGGTCGCCCTGGATCGGCGCAAGATCCGTAGCGCGCGGCAAGTGACCGGCCAACTTCCGGTGGAAGACAAGATCGTGCTGCACGAGGCCATTCAGAAGCTGAAGAGCCTCGAACGCAAGGTGATCCACCTGCTGTTCTACAAGGACTTGAGCCAGACGGAGATTGCTCAGAGCTTGGGCATCTCGTGCAACTATGTGTCCCATCTCGTGCGATCGTCGCTCAAGCGGCTCCGTCAGACCCTGGCCACCGACGAGCTGCGCGAGAGCCACCTGCGCCTGCGCTGCGCCTTGGAAGATCAGCAGCGGTTCTACGAAGCCTTGCAACGCGCCACGCCCTTTGATGAGGTCACGCGGCTGCTCAATGGCCGCGCCTTTCGAGAGCGCCTGGAGGAGGAAGCGCTCCGCGCGGCGCGCTACGGGCACGAGTTGGCGGTCCTGTTCTTGGACGTGGACGGGCTGGCGGCCTTCAACCGGGAGTATGGCTTCGCGCACGGCGACGAGCTGCTCGCACAGGTCGCCGGTTTGGTCCGCGGCAGCGTCCGTAAGGTAGACATCGTCGGCCGCTACGGTGGCGGGACCTTTGGCATCATCCTGCCCCACACTGGCGGGCGAGCCCGCACCATTGTGGCCCCCCGGCTGCTGCGCCAGATCGCGGAAGCGGAGTATGTCATCGGCGGGCAGCGCGGCATCCAGATCACTGCCAGCGCGGGCGTTGCCGTGTATCCTGAGGATGGCATCACACACGAGGACCTGATGGAGACTGCCCTGACCGCGATGCGGGAGGCGAAGCAGCAGGGGCCGGGGACAGTGTACGGCCTCGACGTGCCGGCGGCCGGGAAGGCTCAGGCGTAGCACGCCTGAGGTTGCCTGCTCCATTGGGGACCGCACAGAGTGCCTAGCACGGTGTAATGCGCAAGCTATGGCAACGGGTCCGTCTCTGGTGGAAGGCGATGAGAGCCGGGGGCGGATTCTTGTGTGACACCTGCAAGTACGATTGGGGCGACGCCTGTCGGAATCCGGATCGTCCCAACGTGACGCGCTGCGACCGCTATGAACGCCGCTAACACGCCGGTGCGGAGGTCCCACGGTGAAAGTCGCAGCGTCTATGCTCTGTGCTGACTTCGCGCGGCTACAAGAGGAGGCGACTGCGCTCGAAGCGGCAAGCGCCGATTGGTTGCATTTCGATGTGATGGATGGGCATTTCGTGCCCAACCTGACCCACGGCCCACTTCCCCTGGCGGCGCTGCGGCCTCATACTGAGTTGTTCTTCGATGCGCATCTGATGGTCGAGCACCCGGAAAGCTACCTGGAAGAGTTCGCCGACGCCGGAGCACAGTGCGTGACGATTCATCTGGAGGCGACGCGGGCCCCGCACCGGTGCCTCAAGGCAATCCGGGCGTTGGGCGTCCATCCCGGCGTGGCTCTCTGTCCCGCCACTCCGGCGGCCGCGCTGCAGCACCTGCTGGATGAGATTGACCTCATTCTGGTCATGACAGTGGACCCAGGTTTTGCCGGCCAGAGCTTTCTGTCGGCCGTCCTGCCCAAGATTGGCGAGCTGCGCGAGATGATCGCACGCTCGAAGCGAGACATCTGGCTGGAGGTGGATGGGGGCATCAACGCCCGGACGGCCGAGGCGAGTCTCCAGGCCGGTGCCGAGGTGCTGGTGTCGGGTTCGTGGCTGTTCGGGCATGAGGGAGGGTATGCTGCGGCGATTCGGGAGCTGCGGGATTCCGAGGCGGCGAGCCTCCTGGGGCGCCTGCCCGATACCGATGATCCCCGCCCGAACTGAGCACGGGCGACGGCCTCACGGGACGTGGTTTCAGAACCTCAAAGACCAAGGACCATCGCGTCTAAGGGCGCCCCCACGGGGTTATGAAATGGCTTTTAAGGCCGGTCGTCGGTTGGAGGTTCTCCCGCGGCGAAGAGACGTGCACGATACTCCAGCGCGCTTGAGATCGTCTCCAGAACCCCAATGTTGTAGAGGGCATTGCGGTTGGCGGCGGGTTCCGCTTCGATGAACGGGATTACGTGTTCTTCAGCCCAAGCCTCAATCGTGTAACTGTGGCCCAGATATCGCACCTCGATGCGACCCGGGCCGACCTCCCCGCTCGAACGGCGTTGTCCGTCGGTCTGGATCAGGGGCACCCGCAGGCGCACCGCGCGGACCGCTCCGTCCACTTGGATCCGTCCTTGGAGACCCTCCGCCGACAACCGATACAGTTCGCGGACCGATTCGCAGCCCGGCACCCCGGTGTACACCACAGCCAGCTCGACCAGCTCAGGCGTCTCGCGGAGCACCTCGACGGCACATTGCAGACCGCCTCCACCCAGGTCGGCGAGGATCTGCCAGTCGCCCTCCTCATCCCGCCAGGCTGGACCAAGCGCGGCGCTGTGCTCGGGCCGCGGCTGGGGTTGGATGTATGCCGGCGTGCACGTAATCGGTGAGGAGAGGCCGAGCTCGGTCGGGACGCCGGTACGGTGCAGCCGGCCCAGGCCGGTGGCGTCATAGCCGGGGTCCGCGTCGGTATCAAGCTCTAGATGGTAGCCGCCACAGGTCGCGAAGACCTTGTGAAACGCCTCCGGCAGATGCAGCACGTAGCCGCCCACATCCACCGGGGCCGGCCCCTCAGGCACTGTCTGCTCGGCGATCAGGGCCGCGCCCGCCAGCAGGCCCGCCGCCAGCAGGCCGTAGACGCTGTAGACGCTGTGCCGGCCGTAGCCGTCGTGTCCGTGGAGCGTCTCGGGCGGGAAGCGGTTCTTGGTCACGTAGTACGGCTCGGCGCTCAACCACGGTTCTATGGCTCGAGCGGCGAGGTGGGCCGCGCGCTTGAAGGCCGAGGCCAGCACCTGTTGGCCCTGCTCGCGATATCGGCCGGCCTCGTACTCGCACAAGTACGCGACCATGGCCTCCATGATGTGGAACTGATTGGTGCGCCCGCCGAAGGGGGCTTGGCCGGTTGTGGACTGCATGAGCAGTGTCGTCAGGGCTCCGCGCCGGAGCACTTCCTGCACAGCCGCCCGATGCACACCGTCGTAGCCGGCGTGCAAGAGTTGGGATAGATTCTGTCGCACGGTCAGGTCGTACGTGTGCGGGTCATTCGGGTCCCGGTACATCCCGAAGGGTGTGAAGAACTCAAGCTGGCGGCTCAGCGAGTCTTCGACCCAGTGAAGGTGATCGCCCAGGTCGAGCTTGGCGCGTAGAAACTCGCCCACCAGCGCGTAGAGGTTCGGGTTGCGTGCGGTGGGGATCCGGTCCAGCGTGACATGGTAGGTCCGCTCCGGCTCCAGTGCTCGTAGCCGTTCCTGCCAGCCCGCCGCCATCTGGCGGGGAGCACGGGGGGCCAGCTCGGGATAGGCGACCATCAGCTCCTTGGTGAAGAAGTCGGTGCCCAGGAAGCGGCGGCCTGTTTCCTGGGTCTCCAGGAGGCGCTGGAGACACCATTCGAAGGCTGCAATGCCGACTTCTGCCAGGTCCCGGCAGCGGCCGGCCGCCATCATTGCACCCAGCGCGCCCACGAAGCGGACCGTACCAGTGGCTGACTCGCTCTCGAGGTACGGGTCCTTAATCAGCCCGGACGGTTCCTGCCAGGTTGCCGCCAGGCGCACCACGGGCTCCGCCAAGCCGAGGTACAGGCCCGGTCCCTCGGGCGCGCAAGGCTCGACTGGTCCTGCTCCGGCGAGCAGTTCCTCCACGCGCCCCTCCAGTGGGAAGGGTTCATCCATCGCAGTCTCCTGGCAGCGGCCTCGCAGCCGGTGGTCTCCCGGTTCCGGCGCAGGGGAGGCAACGCCGGGGAGCTAACTGGTCATCTCGCGCCACAGCGCAGCGTAATAGCTCATGACGCGTTGCCGGTCCGACGTATCCGCCATCTCGGCCAGGCAGCAACCGTCAAAGTCGATGCCCTTTAGCAGCTCGATGAGTTCTCGCCAGGGATAGCTGTCGTCGTACAGGTCGTGGATGTGTGCGGATCTGATCCAGGGCGCGCACAGGTTGAAGTACTCGGCAATGGAGCCGTCCACGATGTCGCCGGCATTGCAGTTCCAGCAGACCTTGACCTGTGGATGGTTCGCAATCTTCATGATCTCTGCAATGTAGGGCGGGTGGCTGGTCCCACGGCCATGCACCTCCAGCCACAGCTCGATGCCGTACTGAGCTGCGTGCTCGCCGCACTCGCGCAGAGCGTTCCCAATCTGCCGCAGCGTCTGCTCCTTGCTGACCCCGGCATCCTCGGCGAAACCATTCGGCCGCACCTTCACGCCCACGGCCCCCACGTCCCGGGCCAGTTCCACGAACCGGGCCGTTTCCGCGATGTTCTGCCGCAGGACCTCCGGGTCGGGGGAGTGATATTCGCAGGTGCTGCCCAGGCCCCACAGCATTACCGGCGAGTCCTCGAACCGCCGGCGCACCTCGGCCCGCTCCGCGGGAGACAGGGACGGCTCGACGCCGTGTCCGTGGGTGGTGCGCAGCTCGACCGCGTCCAGCTTCGCTTGCTCACATAGCTCGATCAGCTCCGGCAGCGCCAGATCGTTGCCGACTTGATAGGTAACCAGTCCGACCTTCATGGCCTTGCCTCCTGCCGTAAGGATTGCCCTCGTTCGACTTGCGCTTATGTCTCAGCCAGCAGAACCTGCGTCACTTTGAGCGCGGCGGCGGACCGCGCATCGGCGATCGCCATTATGGGATGGTTCTCGCCCGGGATCTCCAGGTTGAAGGGGCCGGGGAACTCAATTTCTCGCAGCGCGGTCACAATCGGCGGCCAATCAATGGTCCCGTACCCGGGCATTCGGTGCTGGTCGCCGGTGGTGTCGTTGTCCGAGACATGCAGCGCGAACAGATGCGCCCCTGCGTGTCGGATAGCGTCGGGTTGATCAATTCCCTGCACGTTGGCGTGGCTGGTGTCCAGGCAGATGCCCAGAGCCGGTGAGCCGACCGTCTCGATTAGCTCCAGCAACTCGTCCAGGACCGCTCCAAAGCGCCGCCGGCCCAGCGGACCGCCGCGCCCTCCATCCGCCATGTTCTCGATCGCGATGTTGACCCCCAGCTCCGCCGCGCGGGCGGCCAATCGGGCGAAGCTCTCGAGGCGCCGACGGGACTGCTCTGCGAGCTCCTCCCGAGTGGCCGCATGGTACCCGCCGGGGTGCAGCACGGCATTCTGCACGCCCAGCTCCGAGCAGTATTCCAGTTGCGCCAGCACGCGGCGAAGGTCCGCCTCGCGCCGGGCGTCATCCAGGCCGGCGACATCGGCCTGAATCATCGCATGCGCCTGGCGCATCTCACTATCGAGGTCCGACAACAGCTCCCGGAGCGCTCCACAGGCCTTGGTCGGGCTGCCTCGGTCCTGCAGCATGTCCAGGTGCTCCGTAGACAGCTCAAAAGAGCGCCAACCGTGGGTGTGGAAGCGCCGTACGGCCTCTTCCGGTGAGAGGGTGTGGAACAACGAAGTCCAAATGCAAGGTGTCATTCTGGGTCTCCTCAGCCGGCGTCAGCGGCAGCTAATCCAGTAGGTCCCGATACGCCTTTCGTCCTTCATCCAGTACGGCCTTGAGCTCCGCCCGTCCTGCTTCATCGCTCGGCCCCGACCAGCGTTCCGCCAGAGCCTCCAGCCGGTCAATCTGCTTCAGCCAGCCTCGAGCGGCATCACGCCGCGCCACCGCGGGGACTTCACCGAGCCACAGGGGGTTGGTATGCGCGTAGGCACCCTCCGGAGCCGGCGAGGGTCCGGCAGCAAAACACCGCGCCGCCAGCCAGCCGACCGGCAGCTCGAGCTGCACCTCCAGCTTCTCCTCGGAGTTCTCGGCACATAGTTCGCCGTCGCAGATGAGCTGCAGATGCAGGATCTCGTGCGGCCAATCCACCGTCGCGGTCACGAAGGCCACATCCGGCGGTACGACATCCACCTCCAGACGGATGCGCGGCCCGGTGCCAAAGAAGGTGTCGCCGGCCCGAATGGCGGCGAACCAGTCGGCGAAGTCGGACCCGGGTGGCAGCTCCGCCCAGGTGCGGTACACGCCGACGGGCGGCGATTGCTCGTCGCCCAGCATGGCGTCCGAGCCGGCAAGAGCCGGCAGGCGAAAGCCGCAATTGAGCAGTTGGTACCACTGGT
This sequence comes from Candidatus Zipacnadia bacterium, assembly GCA_029820995.1. Classification (GTDB taxonomy): domain Bacteria; phylum Armatimonadota; class Zipacnadia; order JALGUG01; family JALGUG01; genus JALGUG01. Next base: position 11,903 of record JALGUG010000017.1, read on the forward strand.
GCAGGCTGTCCAGTCCCTGGTCCGACTGGGAGTGAACCATCACTGCGTCCACGACCCCGCGCGCGACCCAAACGGGGAGGGCCCGGTTAAGGCCTCCTCCCGGCCAGTCGGAGTGCTCCTCGAACTCGTCCGTGCAGACCGGATGAGCAGGTATCACCAGCGCGTCCGCCTCACGCGCCGCCGCGAAGTGTGTCAGGCATTTGGGCGCCACGGACTGACCCCACAAGTTCTCTCGGTCGTGAGATACCTCCCGGTTCAATCCCAGGAACAGGAAGTGGCCCAACAGATTGCTACGGTACTCGTCGCCGTGATGCAGGAGCTGACCGCGGGCCGAGCGGTGAGTTCCCTCAAAGCCGTCCACGAAGCATACCGCGTCCAGGCCTTCGCCGCCGATCTCCAGCGGCGCGACGTTCGGCGGCAAGGCGAACTCGGGTCCTTTGCGGTTGAGGCCGTGTACATGCGGGTCCAGGGATCGGAACGCCGCTGGATACTCGTGCCAGATGGGTCGCGGCGATAGCACGACGGTCCGGCTTCCGCCCGTCACGGAGAGCACGCGCGTGTCGAGCCGCCCCCCACAGCCCCGGGAAGCCGTGACCGTCAGCCGAGCGCGCGGCACAGTGACTGCCGCCTCTCCGTGGCAATAGAAGTACTCAATTTCGCCCCACCGGTAGCGGCGCGCCTCTGCCGGGGCGTAGTGCCGGCCCGTGCCGTCCTTGACGGACAGCCGGGCCGGTCCGGCATCGGCGATCTTTACTCGCAGCGTTGGCATGACGCCCCGTCCCCCGGGCTGAGGCCTGTAGCAGTGGGCCTGGTAACTTCCTCGCTCAAGCGAAATGGCCTCCTGCGGGACCCCGCGGGGAAGGCCATCCGGTGAATCAGAGCGAATCCCACCTTGGAGCAGGAACGGTCGAAGCAGCGCTTAGTCGGGAGGGATGGCAGTGAAGATCGGCGTCTTTCTGTCCAACATGGGGCTTCCCTGGCGCGAGGCCCTGGTCAAGGCCGCCGAGATTGGCTTCGACGGCGTGCAGATTACCGTTGCCGGCGACTACCTTCCCTGGCCGCCCACCTTCAGTAGCACGACGGAACTGCGCACCGCCCTCCGCAACCAGGGGCTCGAGCTTTCGGCGCTGGCGGGGGGCTTTGGCAACTGCGCCCTCACCGATCGGGCCGAGCGCGGCCGCAAGATTGACCACGCCAAGCGCGTTCTCGACTTCGCACTGGAGCTGGACACCCGGATCGTCACCTCCCATGTCGGAATGATTCCGGAGGACCTGGGCACGCCGGAGGGCCGGGCAATGATCGCCGCTCTATCGGCGGTCGCTGAGCACGGACAAGCGTCGGGCTGCACGCTCGCCATGGAGACCGGCCCGGAGCCGCCGGAGCAAATGCTTGCCCTGGTTCAGGAGATCGGTAGCCCGGGGCTGGCCATCAACTACGATCCGGCGAACCTGCTGATGAAGGGCTTCGACTGGCTGGGCGGAGTCGAAGTTCTGGGTGACTTCATCGTCCACACTCACGCCAAGGACGGAGTCCGTTTGCCCGACGGCCGCGGCGAGCAGAGGCCGCTGGGCGAGGGCGAGGTGGACTTCGATGCCTGGGTGATGGCGCTGCGCAAGTTCGGCTTTGACGGCTACTTGACTATCGAGCGCGAATCGGGCGAGGACCGCGTGGGCGACATCATACGGGGGTTCGAGTTCTTGCGTCGGTACTGCGTGGAGGAACAGGCTTGACCGCCGCGGAAGCGCCGGCGTCCGTGGCACATCGAGGGCCAAGATGAAACTCGTACAGATCGGCGCCGGTAACATTGGGCGTTCCTTTATCGGCCAGCTCTTCTCGCGAGGCGGCTATGAAGTCGTGTTCGTTGACGTGGACCCCGCTATCGTGGCAGCGCTCAACGAGCGGCGCTCGTACCGCGTGGAAATCAAGGATCGGGAACCGGAGACCATTTGGGTGCGCAACGTGCGGGGAGTGGACGGCCGAGACCGCGAGGCCTGCGCCGAGGAGCTGGCCGGCGCCGACATCGCAGCCACAGCCGTGGGGCCCGGCGCTCTGCCCCACGTCTATCCGACGCTCGCTCTGGGGCTCCAGCGTCGCCGCGACCGCGGAGCCGGTCCCCTGGACATCATCATTGCCGAGAATTTGCGAGATGCCGCGGAGCACTTCCGGCATGGTCTGGCCGAGCACTTGCCGCCGGGGTTTCCGCTGGACGAGGCGGCGGGTCTGGTGGAGACCAGCATCGGCAAGATGGTGCCCATTATGTCTGATGCTGACCGCGCGGAAGACCCGCTGCTGGTATTCGCCGAGGCGTATAACACGCTGATCCTCGACGCTAAGGCCTTCCGGAATCCGATCCCCGACGTGCCCGGGCTCGAGCCGCAGGCGAACATGAAGGCCTATGTAGACCGCAAACTGTTTGTCCACAATCTGGGGCACGCGCTGGCCGCTTACTTCGCTCACCTTGAGATCCCGGAGGCGATCTACACCTACGAGGCGGTGGAGCACGAGGCGGTCGGGCCGGCGACGCGTGCCGGCATGTGGGAATCGGGTCGCGCGCTGATTAGTGCCTATCCCAGTGAGTTCGACGAGGAGAACATGGGCGATCACATCGAGGACCTGCTCCGGCGCTTCGCCAACCGCGCCCTGGGTGACACCATCTACCGCGTCGGGCGCGACGTGTCCCGCAAGCTCTCGCCCGAGGACCGCGTGATCGGGCCACTGCGCCTTGATGCCGCCGAAGGGGTGCCGGCGCCCTATACGGCTCTATGCGCCGCGGCCGCCATGCTGTTCCGGGCGACCGACGAGCACGGCCGGCTCTACCCTCGTGACCGAGACTTCGCCGAGCAGGTCTACAGCCAAGGCCCGGAGCATGTGCTCCGCAGCGTTTGCGGATTGGATGAACATGATGCCCTTGACGGCGGCATCTTCCGAGCTGTGCTGCAGGCGCACGATTTCATCCTGAACCAGCGCCAAGCCGGTCGCCCGTGGCTGACCACATGGCCGCAGGCATTCCGATAGGGGCCCCTCAATGCGCAGCACTTCCTCGACTCGATGCGCAGACGGGTTGACGCCCATTGAGCCCCTGAGCCGTGACGAGGTGCGCCGGGCGCTGCGGCGCCGCCGGCCGCCCCGCCCTCCAACTGCTCGTCTGCACGCTTTCCCCGCACGCGAGACGTGGGACCGATATGGCGAGGCTCTGCAGCACGTGGTGGCGCGGTACCCCGAAGACGTACTGCGGCCGTACGTGCGCGAGCCCGGCTACTGGACCGGTCCGGAGAACGCGCCCGAGTACTGCTGGGCCTTTGGCGACAAAGGCGAGAAGCGGAACCATGGGCTCGATGCCTCGCGCCAGATCATAGACGACTGGTCCGAGCTGGATGCCTTCTTGGAAGAGCTGCCGGACCCGCACAAGCCGGACGCGATGGACACGATCAAGCGGGTCCGCGCCGAGCATCCCGACCGGTACGTTGCCGGGTCATGGTCGTACTGCTTCTTCGAGCGGCCCTGGGAAGTGCGCGGCATGGAGAATCTGCTGGTGGACCTCGCCGAGCACCCCGACCGGGTCAAGGCGCTGTTGCGAGGTCTGTGCGACCTGTACAAGGTTTGGGTGCGGCGGATCGCGGAGGCGGGCTGCGACGCCATCGCGACCACCGACGACCTCGGGTGGCAGGCGGGCCCCATGATGAGCCCGGCGGTCTTCCGCGAGATCCTCAAGCCCTTCTACGCGGAGCTGATTGCCGAGGCGCACGCTCACGGGCTTGATTTCTGGCTCCACTGCTGCGGCAACGTCACGCCGCTGCTGGAGGACTTCATCGAAATCGGCCTTGACGTGCTGCATCCGCTCCAGGCCGGCGCCATGGATGAGGCCGAGGCCGTGAGCATCGTGGACGGACGAATGACGCTTCACGTCGGGATGGACGTGCAGCGATTGCTACCGCAAGGAACTCCCCAGGAGGTCTATGACGGTTGCCGACGGCGGATCCGGGCGTTCTGGCGGGAGGAGGGCGGCCTGATCCTCGGCGCCGGCAACGCTATCCTGGCCGATACGCCTCTGGCCAACATCGAGGCGTACTACGAGGCGATCTTCGCGCCGGTCTGATGGCGGGACCGTGCGTCTCCCGGTGAGGAAGGGCCCCGTCTGGCCGGCCTCCGTTTACACCTGCTCGGGCGGTCCGAATTCCACGAAGGGCGGCGCCGGTGCCGACTGAAACGCGGTTCCCTGGTGCCACGCGCGGAGCAGCTCGGCCAGCTTCTCGTTGGCCGCCTTGAGGCCCCAGGCCGTATGGTCGCCTCGGGACTCGAAGTTGCAGAAGTGCTGATACCCATCCGGCCACACGTGCCCCACAACGACCCGCCTGGCCAGCAACGGCGGGCCCGAGCTGATGCTCTGGTCAATCTGCCAAACCCACTCGCGGCGCAGGCTGAACCGGAAGTCGTCGCCGAGGTACGTGAGCCACTCCGGCCCGAAGATCAAGAATCCAAGGTCGCGATCGGTGTCGCCCTCCCACTGTCCCAGCTTGTTGCCGGGCGACCAGCCGACGAACTGCACGCTCCAGTCGTCAACCTTGAGCCCTTCGCGCTGTCGAATCTTCTCCGCGAGCTGATCCCGCCACAATCGGTTGTATGGCCGCGGCTGGAAGAAAAAGGCCCCGGCCCAGAGCAGCAGGCCGACGATGAATCCCACTGGCAGCAAGATCGCCAGCGCGCCTCCGCGCGCATTCTCCGGCACCACGGTGAGCACTGCGATCAGTACCGCAATGTCCGGGATGAGCAGGCCGGCGAGCGGCAGGACCATGCTCAGGCAGCCCCACCTAAGCTTGCTGGAGCGCGAGAAGACCTTCTCGGTGGCTTGCATCGGGTACCCCCGAAGGGCATTGCGGAGCGTCCAACCGTGGCCGCAGGGCGCTGCCGCCCTTTTCGGTTTTTCGAAAAACCGAAAAGGGCCATGCCCGGGTGGTTGGAGCCTGGTACGGGCGCTATCCGCGTTGGAACTTCGCCAGCGCCAGCCAGCGAAGGATGTCCGAGTACATGCTGTGCAGGTAGCGCCAATCGCGGCGGGTCTCGTGGCGGCCGCGGCGGTGCTCGACTTGGTAGTACTCGCCCTGCAGCGAACCTGCGATGTATGCCACGGGCCGCTTCGGGTCCTTGGAGATCACAATGGCCGGACCGCCGGACTCGTTCTTGGCGACGACCGTGGCCCACGGCTTGACAACAGCACTCACCATGGGCTGACCAAGCGGCAATTGGAGGTTCTCGCGGAGGACGCGCGCTGCGAACAGGTTCCAGGCCGGGTGCACGTTCGACGCCGCCTGCCAGGCGCTTGTCTGGTTGCTGGCCTCATAGGGTTCGCCAATAGGGCAGAAGTCGCGCTGCAGCAGCACGCGGTTCCGGGGCGTCTGGCGGAACAGGTCCTCCTGGAGCAGCAGGCCGCCGCCCCGCTGCACGAAGGTCTTCAGCTTACCCAGGAGATCGGCGTGGTCGAGCTGCGGCGCGGGACCGGCAGCGCGGAGCCAGAGCGTGACGTGCTCGCCGGCGTCCAGAAAGGCCCGCGCGCGGTCGAGCGCCTGGTAGGCCGTGGGTTCCTCGGCGGGCTCAACGGCATCAACCATGGTGATCAGGCTCGAGCTGGGGCCGTATGCAACGAGGGCATCCCGTGGCTTGGTCCCCAAAGTCGAATACACCACGCGAACGTTGGGCTGATGGAGGCGCCAGGGGATCTGGCGCTCGAAGCGGCCTTGATTGCTCCGAGCGGATACACGGATCGGAATATCCGGCACGTCGAGATAGTTGGCCAGGCGGACTTTCGGCATGGAGATCCGGAGCGAGATCCGCTTGGCTTCCCCGGCCTTGAGATTGAAGCCGGGCGAGGAGGGCGTCACCTTCCACCCTCGAGGCATGGAGATGCGCAGCGCCCCGCCCAGGCCCTGGCGTGTGTTGTTGCGGACGACCACGGCCGTCTCAGGGCGTCGCTCGTTCGGGATGGCCCAGTGGTCGGGGTCCAGAGACAATTCCAGCGGCTCACGGACGCGCACACAGCAGGGATACTCGGCCCACCGACCGCCATACTCAACCTGCAGCACGGCGTCGTGATCGCCCGGCTGGGCGCCCTGCGCACTGACGCGGAAGCGCAAGTCCAGGTTCGCGTTGGCCCTAAGCTCAGTGCGGACCTCCGGTGGGGAAGCCTGTAGACCGGCAGGAAGCCCCAACTTCACCAGGGCCTGCAGCGTAGACGAGTTCGTGTTAGTGAGCCGGAAAGTCCAGTTCGCCTCCTCGCCCTGGGCCGTCTTCAGGCAGTCGGGGCTTGCGTGGACAGCCGGTGCCAGCTCCTCGGTCAGCAGAAGCATCGCCCACACGCCCACGCGCAAACGGATGGTCGCCTCACCGTCTGAGAGGGTGAACTTCACCGGACGGGGGGTGGGGTTCTCCGGCGTGGTGAGGAAGGCCCCGGGCGCGAGCGGCGCCGGGCTCAACAGCGTCAGCTCGATCTCTTGCCGGACCGGTTGCTCGGCCTCCATCTTCGCGTTCAGGACGTGCACGATGAACTCGCGCTGACCGGAAGGGTGCAGCTTTTGGCGAGCGATCACGCACAGGTCCTCGTCATCGGGTTGCAGTCGCACCTGCACCTCCGGGGCCGGGAAGACGGCGGAGCCGTAAAGGTAGTCGGCGTATTGCTCCAGGAACGAGTAGTACTGACTGATGGCCTCCTCGGGGGCGCCAAAGGCGGGATTGCAGCCAACGGCGGCCGTCGCGGCGATGCTGAGCTTGCGATAGCGGCTCGGGCAGTACATCAGCGGCCAGACCGGCCGGCCCGTGGTCGCGCGAAAACGCGCCAGGAAGTCAGTGTACCGTCGCACCGGCCGGCCATTGCGCAGCTCGTGGGTTTCGTAGTCAGCCAGGGAACAAGGGTGTGGGCCCTCGATGAGATTGGCGTCCCAGCCTCCGCTCACATAACGCAGGCCCACCGGCGAGGGGCGGCCAAAGTTCGGCACGAGCGCAGCGCTGCGAGAGGCTTGCTTCACCCCCTCGCGCACGATGCGCAGGTGATCGCCCACTGCCTGCTCCGCGGCGAAGGAGTAGTGCCGGGTCCATTCGAGGCTGGCCGCGTTGTCCAGGAAGATGCCATCCAGGCCGACGCGCCCTACGAGGGCGTTGAGGTCGGCGGCGAGAAAATGAGACCATTCGCGGCAGGCGGGCGACATGGATAGCCAGCCGCAGTGATAGTAGGGCGGCTTGGTGGTCCAGTCGGGATGGAAATAGTAGAAGTACTCCCCGGCAGTGACCGCGGTCTGGTACCAGAGGTAGCGAACATTCTTCTCTCGGCAGCGCTGAACGAGCGGTCGCAGGTCGCGGCGGAGGGGATAGCTGGGCGTGCCGCCGTGGTGGAAGTCTCCGCAGTCGGACAAGATGATTACGTTGGCGTGCGCCGCGGCTCGGCGGTCAATGTCCTCCAGCAGAGCCGGAATGCTGCGGGCGAAGGGCGGCTTCGAGGTGTATCCGTGGTGCCAGAGGACGCGGGCGCGCTTGACCCAGGCGGGGACCGCATACTCCTGGATGCTCACGCTAGTGGTCGCCTCGAGCTTGGGGTGATCGCCGGAGGCGGGCACCGTCGCCGCCAGGGCGTAATCGCCCGGCGAGGTCCGCCCGACGGGCACCTCGCGCAGACACGCGAAGGACTGGCCCGCCTCGACGGGGCTGAAGGGCACCCGGGCTAGCGCCACGGCTGCTTGACCGCCCTCTAACGGGCGCAGTTCCAACGCGATGCTGGCCCCCGGGACCCGCTGCTGACTGCGGTTGGTCAGCGTGGCCGCAATACTCATGGCCTCGCCGGGCGCATACCATCCCTGATTGGTGTAGACGCGCAGCCGCCAGGGCGGCTGTTTGGCGTCCGGGACCGTGCCCTCCGCGGGCTGCGGCCTGTGGCCGGCCTCAATGGTGACTCTTGCGCCCTCGGGGGCGGGATAGAGCTTGACAACATCCCAGCCGAAGCTGTTGGAATAGCCCTCCTGCCCTCCGTGGGTGATGCGCAGGCGATGTTCCCCCGGCGGCAGCTTGACGGCCCCCGCCCGGAGCGGCGAAAGCGTGTGTTCTACCTTGCGCCGCGCTTCAGGCGTGTACTCTCCCGCCACCTGCAGACGGCGCTCGTCCTTGACCAGCGCACCGCGGCCGCCGTCAAAGGACACCACGGCCGCTTGCCGGCTGTCGTTGAGGCAGCCGATGATCCAGACCTCGTAGACGCCGCCGGGAACCTTGAAATCATATTCCAGCCAGGTGGGATAACCCGTCTCGACGGAGCGAACACCCGCCGCCTTGCCGCCCGAGAGGAAGCCTTGTTCCACAACTTGGGGTTCCAGCAGCGCCAGCGGGTCGTAGCGGGCGAAGTCTTCGGACTCGAGCGCAACTGTCGGAGCAACGTTGAGCGGCTGGCCCTGTGCCGCCGCCGAAAGCAGCCCCAGCAGGAGCAATGATCGGCCCAGCAGCGCGACCGTGCCCGCGTCGTTACCACGAGGCGTGAAACCTGTCATTTGGTCCTCACCGCGTTCACAAAGACACTTCCATGCGCCACTGCATGACGTTCTGGGCACAATTCACCTGTTCGCCAACGACTTCAAAGCCCCTGCTGCGGTAAAGTCTCTGCGCCCGCTCGTTGTCCTTGTGCACGGTCAAGGTGACTTTCTGGAGGCCCTCGCTGCGGCAGCAGTCGAGCAAACGGGTCATCAGGTGGCCGCCGAGGCCAACGCTCTGCGCCTCGGGGCGGATGCAAATCCCGAGGGAGGGGGTTGAGCGAGGCGGTCGCCAGGTGACGAAGGCGTAGCCTAGGAGGCGCTCGCCGGGCTCGGCGCCTTCGACCGCTACCAGCGTCAAGCGGCCCTCAGCCTCGGCTTCGGCAGCGATGCGGTACGCGTGCTCGGCGTCCAGCTCGTAAGGCCAGAAGTAGTACTTGTCGCGGTCGCTCAGCGCCGCGTAGAATTCGGCCATCAGCGAACCGTCGCCGAGGCGTAGATGCCGCACCAGCACGGTCCGGCCGTCCTTCAAGGCGGCCTCCCATTCACCGGAGCGATCCACTGTCAAGCCCTCCTCGTGCGAGCCGCTTCGTGCTCAAGCTGACGCTGCCACGCACTTGAGCAGCGTCTCCTGGAGGACGAGATGTGGTCGGGCGGTGACATCTGCTGCGCCTTGCCCGGCGCAAGCGAATGCCAGGTGCCGATCATCGCCAATCCGACAGGCATGGGCTTCCTCCTGAGATCGTCGGTCTGCGGTTCCGCCCTCGCGTGCGAGCGCGGGACGGGTCACTTGGCGAACCCTGGATTCTGGTAGACTGTGATGATCGGGGTGTGGCCCGCCGGGCCTTCACCCCACGGCGCCCGCACAGCGCGGCAGCGCCGCTGAGACAGTCCTTGCGAAGGTCGTCCAGCGCCTGATGCGCACGGTGTCATGCCCTTTCGCACATCAGCCTGAGAGTGCCAATCTTGTGGCCGCCTACGGCCAGCCGGACGGCTTCATCGGTTGCAGTGAGCGGCTCGCCGATCGGGCGCTCCAGCAGGTCTGCGGGTTGAACTGAGCGCAAACCGGGCGCTGAGACGCAGGCCTCGACCTCGTGGGAGGAGCTATTCCAGAAGCGGGCCACGAGCGCCTCGCCGTCCTCGGACTGCTTGACGGCTGAGACAACGAGGTGCCGGCCGTCTACCCGCAAGAAGGACCGCTGCGGCGACAGCGTGCCGCCCCCTGGGGCGTGGAAGGCCGACGGCCGAGCGTTGTGCTGGTACGCCTGTTGCTGGACGCCGGCGTCGAGCCAGGAGCCCGCAAACGGAAGGATTGCGTAGCGAAAGGTCATCGTCCGCAGACACTGGGCCTCGGGGGTCTCCATGTGCGGCCCGGCACCGCCCTGAATCGTGTTGGGATAGCCGGCCGCGCCGAGGAAGTTCGTAGCCCGCAGCAGCGTTACCGCCAGCGGACGCTCGGGGCGTTCGATAGCCTCGAACTCCAGCAGTCCCTGGCTCGCGACGGCCAGTCCGCGATCCTCGTCGCCGACGGCGCACCACCCCTGCTGCGGATACTGGCGCGGCTGATCCTCGCGCCAGACATCAACGGGGGGCTGCTCGATATGAATCGGGCGCTCCAGCACATCAAAGTGTCCCTCCGCAACACAGCTCTCGGCGACTGCGCCCGTCGGGAAGACGACGCGCAGCCGGTGGTCCCGGGCAGTGTTGTGGACCGTGGTCTCGATGTCCACGCGGCGCGAGTGCAGGCCCAGGGTTATGCGCGAAACGATCGGGAGCTCGACCGAGTCTTGGGCGCGGCGTTGACGGTCGGCAGTGACTGCTGCGGGGACCGGCCAGCCATACTGCACCTCAAACACGGCCGCCTCAGGGCCGTCCGCGACCAGAGCAAGGCGCGGCGACTCGCTGAGGGTGGTCAGCACCGCGTCGTGAATTGGCGGCGAGTAGGTGTATCCGTCACCGTTGTCGCCGCCGTCTTCGAAGTAGTGGCAGGCGTGGTACACTGCCCCCGTGGCCTTGTCGGTGAGGTCGAGCGTGCCGTTGGGATTGATCGCGACGCGGAGGAACTCGTTCTCCATGACGTTGGGGCCTGTCACGAGGCCCGCGGAGGGCACGAGCTGCTTCTTGCGGCGCACGGAGAGCCGGTAGGCCCGATAGCCGAGCGCAGGCAAGTCCTCGACCCACAAAGAGAGCGTGGCGCGGACCACGGGAACGTGAGGCGCGAATCCGGGCCGATAGCTTTGCATCACCGTCAGAGCTCTTGCGTCCGCCAGGCGGCAGGGGATCTCGCGCCCCTCCCAATCGGTGAGGCGCACCTGGCGGAAGTCGCGCTGGACCCCCAACGGGTCGGTCGGCAGGCCCTGCCGGGCCAGCCAATCAGCGGCGAGGTCCACCTCGATCTCCAGACGGTCGGTGACGTCCCAGTTCAGCGTGTTGAAGATCATGATCGCCGCCTCGTCATCGCTGAGGGCAGACGTGTCGAGCTGGGAGGCGAGATCAAACATCGCCTGCTGGGAGGCCTCGCCCGCAATTTCCTCCGACCACTCGAACCGCGTCATCATCTGGGAGTGGACCCGGTCGGTGCTGCAGCCGCCGATGCTGTCATGCGGGTGGTTCTTCAGCAGCCACTGCCAGGCTTTCCGAAGCTGAGCCGCCGGATATGCCGCCCCGACCATCGTCGCCATGGCGCACAGCGGCTCGGCGACCCGCTCCAGGGCGTACTGGCATTCCTCGTTCTTGAGCTTCATGTACGCGCGCGAGGATAGGATGTTGGGCAGGCAGATGCCGCCGCCGTAGGTAGACCAGACGGTATCCTTCAACTCGCCGCGGACAACCTGTAGCTCGTCCGGAGTCGCTTCCCTGAGGGCCGCGACGAACTCGTCGAAGGTGGCGTGCCGGAACTCGACGTGCTCATAACGCTCGTTCGCCAGCCGCAGGACCTCGGGCAGTCCCGGCTGGGGCTCCATGTGGTCAATGCCGTTCAGGAGCAAGAGCACGTTTCCCGTGGCTCTCCTCGCGGCCCACTCGACGACCTCGCCCAGTGCCTCGGCGCCCTCCTCCGGGTTGTCGTAGAGCAGATAATGGCCATCGGGGTAGTTGCCGCGGATCGTCGGCGGCAGTGAGCCGGCGAACAGAGCCGCGTTGCAATAGCCGGAGTACTCCGGGATGTGCTCCAGCAGGACGCGCGAGCCGTCCGGGGCCTCCCACCACAGCTCATTCTGATACTCCTCGCCCGACAGGCCGCGCCAGAGCATGGCGTTGTCAATGCCCACGCCCTGAAGGATCTGCGGCATCTGGCTGATGTGGCCGAACATGTCGGGCAGATAACCGGCGCTGCTGCGCCGGCCGAAGGAGTGCGCGACCTGGTGGCCCCGGAGGAGATTGCGGATAGTCGCCTCGCCGCTAACGCAGAACTCGTCCGGCAGGATGTACCAGGGGCCGACGACCAGCTTATCCTCGCGGACGAGCCGCTCCAGGACCGGCCGCTGTTCGGGACGGATATCGAGGTAGTCTTCCAGGCAAACGGTCTGACCGTCGAGATTGAAGCAGCGGTACCCGCTATCCGAGTCAAGCAGTTCCAGGAGCTTGTCCATCAGCCTCACGAGGCGCCAGCGATACTGCTGAAACGTGCCGTACCATTCGCGATCCCAGTGTGTCTCCGAGCAGACGAAGGCGGTGTACTTGTCGGGCATAGTGTTTTCCGGCCTCCAATGGCAATTCCCGGCTCCGAGGGCTCCCCCACGGCCTCGGTCGGCGGCGTTACGGTATTCCCTTCGGGCGGGAGAGTAACCTCCAGGCCTCCGGGCAGGAGGACCGGTGTGCTTCGCGCGCGAACAGACCAGTATTGCGAAGGCTGCGACAAAGCCGAGCAGATCGGGAGGAAACCTCATGGAGTACCGCAAGTTGGGTAGGACCGGCGAGCAAGTATCGGAGATTATCCTGGGAGCATGGCAGTACGGCAAAGCGAACTGGGGCGATATCAAGGACGACGAGTCGGTCGCGACGATCCATGCCGCGTTGGATGCCGGCATCAACATGATTGATACTGCGGTGGGCTATGGCCAGGGCTACTCGGAGGAAATCGTCGGCAAGGCCGTGGCGCAGCGCCGAGACGAGGTGCTGCTGGCCAGCAAGGTCGGCGCAAGTCCGGAGGGGATCAGGAAGGGCATAGACGAGTGCCTACAGCGGATGGGCCTCGAGCGCATTGACCTGTATCAGGTGCACTATCCCAGTCCGCGCATTCCCATTGAGGACACGATCGGCGCGATGGCCGAGATCCAGCAGGCCGGCAAGATCCGCTGGATCGGCGTCTCCAACTTCGACCTTGAGCAGATGAACAGGGCAGTGGCTACGGCGCGGATTGAGACGTGTCAGCCACCGTTCAACGTGTTCTGGCGCCAGATTGATGAGGACGTGCTGCCCTTCTGCGTGGAGCACGAGATCGCTGTGATCCCGTACAGCCCGCTCGCTCAGGGGCTGCTGACCGGCAAGTTCCGGAAGCGGGAAGACATCCCCGGCGAGGGCGACATTCGGTCCAAGAACAAGCTCTTTGCGCCGGGCATCTTCGAGCAGTGCCTGGCGGTCGTCGAGTACATGGAGGGCGTGGCGGCCAAGCACGGCAAGACGTTGGTGCAGACCGCCATCGCCTGGACGTTGCAGTTCCCGGGCATCACGGCGCCCATCGTGGGGGCTCGGCGGCCCGATCAACTGGCGCAGAACGTTGGCGGCGTGGGCTGGAAGCTGGACGAGGCGGAATTCCAGGAGATCAGCCGCCGGGGTTTGGAAGTCGGTAAGCAACTGGACTACTCCAGCAACATGTGGGGCTATGCGCCGAAGTGACGGCGTGAGGACCGACTGAGATCATCGTCCGCGAAAGGGTGACAGGGAATGCTGGGCATGGAGCTGGCGAGAGCCAAGGATTTCGCCGCTAAGCGAATCAGCAGCTATGACACCTCGGGCCGGAACAGGGACGCTTGGCCCCTCGGCGCCGGCGAGACGAAAACGCTGGCCGAGATCGAGGGCTGCGGTGCGATCAGCCATCTCTGGTTTACCATCGGCTGCGAGGACCGGCACTACCTGCGGAAGCTGGTGCTGCGCGCGTACTGGGACGGGGCCCAAGAGCCGGCTATCGAGTCGCCGGTGGGCGATTTCTTCAACGTGGGGCACGGGTTTCGCGCTTCGCACTCGTGCGCATTCTTCTCGACCAGCGCTTCGGCCCAGGAGCTCGGCGGCGGCATGGCCATGAACGCCTGGCTGAGCATGCCCTTCCGCCAGGGCGCCAAGATCGAGATCGAGAACGGGTGCGAATGCGACGTGCGGTCCTTCTACTTTTATGTGGACTATCAGGTCCATCCATCGCTGCCCGAGGACGTGCTGTATTTCCACGCCCAATGGAAGCGCGATAACCCCTGCGCCGGCTGGACCGGCCACGGCAGCGTGTGGCAGACGCCGGCCTGGAGCGAGCGCATGGCGGGCCCGGAGGGAGCCAACCTCGACGGCCGGAACAACTACCTCCTCCTCGACACCGAGGGACGCGGGCACTTCGTGGGGTGCAACGTGTCCGTGCAGAATCTATATCGCGGCTGGTGGGGCGAGGGCGACGACATGTTCTTCGTTGACGGGGAGGACTTCCCGCCCGACCTGCACGGAACAGGCACCGAGGACTACTTCTGCCACGCCTGGGGCATGCAGCCCAACAGCACTCCCTATCACGGCGTCAGCCTCTGGCAGCCGCGTCGCCCGCAGAACGAGCGCGACCCGGATGACTGGATCGGATTGTGGACCAACTACCGGTTACACGTGGTGGACCCGGTGCCCTTCACAAAGTCGCTGATCATGGGCATCGAACACGGCCACGCCAACAACCGCAGCGATGACTGGTCCAGCGTTGCGTACTGGTATCTCGACCGCCCCGAGCACAAACGGTACTGCGAACTGCCGCCACCGCAGGAACGCATCGTCAACTGGGCCTAGACTGCCCGCCTTGCTCAGTTCGCGATGCCCGTCGTCCACATATTGACGCGGCCAGTTACTGTCTGCTCTACGCGGAGCCACTTAACGTGGCCGTCGCAGAAGACGGCATTGACCGCAGCTTGGCCGCCGAACGTGTGCCGGGTGCCGGGCAATTGGCCCTCGAGGTCCGCCAGCGCGTACGACCCGGCCGCGAGCACTGCCGGCGTAGCGCCGTCGCCCTCCGCGGCCAGGATTGTGCCACAGATGTCCTCGATGGCCCCCAGTTTCCGACCGGCGGGCCCGCGAGTGGTATAGGGCGTGATCAGCGGGAAGTCATTCAGGCCGTAGGAGTACTTGCGGCCGTCGGGTCGGTTGGTCATGCCCTGGCGCCAGAGGATGCCGCGGTCGTTGGCGCCGATCTTGGCCGGTTCGCTGGGGCATTCGAACAGGGCGTAGCTCGCCGTATAGGGCAGCAGATCGTCGGCCCAGGCGGCGACGCCCGGGTCCGAGTACTCACCGTGTATGCTCGGCCCCAGACGCTCGTCATAGTCCTGAGCGTACATTAGGGCCGCGGTGCCGATCTGGCGGAGGTTCGACTGGCAGGAGGAAATACGCGCCCGTTCCTTGGAGCGCTCGATGACAGGCCAGGTAATGGCGGCCAGAACGGTCAGGATCGCCAAGACCACCAGGATTTCGACGAGCGTGAACGCTCTCGTCGGGCCGGGCGTCCGGCCCCTGGGTCCCCCGTAGCCGGACATCGGGCGCCGGGCCGAGCAGCGCGAGTACCAGGTGACTCAGGAGGCGATAAGAGCACGCGCGACTCGGCCCGACCTCACCTTCCTACAGCACGTTTTCGCCGCGTTTAGTTCCCATTCCTCCCCGGACCACCGAGAATTCAAGGGCAGGACCCTGCTCGGAAGCCGGCGAATGCTAGCACACCATACTCGTTTTCGGGAGGCATATGAACAATGCGCAAGAAGCTCGCGATTGGGTCCTGGGCGTACATGTTCGGGCCGTATGAGCAGAATCCGGTGCCGCTGGACGAGGTGCTGAGGAAGCTGAACGAGCTGGGCTTTGACGGGATCGAGCTGGCGGGCTTTACGCCTCATGCCAGCCCGGAGGACTATCCGACCAAAGCGGACCGCGGGGTGCTCAAGCAAAAGCTCGCGGACCGCAATCTGGCTCCGGTCGGCTATGCCTGCAACCTGTATGACACGCCGCCGGCGAGCAACGACGAGGCGGTCCGGAAGCAGTATCTGGAGGACTTCAAGAAGAACGTCGAGTTCTGCGTGGATGTGGGCATCCCCACGATCCGTGTAGATACCGCCAGCCCTCCGCCGCTGCTGGAGGGCGTGACGTACGAGGACGCGTGGAGCCGGCTCAAGACCATGTGGCACGAGTGCGCTGAACACGCAGCCCAGAACGGCGTCCTGATGGTCTGGGAGTTCGAGCCGGGCTTCATGTTCAATAAGCCCAGCGAGGTTGTGAAGCTGTACGAGGACGTGGATCACCCGAACTTCAAGATTCTGCTCGATAGCTGCCATGCCCACATGTGCGCGGCAATCGGCGCTCGCCAGCCGGAGCCGAAAGAAATCCTGCCTGGCGGCGAGATTGAGTTCATTGGGATGCTCCAAGGCAAGATCGGGCACATCCACCTGATTGATTCGGACAACACGCTGCACGATGACGACACCTCCACCCACGCCCCCTTCGGCAGCGGCGTCCTGGACTTCGACCAGATCATGCCGGCCATCCTGAACGCGGGATACGACTCGGAATGGTGGTCCATTGACCTGTGCTTCTGGCCGGAAGCCTGGGAGGTCACGGCCCAGAGCAAGGAGTTCGTGGACCAGCTCATTGACAAGTACGGGACGTCTTAGAGGTCCTGTGAGAGGCCGCATGTGAGCCGTCGGAGGGGCCGAAGGCGAGGCTGCACGTCGTTCGCAGCCGAAGTATCCGGCCCGACACGCGAACGGAGGCCGTGCAAATGGCTGGGCGCACAATTGCCGAGCCCAACAAAGAGCTGCCGGTGGCCGCGGAGGTGGATGTCGTCGTGGCGGGTGGAGGGCCGGCGGGTGTGGGGGCGGCGCTGTCGGCGGCGCGAAATGGCGCCAGGACGCTCTTGATTGAGCAGTTCGGCGCTCTGGGCGGCATGGCCACGACCGGGCTGCACCATCACCTGTGCATCCTGAACTCCGCCCAGGGCGGTGAGGACCGCATTATCGGCGGCATCTCGATCGAGATCTGCGACCGGCTCGTGGCTAGGGGCGTCGGCGAATACAATGGGCCGAACTTCGACTACGAAGTGGAGAGCCTGAAGCTGGAGTTGGACGTGCTGATGGAGGAGGCCGGCGTGTCGGTGCTGTTCCACACCTTCGCCTCAGGCGTTCTGACCGAGGCGGACGGCGTGACAGGCGTGATCGTGCAGAACAAGTCCGGGCGGCAGGCGATTCTGGCGAAGAACGCGGTGGACTGCACCGGCGACGCGGACCTCGCCGCCTGGGCCGGCGCGCGGTTCGAGCAGGGGCGCGAGAGCGACGGCCTGTGCCAGCCGGTGACGCTGATGTTCCGGGTGGGCGGCTGCGACACCGAGCGGGTGCGGCAGCACCAGCGAGAAGATCCGGGCCTGAGGAGCACCTGGCAGCGGGCCATTGACGCGGGCGACATGGACCCATTTCAGACCCAGCTCATGGGCTTCTGGTATTTGCAGTGCCGCCCCGATCAGATCGGCGTCAACTTCACCAACCAAACGGGGATCGATTCCACGAGCGCGTGGGACCTGTCGCGGGCCGAGGTGGTCGGCCGCAAACAGGTGCAGCAGGCGTTGCACGTGATGCGCAAGTACGTGCCGGGTTGCGAAAACGCGTACCTGATTGACACCGCGCAAGTCATCGGCACCCGGGAAAGCCGGCGCATCGTCGGCGCGAAGACACTCACCGTGGAGGATGTGCTGGAGTGCCGGAAGTCCGAGGACGGAATCGCCAAGAGCTCGTTCTTCGTAGACATCCACAGCCCGGATAGGACGGGGCTGTTCGAGCCGCGGCACCTGCCGAAGGGCGAGCACTACGACATCCCCTACGGCTGCCTGGTGCCCGAGAAAGTGGACAATTTGCTGGTGGCCGGGCGATGCATTTCCGTGACACACGAGGCGCTGGGCTCGACGCGGGTAATGTTCCAGTGCCTGGCGTTGGGGGAAGCCGCGGGCTGCGCGGCGGCGCTGAGCTGCGCGTCGGGAACGAAGGTGCGCGACATTGACGTGCAGGAGCTGCGGGCGAAACTCCGGGCGCAGGGGGCGATTGTGTGAGCAGGCGACCTGCGGCGGCGGCCTCCACCGACGCACTGGGCGAGTAGATGCTCTATCTAGCCCTGTCCGTCTCCGCGGCAACCGTGTTCGGCCAGCTTATGAAGCTGGCGATTGTGCGCCGCGACGACCTGTACGTCATTTGCGCCGCAAACTATGTCACTGCCGGCACTCTGGGGATCGTGTCCGGCCTGGCGACCGGGGAGGCGATCGAGGCTCCCGGGCGCCTCATCGCGCTGGCTATTCCCGCCGGCGTGATGTTCATCGCATCCTTCGTGTGCTGGCTGTGGTCCATGCAGCGCGGCGGCTTGTACGTCTCCACGGTGGTCTTCCAGCTCAACGCCGCCGTCCCCGTGCTGGCCTCGCTGATCATCTGGGCCGAGCGTCCCGCTCCGCTGCAGTGGCTCGGGATGCTGCTGCTCGTCCCGGCCTTCGTGTTACTGGCCCACAAGCGAGCGG
The DNA here is from genome assembly GCA_029820995.1 of Candidatus Zipacnadia bacterium. GTDB lineage: Bacteria > Armatimonadota > Zipacnadia > JALGUG01 > JALGUG01 > JALGUG01. The sequence goes on from JALGUG010000017.1 coordinate 30,110, forward strand.
CGGGCGTGAAGAGCGAGAAGCCCTGGTCGCCGTGGCTGGCGCTGGCGCTGTTCCTGACGACGGGCCTTTCGACCACCTGTATCAAGGTCAAGCACCACATTGGGCTGGACGAAGTGCAGCTCCTGTTTTTTGGAGCAGTGTTCGCGGTCGCCGCGCTGATCGGCCTGGCAGTGTGCTTCGGCCTGCGGTCGAGATTCCTGACACCGGCCGTGGCCATCGGCGCCGGAATCGGCCTGAGCAACTTTATCACCGTCATCAGCCTCGGGCGGGCGGTGGAATTCGTGGCGGGCTACATCGTGTTTCCGGTGCAGGCGGCCGGGGCCATTGTGCTGGCCGCCGTCCTGGCGCTGACCCTCTGGCGGGAGCACCTGACCTGGCGTGGCGGCCTGGGCATAGCCCTCGCGCTGGGCTGTGTGGTGCTGTTGGTGGGCACGTAGTGCGGAAGGGCAAGACACAGGAGGTTTTCCGGAGGGTTCGCGCGAAGGCCCAATAAGCGCAAAAGGGAACGTACGGGCACCCCGGAGCTCGCGCACGCGGCGAGGGAAGGGCCCGTCAGGGCGCGACTGCTCCTGGAGCCTGGAGAGGGGAGTTAGACCAATGAAAGCGCAGATCTTCTATGAGCCGGAGAAGATGGAGTACGTGACCGATGCGCCGGACCCGCAGGCGGCGCAGGACGAGGTCGTCGTGAACGTCAAGGCCTGCGGAATCTGCGGCTCCGATGTCGCGTACTACTACGGAATGTCGTCACTGGAGACGGAGGACGGCAAGGGGCCGCTGATCCTGGGGCACGAGTTCACGGGCGAGGTCGTCGAGGTGGGGGAGATCCCCCGCGAACTCGGGCTATTCCAGCCGGGAGACCGGGTGGTGCTGGATCCGGTGCAGTACTGCAACGCCTGCGAGATCTGCAAGCGCGGCTATGTGAACCTCTGCGAGACCAAGAGCGTCTTAGGAGTGTCAACGGACGGCGGCTTCGCCGAGCAGTGCAAGGCGAAGTACACCGCGGTGCACAAGTTGCCGGAGAACGTCACGTATGAGCAGGGGGCCCTCACGGAGCCCCTGGCGTGTGCGACGTATGCGCTTCAGAATATGGGCGTCTTCCCCGGCGACTTCGTCGTGATCTTCGGGCCGGGGCCGATCGGGCTCATGGCAGTGCAGCTTGTGAAGGCCGCCGGCGCCGGGACGGTGCTGCTGGTGGGGACGCGCGACTACCGGCTGGAGCTGGGCCGGCAACTCGGGGCGGACGTTATCTGTAACACGGCAGACCGGTCCTCGCCCTGGTATTGTGACGACGTGAAGGCCAAGGTCGAGGAGCTGACGCAGGGCAAGATGGCGAACAAGGCCCTGACCACGACCAGCTCGCTCGACGCGATGCACACGGCTCTGGACATCACGGGACGCCGGGCGGTGATTGTGTTCTTCGGGCTGCCGGGCGATAAGGACCGCGTCGAGGTGCCGGTGTTGGATTCGATTCTGTGGGACAAGACGATTCGGTTTAGCTGGTTGGCTCCGCTGACCTGGCCCAGCGCGCTGTCGGCGCTGGGAACGGGCAAGGTCAACGCGGAGCCACTGATCAGTGGCCAGTACAAGCTAGAAGAGCTGAAGCGCGGGCTGGCCGAAGTGAAGGACCGGGTCGGCAACCCGATCAAGGCGCTCGTTGTGCCCTGAGGAGCTGCCGGCGGCAACCTGCAAGGAGGACGCGAGTGTTGAGACGCTTCGCTGCGCTGTGCGCGGTTGTATCGGTGGTCATCGGGCTGGCGGGATGCAAGAAGAAGACTCGAGACATCGTTCTCCTGCCGGAAACCCAAACGCCGATGGGACAGGAATACAAAGACCCGGATGGAGCATTCAGCCTGCGCATTCCGGAGGGCTGGAGACAGGATAAAGAGACGCAGGCGCCGGGCATCGTGGCTGTCTTCGTGCCGGAGGGGGCCGAAGCCGGCACGAACATCAGCATCCAGGCCGAGAACGTGGGTGCGACGGCTCTGGAGTATTATTCCCACTTGAACGAACAGAACTCGAAACGCGTGTTGAACGGCTATCAGCCCCTCGGCGAACGCGAGGCGGCTAACCTGGACGGCGCGCCGGCGGCGGTGGCGCGGTTCCGGTTCGACCGGGGTGGCCAGGTCTACGAGTCGTTACGGTACCTGGTAATCAACCACGGCGAGGCTTATCAAATCACTCTGACTGCGTCCCAGGGCAGCTTGAAGGGATACGAAGACGCGTACTACGGGTTGCTGAATAGTTGGAAGTTCAGCCAGCCCTGGAGCGAAACGCCTCCAGCCCCGGCGGAGCAGGGCGCGCCCACTGAAGCCAAGCCGGACAAGGGCCCGTCGGCGCCCAATGCAAAGCCGGAGGCTCCGGGCTCATGAAGCGCTGGCATTTGTTTGCCATTCTAGTCGTGCTTGTGGTTGTCGCCGGGCTGGGGGTACGTTTCGGCGTGGCGACCGCGCCCGAAACCGGGGCGACGGACGAAGTCGCTGTGCAGCCGCCCTCCGAGCCGGCCCCAGCAGCGGCCCCGAAGCCGGCTGCTGAGTCGGCGCCGTCGGAGGAGTCACAGGGCGAGACACAGCCGCAAGAGAAACGTGCAATGCAAACGTCTCCGCCGGCGATCAAACCCGAGGACTTCTACGACGGCGAATATGAGAGCGAGAAGTTCGGCTATCGTTTTCGCATCCCACGCGGGTGGAAGTTGGATAAACCGGGCGACTGGCAGAAGCACTTCGACGTGCAACTGGTTCGAGCGAACGCACCGCATTCGATCTCCCGGATCACCGTGGCCTTGGCGCCGGTTCCCGACAAGACCGCCCAGGAATACGTGGCCGACCAGATCGCCCACGCGCCTTTGACCCTCCGCCGCTTTCACGTGGACCAGCAGCCGGCGGTCACAGCGTTGGGGGACGAATGGGCTTACCTGCTGGATTTCTCCTTCTGGATGAACCAGAAGTGCGAGTCGCGGCAGTACGTGACAGTGCGGAATAAGAAAGCGTATACGCTGTCGCTGGCTGGATACGAGGGCGTGAGACAACGATATGCCGGCGATCTGAGCAACCTGGCGCTGAGCTGGCAATTCTTGGAGCCGAAGGAAGAGACTCAGGGCAAGGACCGGAAGGACAGCACAGGTAAACCGTCCGCCGAGAAACATCAGAAGGCGAGGCAGGAGGGCTAGTATGAAAGTCGGCGTCAACTTGCTGTTGTGGTCGGCGCATATGGGGCCGGAGGCCGTCGGCTTGATTGAGAAGAGCGCCGAGCTGGGTTTCGACGGGGTCGAGGTGTTTCTTGATGATCCCGAGACCGTTCCGGCAGCCGAAATCAAGGCGGCGCTGGACGATCAAGGGCTCGAAGTGACCGCGTGCTCAATCGTCGGCCCGGACCGCGACCTAATTAGCGAGGACCCGCAGGTTCGCCGGCAGGCCAAGGACTACATCAAGCGCTCCTGCGAACTCTCGCGTGCCGTCGGCAGCGACACGTTCTGCGGCCCCCTGTACTCGGCGGTCGGCAAGCTGGTGGGACGGCCGCGCACGCAGGAGGAATGGGACCTGGCGGTTGACGGCCTCAGCGAGGTGGCGCCCATCGCTGCGGATAACGGTGTGACGCTGGCTATCGAGCCGCTGAACAGGTTCGAGACCTACTTCATCAACACTGCCGCCGACTGCGTCAAGCTGGTGCAGGCAATCGGCCATCCCAACGTGAAAGTCCATCTCGACACCTTCCACATGGGGATCGAAGAGAAGGACCTGCCGGCGGCAATCCGCACGGCCGGTCCTCTGCTGCACCACATGCACTGCTCGGAAAACGATCGCGGCACACCGGGCACCGGTCACACCGATTGGGACGGTGTGTTCCAGGCGCTGCGCGACGTGCAGTACGACCGGTGGCTGGTCATCGAATCCTTCGTCCTGGGCAACAAGGCCATCGCCAAGGCGGCCGCGATTTGGCGCGACATCGCACCCAGCGGAGACGTGCTGGCTCGCGAGGGACTGGCCTTCCTGCGCCGGATGGCCGCGGGCGGCTCGGCCTAGCTGAGGTCCCGATACAGACTCTCCAGCTCACCACGTTCAATCTGCTGTGTCACCAGGCGGCGGCCCTCCTCGTACTGCCGCACCTTCATCACTCCGACCAGCCGGAACAGGATGACGGGCAGGTTGAAGTGCTGCTCGACTTCCGCGCTCGGGTACAGTTCGCGCAGGCGATGGTCCACGTAGCTGGCATGACCTTCGATCACGGTCATGATCGCATTGAGCCTCTGCACTCGCTCCCAGAGCTCACCCCAACTCTGTTGGTCGGAGGCCAGTTGCCGGATGCCGTCGTCCAGCTCCCTGAAGAGCTCGGGGTGGTATAGAGACTGGCCTCGGTGGACCAGCTCATGTCCGAGCACAACCTTCAGTCCCTCCCAGTTGCTCTCATCTACATTCTCGCGGACGATATACAGCGTCCCATTGCTGGGATCATAGGCGGCCAGAACCACTGCTTCGAGCACGTACTCCATCAACCGCCCCAACAAGCCCTGGAGACCCGCCTCGTGCACTGAGACGCCAAGACGCTGCAGGCGTCCGAGTGCGATCTCCTCGAAGGCGAGGTCTTTGGGAATCACGCGGTAACTGGCGTCTTCCCACTGGACGTTCCAGCCCGTGAGCTGCTCCACGTAGGGCGCGACCTCTACCACGGCCCCTCGCACAGTGGCCTCAGTGACCTCGAGCACTTGATACCCCTGTTCTCTCGTCAGCCCCGCCCACATGCAGGTTCGCGCCTGGAGGCCCCGCGGCCTTCCTGCGTCACGCAGGGAGCAGGCCGGGCCGGCGCGAACTGACAATTGCTGCGCTCAAACCATAAGGAGGAACAGTCATGTGTCCGCCTTGCGTACCTGCGATTCTGACGATCTCGCTGTCGGCTTGGGGACAGCCGCTGTCACTGCTGCCGAACGGTTCATTGGAGCAGCCGTTGGTCGGGTGGCACCTGTCGCCGGGAATGTCACTGTCGAACACCAGCCCGCACAGTGGCCGGCGTTGTCTGCAGGCGACGCCGGACCCCGAAAGTCGCGACCGGGCAAACGGCTCGGCATACGTGGAGCTTGTCGGACTGAAAGCGGGCCTGGAGTACACGGTCGTCGGTTGGGGTCGATCGGAGCAGGTGGCCCCGCCGAATGAGCGACCCGGGTACGGCTACATGGCCGTGTATCAATACGATGCACAGGGCAGGTTGATCGCCGGAGGGGACTTCGGGCAGCCGCGAGGCACGCAAGGCTGGACGCGGTACCAGCGCACGTTCTACGTGTACGAGGGTGCCGCCTCGGTCCGGTTGCGCTGCGGGCTGTATAACGCACGCGGCACGGCGTGGTTCGACGACTTCCTCGTCGTCGAAGGTCCGACCGCGCCGCCGGGTGACAAGGTCCGCGAACCCGCCCAGCAGGC
>JALGUG010000187.1 GCA_029820995.1 Candidatus Zipacnadia bacterium
CTCATCGGAGGTTGCCAGCCGCTCGGCCTGTTTGGGCGTTGGCGGCACGTCCCCGTGCAGGAGCGGGTCGTCGGTCTCCTCCATCCAGCGCTGAACCCGTCCGCGCAGGTCCTCCAGAACTTGGGCATACTTGGGATCGCCCACTAGATTATTGTACTCCAGGGGATCCGCCTTCAGATCGTACAGCTCCTCCTCCGGCCGTGGCGAGCCGTAGTACTCGTCGCGCATCTCCTGGCCCGCGCGGCCCCGCCAGACGTCCAACGGCAGGTACACCAGCGGTCGCTCCCCGAAGTTGCGAATATACTTGTAATCCTCCGTCCGGATCGAGCGCATCGGGTTGTACTTGTCATGCCACGTCATCTCCGAGTAGATGAACTGATTGGGCTCGTATGCGGTGCGGTCCAGGAGCCCCAAAAAGCTCCTCCCCTCCACGTTCGCCGCCGCCGGCGCACCCACAAACTCCAGTATGGTCGGCAGGAAGTCGCAGTTCGTCAGCAGTGCGCTCTCCCGGCGACCGCCCTCGTATCGCCCCGGCAGCCGCATCATCAGCACCGTCTTAAGCCCCGGGTCGTAGCACGTTCCCTTAGCCCGCGGCATGGCCAGCCCGTGGTCGGTGGTAAAGATCAGCAGCGTGTCGTTCTCCAGGCCAGTCTCCTCCAGAGCCCCGCTGATAGCGCCCACCGCGTCATCAACCGCGTACATCAGTCCGTTCAAGTCCGCAATGTCCGCCCGGATGCCGGGCCGGTCCGGTAGCCACGGCAGAAGCGTCACTTCCTCCGGGTCGTCGCCCTGGTAGCCTTCGGCCTCGTACGGCCGGTGTGGCTCCGCAATCCCGGCATTCAGGTAAAAAGGCGTCCCACCGCGGCCGGACGAGTACTCCTTGAGCCACTCCGCGACCGCCGGTCCGACTTGAGCCGCTCGGTTCCCGCACTTGTGGATGTTCTGGTAGCCCAGCCGCTCAGACCGCGCCGATTCGTGCTGCAGACCGAATAGATGAGTCTGGTACCCGAAATCGTTGAGGTAGTGCGGCAGACACCGCTCGTCCTCATTCAACTCCCATCCAATGTGCGCCAGCCCCACCAGGCCATTATTGTGCGGATACCGCCCCGTCATGATACTCCCCCGCGAAGGCGAGCACTGGGCCGCCGAACAGCAGTAGGTATCGAACAGCACTCCCTCCGCTGCGAGAGCATCTATGTTCGGCGTCTCCAAGCCCGCCCCCAGGCACCCCACGTGCTGGCCGATGTCGTGACAGATAATCTGCAACACATTCGGACGATCGCTGGTTTGCACCGTACAACCTCCCTTGTAGTCTCTTGACCTTCCGCTTCGCCGCCCCGCAAACCGTCCCCTCCAAGAAGGGCTCTGGAGTTCCTCCGAAGAAGACCTCAGCGTACACTCCGCACAGTTGCGGACCGTTCTAGGAGGTCCCCGGTGCCTACAGACCGCCCCAACGTCCTCATCTTCATGACCGATCAGCAACAGGCCGATACCGTGCACCCCGATCATCCCTGCCGGATGCCGAACGCCGCGCGCCTCGCCGAGCAGGGCGTCTTGTTCAACAGCCTCTACACCCCGACCGCCCATTGCTGCCCCTCGCGCGCCAGCTTCATGACCGGCCTGTACCCCAGCGTCCACGGCGTCCGCAACAACGTCGCCAATCCCGTCGCGCTTCAGCACGGCCTCAACCCCGGCATCCGCACCTTCTCCGAAGACCTCCGCGCCGCCGGCTACCGCATGGCCTACGCCGGCAAGTGGCACGTGTCCAACGAGGAGGACCCCTCCGACCGCGGCTGGGACCAGTTGCTCATCACCTGCGGCAAGGGCTCCACTCACCATCGCCACATCCATCAATGGCAGCAGACGCCGCGCAGCGAAGAAGACCGGCCCCGCGGTCGTGGCGAGATCATCCGTCCCGGCTGGATGCACTATCGCCTCTACGGCACTCGCCCCGACGATGGCCCCAAAGGCTACGAGAACAACCACGATTACAAGGTCGTCCAGTCGGCCATCGAGGCCCTGCCCGATCTCGCCGCCGGCGACGCCCCCTGGATGCTCTACGTCGGCCCCAGCGGCCCCCATGATCCGTTCATCATCCCCGAGAAGTTCGCCCGCATGTATGACCCCGCCGATGTCGAGCTGCCCGAGAATTTCGCCGACACGCTGGAGGATAAGCCGCACATCTACCAGCGCATGCGCCACATGTACTGGGGCCAGCTCACCGAGGATGAAGTGCGCGAATCCATCGCGCACTACTGGGGCTACTGCACCATGCTGGACTGCATGTTCGGCGAGCTCCTCGCAGCCCTGGACGCCACCGGCCAGGCCGACAACACTATGGTCTTCTATCTCTCTGACCACGGCGACTACGCCGGCGCGCACGGCCTCTACTGCAAGGGCGTCCCCGCCTTCCGCGAGGCGTACAACATTCCCTGTACCGTCCGCTGGCCCGCCGGCATCGTCAACCCCGGCCGCGAAGAATCGAGCTTCCTCAGCCATGTCGACTTCGCGCCCACCTTCCTCCAGCTCGCCGGTTGCGACGTCCCCGATGACCTCGCCGGTCGCAGCTTCTTGCCCTTCCTGCGCAACGAACAGCCCGCTGACTGGCCCGCACAGGTCTTTTCCCAGTTCGACGGCGTAGAGCTCTACTACTCGCAGCGGACCATCCGAACCAAGAAATGGCGCTTTGTCTACAACGGCTTCGATTACGACGAACTGTACGACCTGGAAAACGATCCCCACGAGATGATCAACCTGGCCGCTCCCTGCCGCCATCCCCAACCTCTGCTCCATACCGGTGAGAACAGCACCACCAACACCTTTCGCCCGTGGCCGCACCTGCCGCCCGACCTTGAGACCGTCCGCCACGAGCTCATGCAGCGCATCTGGCGGTTCAACCGCGACCAGCAGGACATGCTCTTCAACCCGTACGCTACGGTGGCGATGGCCCCCTTCGGCCCCGCCGACGCCTTTGGCTCGTGAAGTCCGAAACAGGCCGACACTCAGCCCTGCCGTACTGCCGTCTCCCTATTCTGTGGCAGCCGCCCGGTGTGGGACCGGGAGTCAACCGCTTACACGCAAGACCTGATCGCCCCTGATTTCCACTGGTTTCGAGTTCTTATCAACAGGAGGCAGCACCATGCCTGGGCATCGCTTTCCGCACACCCTCTCGCCGTTGTCTTGCGTCCTCTGCGTGCTCGTCTTACTGCCCTGGAGTTGCCCCTCTGCGGGTGCACTGCAGATCTACCGGGCTCAACAGGCCCGAGGGCCGCTCGCAGTGACAGCCTATCTATCTGCGGCCGATCCTGCCCAAATCATGACCGGCTTCTCTGCACCTACAGGGAAGCCCGCAGCGGTTCAGACCCGCGCGGCCGCCGTCTATGATAACGCGAACTTGCACTTCCTCGTCGAGTGTCTGGAGCCGAACATGGATGGCCTCGTGGCCCAATGCACGCTGCACGACGGGGACGTCTTCTCCGATGACTGCGTCGAGATCTTCATCAGCCCCAATCCTCAACGCAAGCCCTACTACCACTTCGTCGCGAATGCGCTGGGGACTCAGTACGAGGAGAAGGTGCGAGACAAGAGCTGGCACGCCCCCTGGACCGTGAAGCCCGCTCGGGGCGACGACCGCTGGACGCTGCAAATCACCATTCCCTTCGCCGCGCTCGGTGGAAGGCCCGCCGAGGGCAGTGTCTGGTGGTTCAATGTGGACCGCCAGCGCCAGGCCGCCGGCAAACTCGAGCTCAGCTCCTGGTCCCCCACTGCCAGCGACTTCCACGACCTCCGGCACTTCGCCGCACTGGTCTTTGATGACCAGTACGTGGCATATCTGGCCCAAGACGTCCTGGCGCCGTGGAAGCAACTGGCGACGGAGCTCCCCCAAAGAGCGAAAATTGATCCCAACGCCGCCCGCCGTCTCAACGCGAAGTTGGTCGCGATCGGCAAGACCCTTCAGCCCGTCCGCCAGGCCGTGCAAGCCGGGAAAACCGGTTCACTGAGCGAGTTTGCGTCTCTGCTGGAGATCGGTCGGACGGCCCTCGCGCAACTCGACGAAGCACGGGCCGAACTGGAGGCCTCCATCGCAGCAGCGGAGGCCATCATCGCAATGCGCAAACTGGCGCGACCCGGTCAAAGCCTGCTGGCCTATTCAGTGCGCGCGATCACCGACCGCAGGATTCTTCCCACGCCCGACCCGCCCGAGAGTGTTTCCCCCTCGGTCTCACTGCGTGCCTGCCGGGGAGAGTACGAGCCGGCATCATTCGTCGTCTATCCGCTGGAGGGCCCCGTCGTGCTCGATGTCTCCGTGACCGACTTGAAGGGCCCGGCGGCAGCCATCCCGGCCGCCGCCGTGGACCTCCGCACCGTCAAGCGCTGGTATCAAGCGGGCGGCGTGGAGCGTTTCCCCATCAACCGGGGACTTCGCCTGCTCACGCCCGAACTGCTCCTCAAAGACGACCAACTGGTTCGCGTTGACCACGAAAAGAAGGAGAACTACGTCAAGCTCACGTTCCCCGATCATACGGTCAAGTGGCTCTGGATCAGCAGCCCCAAAACGACGCCACAGGAGAAGGACGTATCCGTTGAGGCCATGCCGATCAGGGATGCCGAGACGCTGCAACCCGTGGCTATCCCCAGGTACACCGCCAAGCAGTTCTGGGTAACGGTGCATGTGCCCCAAGATGCTCCGCCGGGCAACTACCAGGCGGCCATCGAGCTTCGCTCCGCGGGCAAGCTCTTGGCGACCCTACCCCTGCGGCTTGAAGTACTTCCCTTCGACCTCCAGCCCAACCATTTGGAATCCAGCATCTACTTCCACTGGGGCCTTAACCTCCAGGTCGAGGGCCGGGGCACTGTGCAGCACCGCACCCGGAGCGTGGCCCAATACACAGCCGAACTCAAAGACCTCCTTGCCCACGGCGTAGACAATCCCACCCTCGGCGTCCCCTTTGACAGTGGCCTCCTCCCGTTGGCCCTGAAGCTGCGCCGGCAGGTGGGCCTAAAGAACGACCACTTGTACTATCTCACCGCCTACACTTGGGCCACGCCGCCGGAAAAGGTCAAGCAGATCATCAAGATCGCCAAGCAGTTCGGCTTCTCCGACGTCTACTTCTATGGCCGCGACGAAGCTCGGGGCGAGAAGCTCAAGGCTCAGCGCGCAACCTGGCAGGCCATCCATGAGGCCGGCGGCAAGGTCTTCGTCGCCGGCTCCAAAGGCCACAACTTCCCCGCCATGGGAGACCTCCAGGACCTGCTGGTCTGTTACGGAGACCCCTCCAAAGAAGAGGCCGCCCTCTGGCACAGCAAGGGGCACAAGATCTTCTGCTATGCCAACCCCCAAAGCGGCATCGAGGCCCCCGAAACGTACCGCCGCAACTTCGGTCTCCTGCTGGATGTCAACGACTACGACGGCGGCATGACCTACATCTACTACCACGGCTGGAACGACTACAACATCGGTCGCTACCGCCAGCACAACTTCGTCTACCCTACGGCCGACGGCGTCATAGATACCATTCAGTGGGAGGGCTATCGCGAGGGCCTTGACGACCTGCGCTATCTGGCGACACTGCGCAAGGCGATCCACAGTGCCGAGCAGTCCGGGGCCGCCAGAGCCGAGGACATCGCCGCAGCGAAGGCCTTCCTGGACCACATGGATGTCTCCGGCGACCTTTACGCCCTCCGCGACCAGATGATCGCCTGGATCCTGAAGCTCACGCCCACGGCCCAATGAGGCCGAGGGTCTCACTTGGCGCGGAGACTGTTCTATCCTTGCAGCATGCCGTTGCTGGCGATCGTGTTAAGCCCTCTGGAGGCTGTTTCACAACCGTCGTAGGATAACATAGAGCGCCTTTAGGCGCGATTGGCGTTGGTCGTTGACGTTACGGAACGACTTCTAGTATCCATACCCTCGGCGTTCGCCCTGCTCGCGAGCCTTGGGGCCCAGGGGTCGCTGTGGCCGGCGGGGAGGTGGCTCGGCCTGGTTAGGGCGGGCCTTTTGTACAACGCTGTTGCCTTTCGCGCCAACTCTTGGGTTCAGCCAGATGCCTTCGGATACGCCTCGCTCGTCCCGCTGCGCCGCAGCCTCCTCTCCTGTGGTGGCTGGCGGTCTGTGGGCAGGAGAGGGTCGGCGTGAGGCAGATCCGTCCACCTCCGTCTGTCCTCACTCCTCCGGCACCAGCAGTGCCCCCGGCCGGTCCGACAGGTACGGCGGAATCTTCGGGTCCACGTGTAGCGTCGCGTCCTCGAAGATCCCTTCCTTGCCTTTCTCAACCACCAATGACCAGACCGCGCTCTGCTCCTCCGGCGCTGCCGTGAGCCTCAGCTCGGCCTTGGGTCCGCCCTCCGTGTCAGCCTCGCCGGCGACCTCGCCGGTGGGTCTGTACACTGTCAGTTTCGCCGTCTCTCCTGCGCCGGTCCCGCTGACCTTCATCTCGAAGCTGCTCACCCCCGCCGGCACCCAGAAGTACATCCTCGTGCATTTCGCCAGCAGGTGTAGCCCCTTCGCCGGCACCTCCAGCACCGCATGCCGCGCATCAATCGCCGCATAGAACGGGTTGCTTCGTCCCAGCACCAGCAGCTCGTACAGCCCCGCTTGCTTCGGCTCCAAAGCGACCTCGGTCGCCCGCTGCAGCGACAGCTCCCCCGACTTCACCACCTTCCGCGCGCGCGCCAGCAATGCATACGCGCCCTCATCCTGGTAGTTCCCGAGCTTGACCGACTTCATCCGAATCCTGATCCTCTCACCCGCCTCGGCCTGGATCAGGTACCTCGCGCTGCCGCGCACTTGCGTCGCCGGCGCCTTGAGGTCCCGCGGCTCGGGCTCCGCACCCGGCACCGGCTTGAGCTTCTCCACCAGCGGCTTATGGACCCCCGCAGCCTGCACCCGTTCCATAGCCGGTGCGTTCTCTACCTTCAGCCTGCTCCTATATCCCGGCCCGGCCGCCGCTCGGCGGTCCAGCTCCTCGTTGGCTCTCTTGATCGCCGCCCAGTACGCCTCTTGCGTCTCCGGCAGTGCATATCCCGCCGACAGCTTCTCCGGGGGCCTCGCCAGCGAGTAAGTCGTGTACAGCCAGTACCCCGCCGAGTGCGCCGCCATCTCGTACAGATGCCCCGGCACCTCCTGGGCCAGGAACTTGTTTAGCCACAAGCCCGGACAGAACACGATCCTTCCGCCCTGCTCGCCATACAACTTCACCTGATCGTCCACATACTTCGTGTATCCGCTGCCGTAGGTTATCTCCGAGAACGCGATTACCGGACTCGCCGCTGTCCCCAGGCCGCGCCGCCAGCCATCCATGCACCACACGTCGTAGTCCAGCAACAGCACGCCCAGCACCAGCCTCGGGTTAATCGCGTGAATCGCCTTGCGGCTCTCCGCCGCCATCTGCGCCACCGTGTCAATCTGCCATTCGCGGTACTTCCTCTCCAGCTTTGCCGCCTTCAGAGCCTGCGCCCGCTCAGCCGCCGGCACGTCCGGCGCCTGCAGCCCTTGCGCTTGATAGAACTCCCGGAAGCACTCGTCGCAGAAGCACCCCCCGCCGCCAAAGATCGTGTGGTCCGCTCCGTACATTTCGGGGTCCAGCACGAAGCCGTCAATCGCACAATCCTGGGACAGACTGGCCATCAGCTTGCCCCGCTTCTCGTACGCGGCTTGCCAGAAGCCTCGATCCAGCGGACAGGGCGTCTTCGCATAAACCCTCCCCTTCGCGTCGGTCTCGCGACGCTTCGTTGTCGCCAGATACTTGCGCTCCGGGCTTCCCCCCAGCAGGTTGACGATCGGCAGGAAGTGCAGCCCCAGCTCCTCCGACCACTGCGCGTACAGTTTCACCCGCTCAACGGCCTCCGGTGGCAGGTCAATCGAGAGCTGCGCGAACTTCGTCAGCAGCGTGTTGCAGCCGTTCGCCTTCAGCGCCTCCAGGTGATCGCGCCCCAGGTTGTTGTGGAAATACGCGCCGCGGATCCTCTCCCTTTGGATCCACTCCGGCAGCTCCGCCACTGCGCAGCCGCACAGCACTGTCAGGGCCACAAGCACGCTCGCGCCCTCCCTCATGGTGCTCATCTCCCTCCGTTTGCCCGGTCCCGCCCCTTGAACAGCCCATTGCCGCCCGTGCCCACGTAGATTGTCGTGGGCTCCGTTCGATCCAGCGTAATTACCGAGACCCCCGTGTCAGTCAGCCCCTCGTTCTCCTGCTGCCAGGTCCGGCCGCCATCCTTCGATTTCCAGACGCCGTCCCCCTGGCACCGGTCATGGTACGGGTGGTCCGTCGTCCCCAGGTACAGAATCTCCGGCCTCGGCCCCAGCTCCATGCAGCTTGCGAACTGGTGCTCCTTCAAGCACTCCCACGTCTTCCCGTCGTCCCTGCTGCGGTACAGCCCTCCCTTGAATAATCGCGGCCGCTCCAGATACCGGTTGTACATCTCCCGCGCCGTTACGTACAGCGCCCCGTTCCGCTCATCGCGCCGGAGGCTCTTCACGTCCGGGAAATCCAGGCTCTCGTTGATCCGCTCCCACCGCTCGCCGGCATCCGTGCTGCGATAGATCCCACCCAGCGGGTTCGCCTTGGTCGCTGCCACGGCCACGTACAGCGTCTCCGGCACGCGCGGAACCAGCACCAGCCCGCGCACTGCCGGCGCCTCTCCCAGCCCCTGACTGCGATTCTTCCAGCTTTCCCCGCCGTCGTCGCTGAAGTATACGCCGTGCCCGTTGACGGCCACGAACAGGCGCCGCTTGCCCCGGGGACTGGCCGGATTAAGCAGCAGCGTCTTCGTCTGCCCGTTCGGGAGCCCGGTCTCCGGCCGGCCCACCACGCTCCACGTCTGTCCCCGATCCCTGCTCTTGCACACATCACCCACATTGCTGCTCCACTGACCGGTCGTCGCCCAGAGCGTATCTCGGTGCTCCGGGTCCACGACCACCATAAAGCAGTTGCCGCTGTTCTTCATGCCCTCCCTGCTGCGTCGGAAGCTTTCTCCCCCATCCTCGCTGATTAGCAGTCCGATATCATTGTAGCAGCAGTACAATCGCCGCCGGTCGAAGGGGTCAATCACCAGGTTGAACATGCACGTCACCTCGAGCCCGTTACCCTTCCAGCGGTCTCTGCCGACGCGCTCGGTGTACACCTGCCTCCACGTCTCTCCGCCGTCGTCGGTGCGGAACACGTGTCCCGAGGTTCCGAAGTACAGCCGGTCCGGCGCTACCGGCGAGATCGTCAGGCACTTCACCGCAGGCCCCCAGTTTGTGATCCATCCGTAGTCCATGTTCTTCCTGTCGCCATGATGTCGGCTGCACCATTCCCAGTGCTCTCCGCCGTCGGTAGTTCGGTACACACCTGCTGTCACCCATGCCGTGCCCCCGACATACACCCGGTTTGCGTCACGTGGATCAACCACGATCTCCTTGTAGTTGCTCGTCATCGGCGCCGGCGCCCCCGGCTTGCCCACCAGCTTCGGCAGCCCCACCAGCTTCGGCCTCCAGCTCTTGCCCCCGTCATCGCTCCGGTACACGCCTCCGTTCCACGGCTGGGCGCCCGGCTTCGACCACACCGTGCAATACACTACCTCCGGCTGCGAAGCTGCAATGCTCAGCTCCCACGTCGGCCGTTCCGGCAGCCCCTCGCTGGAACGCCGCCAGCTCTGCCCGGCATCATCGGACCTGTAGATCCCTCGCGAGGTCGCCGCCAGGACGACCTTCGAGTCGTCCGGTCGCACCTCCAGGTCGCTGATAATCGCGTCCTCGGGCAA
>JALGUG010000475.1 GCA_029820995.1 Candidatus Zipacnadia bacterium
CTCGGCCAGGAGCGTCTTGCCGGCTGTCAGCCGAGCCTTCAGCACCCGCGAGCCGGTCGTAGCGGAGATCGTCAACGCGATGCCCGATTCGGGGTCGCCCTGCTTGGCGGCCAGGCGTGCGGTAAAGGTGCCCGCGCGCTGTCCGATGCCCTCCAGTTTGACCTCCAGATCGGTGTCGCCGTAGTAGTCACCCTTAGAGTAGAAGGTCGGATCCTTAGCGCCTTCGGCAGGAATGATCCACGGTGCCTTGTGCGGGTCGGACCATTCAGCCATCTCGAAGTGGGTCTTGGTGTCCTGGAACTCCTCGGGGATCACCGCTTTGTGCGGTGGCGGCGTGAAGGCGAGGTAGCAGTCGTCGAAGGCGGCGCCGGGCGCGTTCTCGGCGTAAAGCCCGGGCTGTCCGACAAGTCCCGGCAGCACGACCGCCTCGACGGCCGGCTCACCGTTGACATAGCCGATCGCCACCGGCCCGTCAATGACCGCCTTCAGGCGAATCGCCTTCTTGGGCGAGAGCTTCGGCTCCGCGGTCTCGTCGAGGACCTGCACCTGATCACCGGCAACTTGAACCAGTTGCAGCTTGCCGGCGTAGTCCACTCGCGAACCACCGTAGCGCAGAGCTACATAACGATCCTGCTGCCGAGCCACCACCAGCCCCACTCCGCCATGCCGCGGCAGCGTCACATCCGCGGCCCAGACATAGTCATGCCAATTGCGGTTGCCGGTGACCAGGGCCGATCGCCCCGTCCGCGGCGGTCGTGCGGCGCCGCCGGAGATTTGCCAGTCCGCGCCGAGGGCCTGCCACTTGCCGGGCGCTTGCGCGTCGAAGCCCTCGGTCATGGCGTCGTACGTCGTGAGCAGGGCGTCATCAAAGGTCGTGTTCCTGGTGTGCTCCGCGTAGAGGCCGAACTGCCCCTGCCCAAAGCGGTTGGTGCGGGCGGCCACTACCAGTTGGTCGTCCACATAACAGCGAACGATGCCGTCGGCAACGGCGGCCCGGATGGTGTACCACTGCAGAGGCAAGAAGCCGCCCGGCTTCTCGGCCAAGACAGTCGAGGCCCCATCCACGACTTCCACGATCTGGGCCCGATTTCCGTCCGGCGGCGGCGCAACTCGTGAAGTCCACCGGAACAGCAAGTAGTTGTCCGGGTCCTGATAGTAGAACACTATGCCTACCGGCCCGTTGTCATGGCTGTAGACTGCTGTCTGACACTGATAGTCGGACCAGAACCAGTATGAGTTGCTGGTCACGGTGAGGGCCTTATCTTCGGTCCGGGCCATCAAGCTGAAGGCATTCGCGGACAGCTCAGCCTTGCGTTTGCCGGCGTCTTCTTCCTCCAGGGATTTGGTTTCCCACGATCCCGCGACAACTTCCCAGCTTCCCAAGCTGCTTGCCTTCCGCATGTGGTTGTCGCTGAAGCCGACCTTCCCGTTGGCGAACTGCTCGTCCCAGGCGCGCGCTACCACCTGCGTTCCCAGCACACACCACATGCGCCAGACGCCGCGCTGAAGCGTAAACTGCTGTTCGTCGTCGGGCTTCAGCGGGCCAATCTTGGCCCAGGTGCCCAGCGGCGTCGCTTTGCCGTTGAGCACCTTGGCAAAGCGGGCACCGCGCGGGGTCAGCTTGAGTGAGTAGTAGTTTCGGTCGTCCTGATAATTGAAGGCGAGCTCCGCCCAAGTGCCCACCTTGACGGTTCCCGACACGGCGAATTCCTGGTCAATACTCTCGTCCAGGAACTGGAATGCGGCCGGCTGGGCCACGGTGCAAATGGCAGATGACCCTAAGAGCAAGGCTAGGCACAACCCGGTGCGGCTCATGAGCAGGCGGTCCTCCCGTGTCTTGTCGAACCATGCCGAGGCAGAGCTCGACGCGCTATTGCTTGGGAACAAGATATTGCGGGGTCGGCTTGAGAGCCCTGACCGGGATGAACCGCTTGTCGTTCGTCAGGAGCCACTGGTCCATTTTGGGGCCATCCTCAGCCATTTGCACCAGAATGGTGTGTTTCCCGGCGGTGAGCTGGAAGGACTGCTTCAGCTTCTGCCAGCGCCAGGCCCACTTGTCCTCGTCGGTCACTGGGCCCTCGAGCGTAACCGGGGGGTTGTCGTCCACCTTGATGTTGAATGAGTTGCCGCAGGCATCGTACCACGCTACGAATCCCCAGAAGTAGTAGCGCCCTGCGCTCGGGACATTTATCACGTACTTGGCCTCGCCCTCAACGACATACTTGACGCCGGTGCCGTGGGGTCGGTTGAGCTTGACTAGGATGACCTCGCCGCCGGAGGCTTTCGGGTCCTTGGCTTTCTCGAGCTTGGGGGTGATCGTCTGACACTTTTCAGCCTCAACCACGATGCGCGTCCGGGCCCCCAGCGCCCCCGACGCCAGCGCAAGGCTCAGCGCCGTCACCACCAAGATGGTTCGCTGTTTGCACGCATTCATTGGTTTGTCTCCTGAGCTGCCGCCGTGGTGTCGCCTTTGGCCGGGCCGGCAGACCGGTGCACCGCGCCCTGCGGTCGGCCGCGCGACACTACTTCGCTCAAGCCGGCAATCAAGGCCAGCAACAAGATGAATAGAATGCCTGTACCTCTGACGAGCACATTTGTGAAAAGGTTCGCCACTGTGATGCCAATCACACTCCCGGTGAGACCCAGGCCGACGGCGCGCATCAGATAGTCTTCCCCCTGGTCCCATAGCGGCCGCGCCAGTCGCCAGAAGTGCAGCAAATAGGCAACCAGACACACCAGGCCGGCGAAACCCATCGAGGCGGCCGTCACCAGGTACAGGTTGCTCGTGTCCTTCTCGATCTTGCGCAGATTGGGCAGCGACAGGTAGTATGCTCCGATATTCGGCTGGTAGTTGCCGACGCCCACGCCCAAGATGAAGTTGGCCTCGTCGGCCTCATCGGCCAACAGATTGCACGCCGCCGCCCACTCCAGCCAGCGCTTCCGGACCGCCGTCTGCTTGCCTCCACCGGCGTCCAGCAGGCCCGTCTCCTGCCATGTGAACAGATCCGCCAGCCCCGCTCGGGTGGGCAGTGGCAGCGCCACGGCCAGCACTGCCGCCAATCCGCAGCCGAGAATAGCGGTGCGCCAGATAAGTACCTCCGGTCCCCGGAAGGCCTGCCGACTCAGGGCCGACTGGGCTCGCCGAAGCGCCACATACAGGAACGTGCCCA
>JALGUG010000188.1 GCA_029820995.1 Candidatus Zipacnadia bacterium
TCAGCGTCAGCATTGCCTCCCGTGCGGCGATCGGCCACTCCACAAACTCCATGTCGCTGAAGGCCTCTGCGATTGTCTGCGGCACAATCATGGCGGGCATCAGCGCGAACACACCCACACGCAGGCCACCATGCGACAGCACGACCCAGCGCCGAATAGGCTCCAGCGTGCCGCCTTTGGGGGCCAAGTTGGCGGCCAGAAGAGCGAACTGCGCCCCCGCGATCTTCCGGCGCATCCCGCCGCGGCGAAAGAAGTATTCCCGATTGCCCAGCCCCATGGCGTGATACCCCGCCGCGTTCATAAGCTGAAGCACCTGTTCGCGACGCGGGCGAACATATACGTTGCCCGCCGACACCGCGTCTCCGGAGTCCAGCAGCAGTGCCCGGTGCTGCTCGCGCAGGCGCCGCAGATACTGGGCCTTGGCCGGCGTTAGCCGGTTATGCAGGTCCGCAGTGTGGATCAAAGCAACAGAGGGCATAACTGATGGCGCGAGCTCCGCACCTAGATGATCCCGGCTTCGACGAGGTCCTGGATGTCGAGTACCCCCACGGCGCGGCCGTCCTCGTCCACCACAGGAAGGTTGTCAAAGGTCTCGTTTTGAAGGATCTTGAGCGCCTCTGCGGCTAGCGTCCGCCGATGGACAACGGTCGGATCGCGCGTCATGATCTCGCCTACCCGGCGGTCAGCCAGGTTCTCGTTCGGCTTGCTCTTCACTAGCCGCACGCGAATATCACCGTCGGTCAGGAACCCGGTCAGCTTTCCTGAGGCGTCAACCACGTTCACCATGCCGCGGACCGCCCCGGTGGTCATCAGCTCCAGTGCTTTCCGCACTGTGTCGGTCTCTGACACAGTGGGATTCTCGTCGGTGCCGTGCATGATGTCTTCGACCCGCAGCAGCAGTCGGCGCCCCAAGGCGCCCGCGGGATGATAGGTCAGCCAATCTTCCTCCGTGAAACCTCGGGCACGCATCAGGGTCACCGCCAGCGCATCGCCCATCGCGAGCTGGCAGGCCGTGCTGGCTGTCGGAGCCAGATTGAGGGCACAGGCCTCCCGGCGAACACCGGTATCCAGTGTGATGTCGGCCTCCAGAGCGAGAGTGGAATCAGCCTGGCCGGTGAAAGCAATTATCCGGCAGCCACGGCGCTTCAGGAAGGGGAGCAAGTCCAGGACCTCGCGGCTTTCCCCGCTGTTGGACAGCAGGATGACCACGTCTTCCTCCGTGATCATGCCCAGGTCCCCGTGCATCGCCTCCACCGGCGGTAGAAACAGGGCGGGGGTCCCCGTGCTGGCCAGGGTGGAGGCGATCTTGCGCGCAATGGCACCGGACTTTCCAATGCCGCTCAGAGCCACACGCCCCGTGCAGCCCAGTAGAATCTTGACCGCCTGCTCGAATCGCTGGTCGAGGCGAGCGGCCATCTCAGCAATAGCCTGGCTCTCAATCATCAAAGCTTCGCGTGCTTGGTCGAGGATCATAGCCGGGTCAGTACCAGGCGATGGATCTCGGCGAGAGTGGTCAGCAAGTCGGCCACTTGGGAAAGCGGCAGCATATTCGGACCGTCGCAGGGCGCTCCGTCCGGATTTGGGTGCACCTCGAGAAAGACACCATCCACGCCTGCAGCGACCGCTGCTCGCGCCAGAACCGGGACGAACTCACGCTCGCCGCCCGAAGCCGTCCCTGCTGCGCCGGGCATCTGAACCGCGTGCGTCGCGTCGAAGATTACGGGATAACCCAGAGAGCGCATACGCGGCACCCCGCGCATGTCCACGACGAGAGTGTTATAGCCGAAGCAGGTGCCGCGCTCCGTAATCAGCACGTCCTCGTTGCCCGAGCGCGTCACCTTCGCGACTGCCTGCTCCATGTCCCACGGGGCCAGGAACTGCCCCTTCTTGATATTCACGGGTTTGCCCGTATGGGCTGCGGCAACTAGCAGGTCCGTCTGTCGGCACAGGAAGGCCGGGATCTGAATAACATCCAAGACCTCGGCCGCCCGCTCGACCTGCCCCACCTCATGCACGTCCGAAAGCACTGGCACTCCGACTTCTTCCTTCAGATCGCCCAGCAACTTCAAGCCCTTCTCCAACCCCGGGCCGCGGTAGGTCGCGAGGCTGCTGCGATTGGCCTTGTCGTACGACGACTTGAACATAAAGGGCAGACTCAATTCCCCCGTGATCCGGTCCAGTTCCTGTGCGACCTCCTTCACCAACCCGTAGTCCTCCTCCAGCACACACGGACCGGCGATGACCGCCAAGGGTCCACCGTGCCCAACGAAGAAGGTCGAAGCCCTGACCAGCCGCGTCATGCTTTGCTCTGCAACTCCTGAGCCATTAGTTCGCGGACCCGCTCGAGGTCCGCCGGTTTATCCACCGAGACCGGCGAGTACTGCGTTTGGACCACCTTGATGCGACAGCCATGCTCCAGCGCCCGAAGCTGCTCCAGCCTTTCGACAGTCTCCAGTGGCGTTGGTTGAAGGCCCGCCAACCATAGCAAGGCCTCCCGCCGGTAGACGTACAGGCCGATATGCTTAAGCGGCACCGGGGCCCCCGGGCGTTCCCACGGCGTTTGGCCGCCGGAGTCGCACTCTCCGTCTCGGCGATAGAACGGGAGCGGCGCTTTCGAGAAGTACAGCGCATAGCCCTCGCCGTCCACCACGACTTTGGTCACAGTGTCGCTCTGATATTCCTCCAGGTCGCCAATCGGCGCGGCGATGGTGCCCATGCGGATCGTGGGGTCCTCCACCAGCGGCTCCACAGCTTGGTCAATGACCGCAGCCTCGATCAGCGGCTCATCCCCCTGGATATTCACGACCAACTCGCACGACACGCGAGCGGCCACCTCGGCGAGCCGATCGGTCCCCGACGGATGGTTCGGCGACGTCATCTCGGCGCGCCCGCCCACCGCCTCCACTGCGGCGCGGATGCGCTCATCGTCGGTGGCCACCAGTAGATCGTCCAACGCGCGAGCCTCGCGAGCACGCTCGTACACCCACGCGATCATGGGTTTGCCGCAGATGTCAGCCAAACACTTGCCGGGCAAACGAGTCGCAGCGTACCGAGCCGGAATCATTCCGAGGACGTGCATTCCGCTCTCCTCAGCACTTCATCAATGATGCTGGTGGTAGATCGGCCTTGGACCAGAGGCACGATCACGACCTTTCCCCCGTAGCGTTCCACGATCGGCGTCTCGGGCAGGTCCTGTTTGCGATAGTCGCCGCCCTTCACGTGGATCTGGGGCCGAATCTCGGCGATGAGCTTATGCGGCCGCAACTCGTTGAATACGCAGACGTAATCCACGAACGCCAGCCCCGCCAGAGTAGCGGCACGGTCCAGCTCCGGCAGCAGCGGACGCATGGGACCTTTCAGCCGCCGAACGGACTCGTCGCCGTTCATGGCCACTACCAGGATATCGCCCAGCTCCTTGGCTGCCTCCAAGCACTTCACGTGGCCATAGTGCAGGATGTCGAAGCACCCGTTCGTGAACACAATCGTGCGGCCTGCTTCCTTGTGAGCCTGAATCACAGCCACCAATTGGGGGGCTTCCAGAATCTTGTCTTCGACCATGATACGTTCTAGCCGCTCAGGCTATTCCTCCGGGCGCAGTGGCCACCGACGATTGACCGCCTTGAGCAACAGATACAGAACCGGCCCGAGCACCAGCGCAAAGCCGACTCTCGCCGGACCTGACACCAGCAACGAGGCCGGATCCGGCGGCGGCGCGATCAAGAGCCGAACAATCTCCGCCAACAGCGCGCCAAGCGCACAAACGAGCGCCGCCACGGGCACGCTCTCCGCGTACAAACGGCCCCGCAGGCGTCCGGACAGGTATCCGACGCCCATACTGCTAACCACCAAAGCCCCGATGGGGCCGGTTTCCACCACACTGGCCAGGAACCCCGCCGCCAAACCGGCCACCAGACCAGGCACCGGGCCTCGCGACAGCCCAATGCCGATCGCCGCGATGATCAGCAGGTCCGGTTTGGTGCCTCCGACGAACGCGAAGCTGGGCCAGGCAGCCTGCAGCGCGGTCAACAGGTACATCAAGACGGCGTAGGCAAGAGCCGGCCTCAATCAACTCGACCTCAGTTGGCCTTCGAAAGTGGTCCCGCATGCCGGACACCCAGGCGCCCGGCCGGTGGCACGCGGGCTGCAAATGACTTCAGCGGTGATGTTCGACCAGCACGAATTCCAGCCGTCGGAAATCGGCGACAGGCCGTACAACTGCTATCTTGTCCGTATCGGTAGCCGGGTCCCGTTTGACCGATACGACATGCCCGATGGGAATTCCCGGCGGGTACACCAGACCGTCGCCCGAGGACACAATCAGATCGCCTTCGCGCACGTCCGCATCGTGTGCCAGGTAGCGCAGCTCCAGCAGCCCCTCGGGCGTGTCCAGAACTCGCTCTCCCAGAACCACTCCGAAGTGTCGCGACCGCTGAACGTGGGCGGCGACGCCCGAATCTTCGTCGGTGAGCAACATCACGTCGGCGATGTGCCCGTCGGTCTTGATCACTCGGCCCGCCAGACCTCTGCCCTGCAAGACCACGTCGTTGTTCTTGATCTCCCCCGTACCGATGAGCTCGATAGTAATGCGCTTGCTCCGCTGATTCCCCACGGGCCGCGCGATCACCCGCGCCTTCACCCTCTCCGGCGCCCGCCCCTCCGGCCAGTCGAGGTCCTCCCGCATCTGCTTCTGCTGGAAGTACATCTCCTGGCGCTGTGCCAGCCGAGCTTCGAGGTCGTTCACCTGTTCTTGGAGCCGATGGTTGTCCTCCAGTATCTCGCGGGCCCGCCAGGTCGAGATTGCCGTGTCACGAACTTGCTGTTCTCCAGCGCTGATTCGGCTGGCCAGGGGAAGCACCATCGCCCGGACGGCCCGCGCCAGAGGGCTGATATCGCCCGCCGCGCGGCACTTGTGTTCCCACGCGATTAGCACCAGGCCCACCATGCAGGCCAAGACGGTGTAGCGCACTTCACGGTTGTTCCACCACGGAGACCTCAGCATCGGTCTCCTCCCCCAGGGGGTTCATCCGCCTCGCGACGACCGGGGCAGACCATTCAGTTCCTCCAGATACTTGGCGGTGCCCAGAGCCACACAGGTCAAGGGATCCTCCGCGACGTAGACCGGAATCCCCGTCTCCGCGCTGAGGAGTTGGTCCAACCCTCGCAACAGGGCGCCGCCGCCAGCGAGAACAATGCCGCGGTTCATGATGTCGGCCGACAGTTCCGGTGCCGTAACCTCGAGACACGATTTGACGATCTCAATGACCTCGGAGAGCGGCTCCTGGATTGCATCCCGCACCTCCCCGCTCGAAATGACTACACTGCGGGGTAGACCTGACGCCAGGTCTCGGCCTCGCACTTCCATCTCGCCCTCGTCTTCCTGTGGAAAAGCGGAGCCGATTGCGATTTTGACCTGCTCGGCAGTTGACTCGCCGATGTACAGACCATGCCGCTGGCGGATGTACTGGCTGATCGCCTCATCAATTTCATCGCCGGCCACACGGCTGGAAGCGTGCGTGCAGATCCCCCCCAGGGAGATGACGGCGACCTCGGTGGTGCCCCCTCCAATGTCCACGATCATGTTCCCGCCCGCCTCCGCCACTGGGAGCCCGGCCCCGATCGCCGCCGCCATCGGCTCGTCCATGATCTCGGGGAACCATGCTCCTGCGCTGCGGGCCGCATCCTCCACGGCACGCCGTTCCACTTCAGTGATGCCCGAGGGAACGCCGATTACGACGCGCACTCCGAACCACAAGTTGCCCTTGTGGGCCCGCCGCACGAAGTACCGGAGCATCGCCTCCGTCACTTCGAAGTCCGCAATGACGCCGTCTTTCAGCGGTCTGATCGCCGAGATCCGACTTGGCGTCCGCCCAACCATCCGCTTCGCTTCTTCACCCACCGCCGCCACCCGCCCCGTGGCACCGTCAATCGCAACCACCGAGGGCTCGCGCACGACGATCCCGCGACCGCGCACGTGGACCAGCGTGTTGGCGGTCCCCAGGTCCACACCCAAATCGCGCGAAAAGCGCGAAAATAGTCGCAGCAGTCGCTCACGCATGGTCGCCTAGACCCGGTCACGGCAGCTTCACGCCCGCCTGCTCCAATAGCCGGCAGGCGGCCGTAAGTGGCAATCCGACTATGTTGAAGTAATCCCCGCATATTCCTTCGACAAGCACAGCTCCCCGACCTTGTATCGCGTAGCCCCCCGCCTTGTCCCACGGCTCCCCGGTGCCCACATACCACCTGATCCGCTCCAACGTCAGCGGCACAAAGCGCACCGCTGTCGCCACGCATTCCCGACCCAGCAGTTCCAGCTTCTCGTTGTGCTGCCGCACCAGTGCCAGTCCCGTGCGGACCACGTGCTCACGCCCACCGAGAGCGCTGAGCATCTCCACGGCCTCGGCTTCGCTCTTCGGTTTGCCCAGCAGGCGCGAACCGAGACAAACCACGGTGTCAGCGCCCAGCACAAGCCTCGCCCGCCGCTGTCGCGCCACAGCTCTGGCCTTCGCCTCCGCCGCAGCCAGAGCCGCCTCCGCAGGGTCCTCATACGGCGGCAACCCCGCCTCCACCTCCGGGGCCACCACCACTTCGAAGTCCAGACCCAATTGCCGCAGCAGGTTCTGGCGTCGGGGCGAACCGGAAGCCAATATGAACCCCGTCGAGCTGCGCTTCATAACCGCCCGGACCGCAGAATGGAGTACAGCAACCACAGACCCATCACGCCTCCCACACCCAGCCCAACGACTGCCGGCAAGGGGAAACCATGAATCTGCAGGCCCCGCTCGGATTGCAGCAGCAGCGCGGAAGCGAGAATGATCGCGGAGACCACAATGCTGAAGGACAGGCGATTGGCGATCATGTCCAGCCGCGACATCGGGCGCTCGATCTGGTCGTACTCGATCTTGACTTTTAGGTTCCCGGCCTCCACACGGTTGAACAGTTGGTTCATCTGGCGCGGCAAAGCGCCGGCGTAGCGACGGAAGTCGCGCGCCAATCGCCTCAGGTCCGCCGCCAGCTCCCGGGCACTGGGCAGACGGAGCCTCAGTTCACGAGCAAGGGTCGCAGTGGCCTCGCGGAAGTCAAAAGTCGGGTCCAGCACCAAGCAGGTGCCGTCCGTCAGGATCAAGGTCTTCAGCACCAGCGCCATCTCCGAGGGTAAACGGACCTCGTGCCGAAACAGCAGCTTCATTAGGTCCTGCAGAACCGTGCCAATCCGGACCTCACCACTGCGCGCATCATGGTAGCGGGCCAGCAACAGGTCAATGTCCTCCTCCAGTGCGCGCACATCGGTGTTCTCGCCCACACCCCCCATCTGCACGATCTCATCGCACATGCTGCGCGCGTTCTCGGACAGCGTGGCGCCCAACAGGCTCGATAGCTGCTCCCGACGCTCCCGGCCCAGCCATCCGACACTGCCACAGTCCAGGAAGGCGATGTCGGCGGGCGGAAGCACAAAGACGTTGCCGGCATGAGGGTCGGCATGGAAGTACCCGTCCACGATGATCTGCCGCACAATTGACTGAGCCAGAAGCGCAGCGCACTCCCGTCGGTCCACACGACCATCCTCTTGCCGCTGCACGTCCGCGATGCGGATCCCCTCAATGCGCTCGAGCGTGAGCACCCGGCTTGTGGTTAGACCCCAGAATACGGCGGGCACGTGGACACCGTCGACTTCGCTGGTGTTGCGCCGCAGGCGCTCCGTGTTGTGGCCCTCCGTCGTGTAATTCAACTCGGCCCTCAGTTTCAGCGCGAATTCATCGCACAGCTCGACCAACCTCATCCGTCGGCACCAGCCGATGCGCTTCTCGCCTTCCGAAGCCATCAGACGCAGCACGGCCAGGTCCGTCTCAATATCCCGCTCAATGTGCGGGCGCTGCACCTTGACCGCCACGGCTTCGCCGCTCTGCAGAACCGCCCAGTGCACTTGACCAATCGAGGCGGACGCACGCGGCTCGCGCTCAAACTCGCGGAACAGGGCATCCACCGGGTGCCCCAACTCCTGCGAGATGACGTCCGCAACCTCGTCGAAGTCAACCGGCGGCACCTCATCCTGCAGCTTCCGCAGTTCTGCCACGTACTCAGCAGGCATGAGGTCCGAACGCGCACTGAGCATCTGACCCAGCTTCACATACGTGGGCCCCAGCTCCGCCAGCGCCCGCCGCAGTCGAATTGCAGGCTCCTGGCCGGCTGTCTCGGCGTCCACGGCCCTCTCGTGTCTCTGCCGCCGCGGCAGCCAGTTCATCAGACCAAGCTGCTCGATCACGTGTCCAAAGCCGTGGCGCAGAGCCACCAGGCCGACATGGGCCGTGCGCCGCGTCACATCGCTGAACCGATGGAACAGCCCAACCGGTGGCGTACCGGAACTACTGGATGACATTCAAGGCCCCCTGGCAGTGTTGGCACACCCCGTTGCGAACCTCGAGCCTGACCACGTCAAAACCAACCCGCGAGATCACCCGGGCCCCACAGTGCGGGCAATAGGTGTCGTTCGTGCCCGGAAGATGGGCATTCCCCACGTACACGAAGTGCAGCTTCTCTCGAGCCAAGTCATAGGCGCGCTGCAACGTGTCCAGAGGCGTCGCGGGCCGTGTGAACTGATAGTCCGGGTGGTACCGCGAGAAATGCAGCGGCGTCTCGGGCCCCAGTTTCTCGGCCACCCAGTCAACGAGGGCCTGCAGGTCCCCGTCGGAGTCGTTCTCGCCGGGGATGATTAGATTGGTGATTTCAACCAGTGCCTGTAACTGCGCCAACTCCGCTGTCCGCAAGACCGGCCGGAGCTTCCCCCCGCACAGCCGCTCATAGAAGTCGCCGCGCATCCCCTTGACATCAATGTTCAACGCATCAATGTGAGGCAGCAGCTCTTCCAACGGCTGTGGATTGATTTGGCCGTTGGTGACCAGCACGTTCTTGAGACCGGCCTCATGCGCCAGCCGCGAGGTGTCGAGAACATACTCGTACCAGATCACCGGCTCATTGTACGTGTAGGCGATGCCGATGTTGCTGTCACGATTCTGCGCCAGGTCCACGGCCTCCTCGGGCCGCAACTCCTTGGTCGGAACCTGCTGCTGAGAGATCTGCCAATTCTGGCAGAATTGGCAATGCAGATTGCAGCCCCACGTGCCGAGCGACAGGATATTGCTGCCCGGATAGAAGTGATACAGCGGCTTCTTCTCGATCGGGTCCACGTGCGCGGACGCGATCTGGGCGTAGGTCAGAGCAACGAGCTTGCCGCCCTCGTTTCGGCGCACGCGGCAATTGCCCACCTCACCATCCTTGAGCACGCACATGAACGGACACAGGACACACCGAATCACCTGGTCGTCCCGAGCCTTCCAGTACATCGCTTCGCGTGATACCGCCATGGCTCATCCTTGCCCGACTTCCAAGGTCTCTCGTTTTCCGGCCCGGCGCTGCGGGTAGCCGCTGCCCATGGCCTGAGCTTTAGACCCGTTCGTGAGTCTCGTCAAAAGGACGATGTTCCTCTGAGGCCCTCCGTATGGGCAGTTCAATCCCCGCTTGCGCCGGAACACACCGCAGGCAGCGCTAGTGCGCCCCAACGTCCTCCCAGAAGCTCGGCTCGCCCTGCACAGCCTCTACGATCTGTCGGGCCCGGGCCAACTGGTCCTCATGATGTCGCCCTGCACCGGCCACAGGGAGGGCGAGCCCTGCGCCGCTGCTCCCAGCTCGTTCAACAGGGCCGCGGCTTCCTCCATGTCGCCCGCGATCTGCTTCTCCAGCCCAACCGGAAGCACCAACCGGAGTTTCCGCCCCTTGACTGCGCCAATGACGCCGCCGATGGTCCCGCCCATCGGATGCCCCACCAGGATGCCCGCCAGACGACGGTCATAGTCCAGGGCGTTCGCGCCCTTGATCACCACGTCTCCCGGCTGCATCTGCCCAACGCTCTCGACGACCGTCAGCCCCTCCAAGGGCTGTCCTTCCTTGAACACCACCTCGGGCAGGCTATCCTCACCGTCGCGGAATACCTCGCCCCGCTGAGGCCCGCCGCTGGGCAGCGTGGCGCCGAGGCAGTACCGCTCCTTCTCAACCCGTCGGCCCAGGAGCTCCTCCAGCACGTAGGCATTGGTGGTCCCCTTACCTACCGCCACCATGCCCTCGCGGAAAGCGCGCTGCACGAAATCGAGCGCCGCCACGCCCCTGGCGATCAGGCGCTTGCTCTCCGACACCGTCAGCACAAAGTCCGCGCACATTGGTGGCATGCCTGTCGAGCCTCCCGAACAGTCAGCGCAGTTCCGCGGGCAAGGTCCGCTCCAGTCGTGCGCAAAGACGCTCCTGAAGCGGCACGTTCTCGCTCTGCAGTCCAAGCAAGGCGGCTCCAACCACGGGCGAGAATCGGGCCGGCTGTGGCACTGCCTGGCGGATCAAGCTGGACACCCGATCTCTCACCAGACGTCGGAGCATTGCCGAGCGACGCATGACGCCCCCCGTGCACACGAAGGGAAACGACCTCTCCCACCCTCCACCACGCTGCTCCAGATTGCGCGCCACCTGCAACGCCATGGCGGCCAACTCGTCCGCCGCGCGCTCGATGACAAGCACTGCCACGGCGTCTCCGGCCTCGGCCAGCTCCAGCACCTTGGCCGAGAGCGCAGCTATGTCGTGGCGCCCCAGCCCCTGGGCGTACACTTTGCGGACGAGCTCCTCGTCGCTCTTGACGCCCGCGGAGGCCAGCAGCGCCGGCAGAAGATCGGTTTCAGGCTGCCGGCCATCCAATGAGTGCAAGGCCAGCCGAAGCCCCTGCAGGCCAATGTAATAGCCGCTCCCCTCGTCGCCCAGCAGCGGGCCCCGACCCCCCACGTATTCCGCCTCGCCCCCGTCATCTATGCCGTACGCGAAGGAACCTGTGCCGACGCTGACCATCAGTCCACGTTTCTCGCCGAGGGCTCCGAACAGAGCGACGGTCTCCTCGTGCTCCCGAAGCACCCGGGCGGAGGGGAAACATTTGAGTAGAGCGTCGCGGGGAGAACCGGCCCAGTGGCGCGGAGTTGAAACGACCACGGCCCTGACGTCCGCCGGCTCCACCCCGTCGCAAGCTCTCTCTGCCGCTTCCACGAAATGCGCCGCCGAGGCGCTCGGCCCCACATACAAAGCCATCGCCGGGCCACTTCGGCCCCAGCCACGAAACTGGCCCTCGCTGTCCACCAGCACAGCGTCAGTTCGGGTGCCGCCGCCCTCAATGGCAGCCACCAAGAAGCTGGACATCGCGCATACGTTCGCTCGCCCTCGCCGCTAGCCGCGTCGGACCCATCGCTTCGTCGCCAAGCAATATACGACAAACAGGGGGTTTTGGCAACCGATGACCGCACGTGCCAAGATGTCGCGGGACCGCTGGACCACGGCCCTTACTAATCCGACGAGGGCGCGGACAGCCAGCGGACGAGATTGACCGCAAACGCCGCATTGTCCGAGGCTGCGATATGTGCTTCGCTGTCCTGGGCGTCGGAAATCAGGTCCGCGGCCACGACTGCCACGCGGCCGGCCTCGTATTCGCCCACGGCGGCGACTACCTGCTCCTCCACTTGTGCCAGACTCATCAGTCGCCGCGACCATACGGCCACGCTGCGTTCACCGACTACGAGTTGCTGGAGGTCCCTCGTCACCGGGTGGTATCGCGATAGGAAGGTGGTCGGCCCCGACTTGAGACCTTCCGACACTGCAGTAGAAAAGCAGCGCAGCAGCGCGTTCGCACCCCAGAGGAAGTCCGACTTCCCCGTCGCCGACGCAACCGACACGAGCAGGCTCCCGCCGTCCTGAACGTAGTCCTGGATGGCCTGCAATTCGCCGGGTGCGAAACTCTCCCGCAAGTGCAAAACCACCACCTCAGCCCCGGCCAAGAGCTTGGGCGTCAGAGCCGGACGCTCGCTATCGGCAGTCTCGCTCGTCGTCTTGACTACGAACCCCGCCTCAGCCAGCCGAGCGCGGAAGCTGATCAGACCTCCCGCCGCACCCCAGCCGCGCGTGTCTATCAGCACCGACCCGCCGGCCTCGGGCAGGGGGGGCCCGGAGGGCGCGGACCGGGCCTCCGTCGCCCGTGCCGGAGCCGGCGTCGGTGCAGTCTCCGCACTGGACGGTTGATTCGTCGTCTCAACCGCTTCAGCCGGAGGCGGCCCCAGAACCTCCAGCTCGGCGATCTCCACCCAGCCCGGATGCCCGAAGTTCGACAGCACGCTCAGCTTCACATACCGGGCCTCGACGGGCTCGAACTGGAAGACCTGGACCTCCCGCCGATTGACGCACTTGCCCCGAAGAACCGTATGGAAGCTCTCCGGGGACAGCGTCGTCTTGGACACTTGGATCCGGAAGCCGCGCAGACTGGCGTTCGCAGCCGGCAGGTGACCCGTCGCGGACGGACAGATACCCACCGCGCACACCTTGTGCAGTTTCTTGTCGGCGAACTGGATGATTACGAACTCATTTTTCGTGCGTCCATCCTCCGAGCCCCAACCCGTCGTCAGCCGACCGTCAATCAGGTTTTCCGCGGTCCACAGAGCTCCGTACGTGCTCGAAGTCCGGACCACCTTGGCCCCCCGTGATGCCGCAGCCAGGTTCACCAGACCCTCGGGGAGGGGCGCCGCAGGCGCCTGGCAGCAGGCACACACCAGCCCCAGAACCCAGACCGCCATCTGGACTCGTCTCATGGCAGTTGCACGGGTTGCCCAGTCTCAAGCGATTCATGGATCGCGCACGCAGCGGCCACGGCTGCGCGGGCATCATCAACACTGACCAGCGGCGTTTCCCGGGAAGCAATGCACCGCGCGAAGTGCTCAAGCTGGGTCTTCAGCGCCCCCTCTTGCTGTCCCTCGATCTGCGGCCCGTACACTATTTCAGGACACGTAGCATTTGCAGCCCGTCTCCGTGGACAGTCACGCTAACCTCGCCCCTCGTTCCGAGGATATCCAGGCGAGCATCCAACTTGGCGGGCACACCGGGCGGCATGGCCCAGCACAGCTCCAGACACCCCACGGCGCCGTTCGCGAACTTAATCACGGCGAATACCGTGTCGTCCGCCCCCACATCCCTCAGCACTTTGCGGACGCTCTCGGCGTGTACCTTCACGATCTCGCTGCCAGTGATCCAGCGCATCAGGTCGAGGTCGTGAACGCCCAGGAAAAACACCACTGAGGTGCGC
>JALGUG010000476.1 GCA_029820995.1 Candidatus Zipacnadia bacterium
CAAAGACGTTTGCCTTGTCAGATCGTCTACAATTCACCCAGATTCCGGCAGCATGGGTCGCTTTCGCGAAGACGACAGTGCCATTCAATTCCGACGAGGAGTTGTCTCAAACCGGTTGACACGTTCCGGCGGGTGATGCCCCCCGTCGGGCAGCCAGCAACCTTCGGGGGGAACGCATGCGCCCCCGCAGGGTCGGTCAAGGGACGAATAGTCCTACAGCAAGACTTCGGGGCACAAAATACTACATGTTGTGCTAGCGCGGGGAGCCAGCACACAACCTCTGGGGCCGGGGAGGTCGAAGTCTAGCCGTAGAAATAGACCCCAGTGACACCGAGAATCGAGCACGATCCCCCCGATTTGCCACCGCAAGTGGCTATTTGGGCGCCAGCGTGCACACGATTCGGCGACCTTGTTGGGTCGGCGTGGACTCGACCCGGGCGATGTCTTCCAGTTGCGAGATCACATCTCGTCGATCACGCGACGCCCCTCCTCGACGTGGGCCAGCTCACGACCTCGGAACATCACCGAAATGAGCACCTTGTTCTTGTGCTCCAAGAACTGCCGCGACCGGTTGACCTTCACGTGGATGTCGTGTTCCCCCGTCTTCGGACGAACCCGGATCTCCTTGATCCTCACTTGGTGAGCTTGGCCCCGGTGCTGCCGCTTCTTCTGCTGGTACTTAAACTTCCCGTAGTCCATGATCCGGCAGACCGGTGGCTGTCCGTTGGGAGCCACTTCGACCAAATCCAACTCAGCCTGGCGCGAGGCCGCCAAGGCCTCTTCGATGGGCAGGATCCCCAACTGGGCACCGTCCGCCGCAATCACGCGGACGGGCGAGGTCCGGATCTGTTCGTTTACCCGCTGTGCTTTGGATTCGATAGTCGCCGTCCTCCTAAGAACCGTGATGCAATTCCCCCTAAACATAGCTCACATTCCGGCACGCCGTCGGGACCACTTCCCGAGCGCCGGCAATTGCACACTGGTGAGTATTCCCAACCCGGCCCCGCCAGTCAACCAGGTTCCCCGCAAAAAGACCCTCCGAACGGCTGGCTCCGCCACTCCTACCCCCCCTTAGGACTATCCGGCCCAACCGCCACGACTCGCCGAGCGCCCTGGTCGGAAATCCGAGGTAAAAACCCTCCAAGCCTCGATGCTCACGGTTGGGCGGCCCCGCCCGTTCCGTTCCGCAATCGGAACGCTCCAGTAGCGAGTCACCTCCAACCCCTCGGGACCCCACCAGAAGCAACCGAAAGGGCGGATATCCCGAAAGTGGGGAATCGGCCCGGCCCAACCGGCCGTCAATCTCCCCCACCAGCGCTGATTCCACCACCTCTCGGCGCTGAGGAATCGTTAAATCCGATCGTTTGCCTATTGTCATCGCTCCTCTCGCCATGGGTTCAGCCCAACTTGAACCCTACGTCGAAAGAAGCCTCACACAGCGGGATTCCCATTAACCCCGAGTTATACACGAGGCCCCCATTTTCCCAAGGTTTCGCAGCCTTCGTTTTTTGCGAAAGTCTCGACATATCCGTTCCCGCCAAGACCAGCGAAACAAGGGACTGGTCACAAACGTTCTCCCACGGGCGAACACGTTCGCCGTACAGCAGCCCCGTCTCGCCCGCGCCAACATCCGACAAACGGCCCGCACCGCATCACCCGACCGGCAGCCCCAGCCGCACACACTCCACCCCCTTGACTCCCTCGCCCTTTCGTGCCAGATTAAGATGGTCCGCTTGGTCCGCCCCGCCAGCAGTCTCCGGTCGCCAAAACCCATGACTCCACCCCCTCGGGCGATTAGCTCAGTTTGGTTAGAGCACTAGCTCGACAAGCTAGGGGTCGGCAGTTCGAGTCTGCCATCGCCCACTTCACAAAGCCTTGCCGCATAAGGATTTGCGGCAGGGCTTTTGTAAGCATTCGCCCAACCCGTTTTTTTGGGTGGGCGTATGGTGTGCTTGGGCGCACGTTGGGGGGCGTTGGCGTTGGGGAAAGCGTCGTTGGGGAGAGGTTTACCGGCGCGCTAAGAACTGTCGTTGATCGGGACGGTTGCTGCCGGCGCGGTCAGTTCGGCGCGGCGCTGTGCCGTGAGATTCCAGGGCAGAAACTGCTCGA
>JALGUG010000189.1 GCA_029820995.1 Candidatus Zipacnadia bacterium
GCCCCGGCCAATACCCACGGCACTGCCAGCCCGGCCAGCGTCACCCAGCTCCTGTGCTGCTGCGCCAGGTCGAGCGCCTGCTGCCCGCCGAAGTGGCGTGCCGTCTCTTCCACAGCAGCCACACACACTGTAATACCCAGGACCCCCAGGCCATACACGACGCCGGTGGCCACATAAGCCAGGACGATCCCGACGCCGGGGCTCCCCGCCTGCACGGACGCCCATAGCCCCACGCAACCCGCGACCACAAGCCCCAGCGGAATCAGGCCCGCGCGTGCGAGAAGCAAGGGCACAGCAGCGGGCTTCCAGGCCGCCAGATAGAACACCGTCTCGACGATTAGAGCGGGAGCGAGCGCCAGCGCCATGGGCACCAACGTGGCCGCCAATTTCCCCCGCAGTATCTGGCCCACAGTCAGCCGTGTCAGCAGCAGCGACTCCAGGGTCAACTGCTTCCGCTCGCCGGCTACGCTCCCTCCAATGAGCGCCGGCGTCAGCAGCCATGCGGTGATCGCCCCAATCCGGTCTGTAACCCCTCCCAGTGCCAGCACTACATCCTGCCAGGCCACGGCTCGATATGCCACCGGAATGATCGCTCCCATGAACACCAACGCCAGCACCGCCAGCAAGGCAATCGGCAGGTACAGCAGTCTCCAGCCCCTCCACCTGGTCCGCAGCTCCTTCCCAAACACGGGGTTACCTGACAGCGTCGTCGCCCAGGCGCTCGGCGAACTCACCCGGCTCACTCCTCCGTCAAGCGATTGAAGCCCACCCACGCCAACAGGAAGCAAAACAATCCCGCCAGCGCAGCCACAACCACGTCCACTCCATTGGTAGCCAGCCACATCTGCACCAGGCTGGGAGAGCCCCCAAAGGATGCGGAGGAGGCGGCCACAATCAAGGCAAACGCGATCAGCACGATATACTGTGCCGTGCCGCGCACAATCATGAACAGAAACAGCAGAACCACATAGCTAACCGCCACAGCTACCGGCGTGGAGCGGCACAGCACGGAGCACATCAGACCGACCGCCGCGCTCGCCAGCACCATACCCGCCACCTTGGCCAGCGTGAACAGCGTAATCCCGACCTGCACCCGCCCCATCGCACCGCACAACACGAGAAACGGCACCCCTGCCAGCAGAGCAATCAGCACCGGGTACACGCTCCCCAGCAGCTTCCCCCACAGTACCTGCCGGTTCGTCAGCCTCGTGATCAGCAGGCTCCCCAGCGACTGCTGCTCTCGCTCTCGCGAGATTACCGTGGCCGCCAAGGCCGGCGGCGCGTAGGTTGCTACGCCGAACATCAGCGAGGCGATACCGGCGAATAGAATGATCCCCGGGCCCGATCCCACCGGCACCGCTCCGCTCGCCTCGGCCTGGCGGATCAACTGCACCACCTCGGCGCCGCGATAATGCATCAGCGTTACATACCCGCCCACTGCCGCCGCCAGCACAAACCACGTCACGAACACCAGCACATAGAAGCGCAGGCCCCGGCCCTTGCCCCGGAGCTCGCGCACCAAAACCGGGTTATCCCAACCACGCAACAGGCCCATGGGCCGCTGATGACTAGGCGACGATCCCCTTCGTCAACCGGATGAAAATGTCTTCCAGGCTGAGCTCTTGCTCTCGGAACGACACCACCCGCACGCCCGCCTGCACCAACGTCTGGAGCAAGCCCGCCAGCTCCTCCCGCTGCCCCTGAAACTGCACTCGCAGCGCGCCGTCCTCCAGCTTCACCCCTTGCACCTGCGGCTGACTGAGCAGCAACTGCTGCGCCTGCTCAACCCCCGATAACACTTGCACCTCCAGCTCCATATAGTTCTGGAGCTGACCCATGATGTCCGCCACAGTGCCGCTTGCAACAAGTTGACCATTCTCGATGATCCCAATCTTGGTGCAAAAGTCCGACAATTCGGCCAGAATGTGCGAGGAAATGAAGATCGTCTTCCCCAGATTGCGCAGCTCCTTGAGCAGTTCCCGAATCTCGATCCGCGCCCGCGGGTCCAGGCCCGAGGCCGGCTCGTCCAGCAGCAGTAGCCTGGGATCGTGCACCAGAGTCTTGGCCAGACACAACCGCTGCTTCATGCCCCGTGACAGTTCCTCCACGTAGGTGTCCTTCTTACCGGCCAGGTCCGTCAGCGCCAGCACATCGTCCACAATCTGCGGCCGCTGGTCCCGCGGCACCCGGTACGCCGCCGCGAAGAAGTCCAGATACTCCCAGACCTTAATGTCGTCGTACACGCCGAAGAAGTCCGGCATGTACCCGATCAGCCCGCGCACGGTCTCCTGCTCAGTTGTGATGTCGTGGCCGTCAATGTATGCGGTCCCCGCCGTCGGCCGCAGCAGCGTGGCCAGCATCTTGATCGTCGTCGTCTTGCCGGCGCCGTTCGGCCCGATGAAGCCGAAGATGTCCCCCTCATCCAGGTGCAGCGACAGGTTCCAGACCGCCGTCACGTCCCTGAACTGCTTCGTCAGACCGATCACGTCCAGCATGGCCTCTCGTCCTTTCAAGGCACTTGCATCCGCCGCACCCAAACAACCGTCAGCCAGAAGAGCCCCAGTGTGAGCACAGCGTACAGTGCTGTCCCCAATGGGAACTGCTGGCATATGCCCCAGCCCAACGACGTGCTCGATCCCGGGCCCTCCAACAGAAAGTACATCGCCGCGCCGGGATTCAGCGACAGCAGGAAGGCGACGGCCTCTTCCATCCAGGGGCCGGTGGACCAGCTCAACCAATCCGACAACGCCATCAGCCCAGCCGCGAGCGCCGGTCCGCCCAACACCCACGCCACCATGCTCCCGTACGAGATCACCGCGCTTTGACCGGTTCGGCGGCACACGGCCGACCACCACAATCCCACCGCGCCGAAATACACCGCGCAGATTAGCAGCACTGCGTGCCCCTCGAGCACCTGGCGCCACGAAACGCCCCCGTATAGAAACACCAGCGCCACAAACGGCGCGTTGCACACCACCAGCAGCACCAAGTACGACAACGAGGACAGCAGCTTCCCCAGCACAATTGTCCGCGGTCGCAGCAGCGTCACCAACAGCATCGGCAGGCTCTGCTGCTCCCGTTCCAGGCTGATCCCTCCCGCCGTCAGCCCCGGCGCCACCAAGCACAGCAGAGCAGCCTGTCCAATCATCAGCACCTGAAACAGATGCCGGCCCAGTTCCGCCGAGCTCGCCGACGGGTTAACCCGCTGCCGTGTGAAGATGAACGATGAATAGACCACGCACACGCAGATCATTGCCGCACTCAAGTACAGCAGCATAATCCAGAAGGCCCGCGGGCCGCGCATCCGCACGCGCAGCTCCTTCATCAGCACCGGGTTCAGGACCCTTGGTCGGCTCATTGCCGTCCTCGGACTTTCACCTGCAATCGGCTGAGGTGCGTGTCCCGCTCGTCTTTCTTGACCAGCCGCAGTTTCACGAGGCCATCCCTTGGTCCCACATACTCCTCCGCCGACGCCAGTAACACCTTCACCGATCTGTTCGTCACGTCACCGGAGAAATGGGTCTCCCATTGCCTGCTCTTCACGTTCCAGACGCCCAGCTCCAGCCTGCCCCGGTCACATCCCAACCCTACCTCCAGAGAATCCAGGCTGCTCGCCCCGGCTGCCGCCGGCAGGGGGGCTTCCAACTCCATCGTCCCTTTCGATATCCGCAGCCTCGGCGTCGCCCCGGGACCGTAGGCCTCCCATCCGTAGCCGGTATCCATCTGCACCTTGACGATGGCCATCCGCTTCAGGCCGCAGGCGGCCTCGAACGCGCCGGCACCCGGCGCCCCGGAGGCGTAGATGTCCGCCAGAACCAGCGTCGCCCTCACGCGTCGCTCTCGACCCGGTCGGAGCTTGACCTCCAGCGGCTTCGTGTCCGCCCAGCCGACGAACAGCACATCCGCCCCCGATCCCTCGACGTACGCCTCACTGCCCTGCCCGAAGAGGTGCTCCAAAGCCGATTTCCTCAATCGTTCCTCGGCGTTCAGTTGATCCGGCCGGCGGCTCAGGCCGCTCCGCGCGATCGCCTGCTGCGCCACGCCGCCCCCCGCGCCCGCGGCCACCTGACCCGACAGAGCCGCTCGCGCATGTTCCCCCTTGCCCTGGTTGCCGAGCCACTCGACCTGGCCTCCGCGCACCAGGAAGCAGTCGCGCAAATCGTACGCCGTGCCATTGGTCACCTCAACGTCCAGCTTGCCCCTCCCATAGGTCGCCACTGCCTCAACGGATCCGCCGAGGTCGCACACGTCATCATATTCGAACGTCCTCATGGACCACATGTTGATCGGTGCCCGCGGTATCTCGAATGTCTCCCCCTGCCGGATCGTCGCCACAGAGCTGGTCTCCGCGAGGGCCGCTTCGGACAAGGTGGCCTGACGGCTCCCGGCGGTCAGAGCGTACTCCGCGCTGCGCGGCGAGTAGACCCCCAGGTAGCCTCTCGAGCACACCTGCCTCGCGCCCGCCGGCCCACGAACCACTCGCACTTCCGTGACCACCAAGTCTCCACCCTTCATGCTGTGACCTACAACATAAGCCCCGACGCTAAACACCACTACGATCGCCGGCGTCGTGACCCAGGCCAATTCCCGGCGATCCAGGCGCTTCAATACGAAGTAGTTCGCCGGCACCAGGCAAATGAGATAGAGCAGCAAGAAGCCCCCCACCAGCCACAGCGAGGGCAGTTCAAGCTGGGTCAGGCTGGCCACCATTGACGAGGGATCGTTCGGCGAGCCCATCGGGCCGTACGCTGCTGTCCGAGACGGCTGCGGCGTCTTTCTCCTTGCGGTCAAGATGTCTCGCCACAGCTTAAGCTGCAGATCGTCCCAGCCTCGCAGCGGATCGCGCAGGAAGTCGAAGGCGAACAGATAGATCGTCCCGGCCCCATACCGGCAACGCGCCAACAGCGGTGTCGCACCCACCGAGATCACGGCTACGGCTCCCTTCCGCAGCCGCGAGGTGGCCACCGGCATCATGCCCTGCGCCCCGGCGGGGAGTGGCTCGCCATAGTGCCGGGCCAGCGCAGTCGCCGCCGGTACCACGTCCGACCCCGTCAGCCGAACCGGCAGCATCTCCTCCAGGAACGACTGTCGCACCTCGCTGACATTGGCTCCCGGGACCACAACCAACTCGCCGCCCCGCGCCACCCAGGCTTTGAGGGCCTCCCTTTCCTCCTGTGAGAACTCTCGCGGCGATACGTCTCGTAGTACGATCAAGTCAAGGCTGTCGTAGCCCGCCCAGTGCCCCGGCAGGCCCAGCCCCGGCAAGCCCTTCCCTTGCTGGACATCGTAGTAGCAGACCACCACCTCCGGCTGCGGCCCGCTCGCGCCCCACCCGCCACCGGGCACGCCGTAGGCGCCCCCGGGCGCCGTCGCGGGCACCGGCAGGTTCAACTGCGTCAGGAAGCTCAGGCCGGCCGCTTGACGTCCGATCAGCAGAATGATCGCGTCCGACTCGTAATGCGCCCGCAGGGGCTGCGCCTTCAGCCGCCGCCTGAGCCGTCCCGCGGCTAGCCGCGGCTCAACCTGACCGGCAAACGTGTCCGTGCGCACATACAGGTAGTGTGCTTGACGCGAGTTGCGGGGAAGATTCAGGGGCAACTCGAAACTGCCCTCGCCATTGCGCACCGGCAGCCCCACGGTAACCACGCCCCGGCGCGCGTCTCCGCGATTCTCGGCCAGGACTCGCAGGGGAAACCAGGTGTCAATCTTGTAGTGCCCCGCCCAGGGACACTCGACCTGCACCTCGAGGTCCGGCTGACCGCGCACCTCTACAGCACAGACCAACAGGCTCGCGGCGACCGCGACTGCCCAGTGGCTCCACCCTCGGCGCATCGGCCTCGCTCCTTCACCACGCTGTCACCATGCTGTAGGCGGCAATCCTTGCCGTGCTTCAAAACCCAGGACGTTCAGGGAGGTTCGGCGGTTCCGTTGTCCAGCCCTTTGGGGATCGCTCTGAGCCCCGCGCTCAGCTCTCGAAGGTTTGCATCTCAATGCACTGCACCGGGCAGAGCTCAACGCAGAGCCCGCATCCGTCGCATAGCTCTGGAACGATGTGATACACGTCACCCTTCTGCACAGCGTCGTAGATACACACTCGGCGACAGGTGTCACAGGCTGTGCAGCGGTCCGCATCAATCACCGCGTAGCAATTATGCTCCCGAACGACCTCCTGCAGGCCCACCACCGTCCCCGCCGCCTTGCCACGGAAGTCCTCCAGCCGCTCATAGCCCTTGGCGTCCATGAACGATACCAGACCCTCGTTCAGCTTCTCCAGGAACTCGTACCCTTGGAGCACGATTGCCGTGCACGTCTGCACCGTCGTCGCACCAGCCAAAATCAGCTTTGCAACGTCATCGCCGGAAGCCACACCCCCGCTGGCCGCGATCGGCAGCCCGCTCTGCGGCGCTACGGCTGTTAGCCAACGTAGCACCAAGTGGATCGCCCAGGGCCCTCCGTGACCCGCGTAGCCCCCGTGCATGATCGGCCGCTCCGTCTCCAGGTCAATATCCAGCCCGGTCAGTCGGTTGAACATCACGACTCCGTCGGCACCGGCCTCCTCCAGCGCCCGCACCACACTCGGCGGGTGCGAAAGCTGCGCGCTCATCTTCGGCACCAGCGGCAGACTCGTCCCCGTGCGCGCGCTCTGTAGCGCCTGGACCATCGAATCGGTCATGTCCGCGCCCGACATCAGGTGTACGCCGTGCGGACAGGAAACGTTCAGCTCCAGCAAGTCGGCGCCGGCCTCCTCGCAGACCCGCGCCGCCTCCGCCCAGCCCTCGGGCGTCGTGCAGTTGATGCTCCCGAAGATCGGGATGCTCAGCTCCCGCTTGGCTCGCTCGATCTCGCGCCCGAACTCCGTCAACCCGTAGATATGCGCCTGCTCGTACGAATAGAGCGTAAAGCTCTTGTGGCGGCCGACGGCGTGTCGGAGTAACCGAAACCGCGGCGTCGGCGCCACGCGGCAGACCTCCTCTTGGAAATAGCTCTTGACCACCACGGCACCCGCTCCGTGCGCCTCACAGCGCTTCATCCGGTCCGCCGTCTCAGTGATCGCCGCCGGCGCCACCACAACCGGGCTCCGGAGCGGCACGCCGCAGAAGTCCAAGCTCAAGTCTGCCATCGGCTCACTAACCCGCTACGCTTTCCAAGACCTCATCCGAGATCTCAAAGTTCGCATAGACCTTCTGGACATCGTCGTGATCGTCCAGCTCCTCCAACAACGCCAGCAGAGGGCGCGCCTTGTCGTCGTCCACCACGGTCAGCACCTGCGGCACCATGCTCAGCTCCGCGCTCGAGAACTCGATGCCCGCCGCCTCGATTGCCTCGCGCACCGCCTGGAAATCCTCCGGCGCCGTCCGCACCTCCCACGCATCTCCGCTATCCAGCAGATCCTCCCCTCCGGCGTCCATCACCACTTCCATCAATGTGTCCTCATCCGCCTGCGCCTTGTCTACCATGATCACGCCCTTCGGATTGAACATGAACGCCGTGCAGCCGCTTTCGCCCAGGGAGCCCCCCCGCCGTTTCAGGATGTGTCGCAGATCCGCCACTGTACGATCCCGATTGTCGGTCAGCACCGTAATCATCAGCGCCACGCCGCCCGGGCCATACCCTTCGAACGTCCCCTCTTCATAGTGCACCCCCTCCAGCTCACCCGTGCCTCGCCTGATCGCCCGCTCGATCCTGTCCGCCGGCATGTTCACGTCTTTGGCCGCTTGGATCGCCAGCCGCAGACGGTTATTCGTGTTCGGGTTGCCGCCCCCTTGACGCGCCGCCACAATGATCTCTCGCGAGCACTTGCCGAACAGCTTCCCTCGTGCCGCGTCTTGCCGCCCCTTCCGATACTGACGATTGGCCCACTTCGAGTGTCCTGCCATGACGCCCTATCTCACCTCCGCGCGATGCCCCGGCCGTCGCCGGGACTTCGATTATAGCACCTCCGACGACGACGACGCAACCAAACCCCCGACGCGGACCGGGGCCGACGATGGCTCGTCGCTCCTCAGCCCTCCGTTGATGGCTGATTGCCGGCCGCTTCCTTCACCCAGCCTCCTGTGCTATAATCGCTCCGCTGCCTATACCCGGGGACCGAGCCGCGTACTTCGGTCCCTGGATCATTTCCGTCGGAGAGGACCGGATTTCATGTACAAGATCGCAGTCTTGCCTTGCGACGGCGTAGGCCCGGAAGTCGTGCGCGAGGGCCTCAAAGTCCTGGACGTGGCGGCCCGAAAGCATGACGTCCAGTTTGAGACTATCGAGTACGACATCGGCGGCGAGCGCTACCTGCGCACCGGCGAGGTTATGCCGGACTCCGTGTTCGACGAGCTGCAGCAATGTGACGCCATCTACCTGGGCGCCGTCGGCCACGACCAGGTCAAGCCCGGCATCCTCGAACATGGCATCCTGCTCCGCCTGCGCTTCGGCCTCGATCAGTGGGTCAATCTGCGCCCCATCCAGCTCTACGAGGGCGTCGAGACGCCCATCAAGAACAAGGGTCCCAAGGACATCAATTTCCTGGTTGTCCGGGAGAACACCGAATGCCTCTACGTCGGCGCCGGCGGCTTCGCCCACCAGGGCACGCCCATGGAGGTTGCCACTCAGACTATGGTCTACACTCGCCAGGGCACCGAGCGCATCGTGCGCTGGGCCTTTGAGGCCGCTCGCCGACGAGCGGCCCGCCGTTCCGACGCCGACATCGCCGCGGCCGCCTGGGGGCCCACCGAGCAGGACCGCCAGGCGGGGCGCGACTGGCGCGGCGTCCTGCACCTGGTGGACAAGGCCAATGTGCTCACCTACGGCCACGACCTCTGGACGCGCGTTATGGCCGAGGTCGCACCCGAGTACCCCGAGATCAAGCCCGATCACGCCTTCGTGGACGCCTGCTGCATGTGGATGGTCAAGAACCCCGAATGGTTCGACGTCATTGTCACCTGCAACATGTTCGGCGACATCATCACCGACCTCGGCGCCATGATCCAGGGCGGGATGGGCGTCGCCGCCTCGGGTAACATCAACCCCGACGGGGTCTCGATGTTCGAGCCGATCCACGGCTCCGCACCCAAACATGCCGGCAATAACGTCATCTGCCCCATTGCCGCCATTGCCGCCGCCGGCATGATGATGGAGCACTTGGGCGAGCAGGCCTGCGCCGACTCCATTGAGAAGGCCATTCGTCGGGCTCTCGCCAGCGGCAAGCTCGGCGACCTGTCTACTAGAAGCGGCGTCAAGACCACCGAAGCCGGCGACCTGGTGGCCTCCCTGATCTAGCATCTGCCGGCGCCACTGTCGTCAAGAGGAGAGGTTATCACCAGGAGGGGCCGAATACGAGCGCGGTGCCTAGCACCGCACGAAGTATCCGGCCCGTGCCGCTGCAGAGGTCCTCGCACTAGGCGCCCACCAGCCTCACGGCCTCCTCCTCATTTGCCCTCGTCGCGGCCACCAGGCACGTCGCCATCACCCGCACCGCGTGCTCCGGCGTCACGGCCGCAGGCCGGTCCTCGCGGATCGCC
>JALGUG010000018.1 GCA_029820995.1 Candidatus Zipacnadia bacterium
CTCGCCATCAACTCCATTGAGCCAAGCGCCCCCTCTGTCCCCGTCTACGAGAAGTTCGAGCTTACTCTCGATCTCACTGGGACGTGGGACAATCCCTTCGATCCCACGCAAATAGATGTCCAGGGCCATTTCACCTCGCCTGACGGGAGGAGTGTCGCCCTGCCCGGCTTCCTGTACCAGGAGTACGCACTCACCAAGGCCGGCGAGCAGCCTGTGGGGACACCTGTGTGGAAGCTGCGCTTCGCCCCCCAGATGGAGGGGCGTTACGAGTACTTCGTAACCGCGAAGGACCGGTCGGGCCAAGTCAAGAGCGCAAAGGCATCGTTCCAGGCCGTCGCCCCTCACAGCGAGGGCTTCATCCGTATCGCAAGGCGCTCACCCCTGTACCTCCAGTTCGCGTCCGGAGCGCCCTATTTCCCCATTGGGACGAACTGCTTTACACATACCGCAGTGGGACAGCCGCTGAAGGGCGACCGACTGCCGCGCCTCCGCCGGTATATTACTGCCCTCACCGCTAATGGTGCCAACTATATTCGGTTGCGGATGGATTCGTGGTGGGTTGCGATTGAGGGTTCACCGGATGACGCGGTCGGGTACCTGGGTGTGGGCACGTTTCACTTGCGCACAGCCTGGGACGTAGACCAGCTCTTTGAGCTGGCGCGGGCGCGCGATTGTTCGATTCAACTGTGCCTGTACAATGCCAATGCCCACGTCAACAACCCACGGCAGCGATGGCGCCAAGTATACAACTTGTTCCTGAAGAAGAACGGG
Source organism: Candidatus Zipacnadia bacterium (assembly GCA_029820995.1). Classification (GTDB taxonomy): domain Bacteria; phylum Armatimonadota; class Zipacnadia; order JALGUG01; family JALGUG01; genus JALGUG01. The sequence continues at coordinate 772 of JALGUG010000018.1, forward strand.
GGGCCGCTTGACTCCATTGACGAGTTCTGGACCAGTCCCGAGGTGGCTCGACTGGTGAAGCAGAAGTTGCGATACGTAGTCGCTCGGTGGGGATATAGTCGTAACCTCATGGCCTGGGAGTTCTTCAACGAAGTTGTCATACCGGAGAAGCGGGCGCCCGACATCGTCGCGTGGCACGAGGAGATGTCCAGATACTTGAGGTCTCTTGACCCGTGGGAACACCTGATAACGAATAGCCCGATGGGAGGAAGCTTTGCGGCCTCCGCCCGAATGTGGGCCCTACCGAACATAGACGTTGTGCAAGTGCACAGTTATAGCTTCACAGATATGGGTGCGGGGATGCCGGGCTTCTGCGGCCAGGCGGTGTCACAGTATAGGAAGGCGTTCATTGTGGGGGAATTCGGCCTCCCACGGAAGGTTCTGGAGTCGGGCGGGCTGAAGGTAGACCAAGATGGCCTGCACCTGCACAACGGGATCTGGGCTTCGGCGCTCAGCGGCTGCGCGGGGACGGCGATGCACTGGTATATCGAGAATTACGTGGACGGGCGCAATTTGTATTCGTGCTTTCGCGGTCTGAGTGCCTTCATGAAGGAGGTTCCAATCCTGTCCGGTGACCTCCAACCGGTCAAGACCCGGGCCCTCCGGTACGTCACACCACCGGTCGAGGAGAAGTTCTTGGACGTAGCCTTGATGGGGCGTGCGGCGTTCCGTCGCGCGCAGGTGAACCGGTTCACTGTGCATGCTGACGGTGCGATCAACGATGCCGAAGAGCTGGGCGGGTACCTGTGGGGTGTGGTCTCCCACAAGGATCTGCGGAATCCGCCGACCTTCGTGGTGAACTGCCGTCAGCCGGCGCAGTTCGTGATCCACGTGGGGACTGTGGTCGGGAACGGAGACAACCCGATCAGGGCGTACCTGGACGGGAAGCTGGTGTTGGATGAGAACCTGCGCGCCGGAAAGGGATTGGGCGAGCGATCGAAGGAGATCCCAGAGTACGCGAACTGGCACACGGTGTACAATCGAGACCTGGCGTTGAAGGTGCCGGCAGGGGAACATGAAATCCGTGTGGAGAATCTGGGCAAGGACCGCGCGGAGGTCAGCTACAAGCTGTTGGGATACGCTTCGAATCGCGATGTTGTTCCAGTGCGCGTTATGGGATTATCGCATGCGGCGGGCGCCTACCTGTGGATTCAGAATGTGAATAACACATGGCAGGCGCGGTGGGATGGCATTGAGCTGGAGCCGGTGCCGCCGACAATGGTGGACCTACTGGGTCTGGGGGAGGGCGAGTACCGCGTTGAGTTTTGGGATACCGTTGAGGGCCGAGTCACGTCGCGAGCTAAAGCGCAGGCGGCCCAAGGCAAACTCACACTTCGCATTCCTCAGGTTACTACCGACATCGCTTGCATCGTGCGGCGTTAGCGTGTGGAACCTCCGACCACCGCGTATCGTCCAAGCGATCCGGGGCTGCGAAGGGCACTTGTGTGCCTGCGGAGAAACCTCATCACAGCACCATCTCTCAGAGACCTCGCTGCCGCTGCGCACGCTGCGATGCTGCATGGGGTCGCTCTATCCGACCCAGCCCACATTGGCCGAGGAGCTGGGGCGTGCGGCTGAAGCGGATCTATCGGAACCGGTGGATGGAAAAGAAGGTCAAGGTGCCGGCGCTATCGTCGGGCGTGTATGTCATCAGCGCTCGCGGCGGCGTGGAGGACCGGACCTGGTTGCCGGTCTCATCCCGCGCGAGGTCTGGGACAACCGGATTGTGCTCTTCTTCGACTACCTGTGGCGGGCGGACGATCGAGTACGTGCTGCGGACGGAGGCGCCGGGCCGATATAGCATCCTGCCTAGCGTCGCGAGCCTGATGTACTTTCCCGAGGTGCGCGGACGCGGGAAGCTGGTGCGGATGCCCGTGATTGAGGAGCGGTGATGCGATGGGACCGGTAGTGGTCTCCTGGCTAGCGGTAGCGACGGCCTGGGCGGCGCCCGAGCCCGGAGAACCGTCCGTCGGGGTGCCGCTGCCCGACTGCGCGCTGCTGGACCTGGGCAGTCGGCTCTCCCGGCAGCTCCCGATCCGCCGCGTGCCGACCGTCGAGATCCTGCGCGCGGTCCGGGCCGCGGCGAGTGAGGCCGAGTAGACCGGCGTCCGTCGGTCCCTGGCCCTTCTCTCGCGGACTAGCGGAAGGCGGCGCTCGTTTCGGTGAGAAGCGTCACTTGGCCTGATGGTAGTCCAGCAGAAGATCAATCCAAGCGATGGAGAGCGGGGGCGAGACGTCGCGTGATCGGGTGCTATAGACCAGCCGGATCGTATTGTCCCCCAGGTTCCACCAATCGGCCTTGACGGGCAGCTTGTGCTCGCCGCGCTTCCACCAGTCGCGCTCGAACACGAAGGATTCGTGGCGCTGTTTGCGCACGTCAATGGGCGCTCGCTCTCGTTTCGTCTGCTCCTCGGGGGATTCCCCGGTCACGACCGCCGGGCCCTCACCGTTAACGTAGACCTCGAGCTTCTCGCCGGGCTTCAGGGGCCGAGCGTAGAACAGGATCGTTGCCTCCACGTCATGTCCCGCGGTGCGTGCCTTCGCGATGTCGTCACCGATGCGCAGATGAACAGTACGGGCGCGAACATAGGGCGGCCCTTCAGGGGGCAGTGGAAACCGCAAGGGCATGTAGGGTCCCGGGTCCACCATGTAGTGCTTGTCGGCGAACTCGAGCTTGGCGGGGTCCGCCAGGTCGTTAAACCAGGGCCTGGCGTTCCACTCGTCAGCGGACATGGCAAGCTGAATCCCATCGGCCCCTGCGCGGTGGAACATGAGAGCCTGGCTGTAATACATCCCCTTCGTCTTGGGCTTGTCATATCGCCGTCTGCCGGTCTGTTCATCGTCGGGCTGCTGGTCCGTCGTGACGAATCCGAGGCTGTGCCAGAGACAACCGTACACCCGACAGCCGGTCTGTTGGCCGAGGGCAACGAACTCCTCAATCGGGATGTCGAAGGTGTCGCTGGCCCGCACATGCGTGGGCACAACGATGTCTATGAGCTTCTTCCTCATCCAGCTCTTCCAGTCCAATCCCAGCTCCTGGTACTGGTCGTAGGGGACGCGAACCATGAGCGCGACTCGGCGGCCCTCCGTCTCCCCCACTTCGTCGAGCATAGTGCGTACGTCGCGAATGAAGTCCGTCATAATGCCGGCATCGGGGGTCTCGAAGTACGGCGGGTACACGGCAAAATCCAGCGAAAGGCCGTCCACTCCCTGCTCCGCCGCTTCCCGCAGTATCGCCAACTTGAAGTCCCGGACTTCCTGGTGCTTGAAGTCCAACAGAACGGTTCCGGGGATCCGGTACTCGGGGTGCTGCTTGTTGAACCGTCCGACAAAGCCGACCCACATCCAGTTGGTCGGATCCGCCGGCCCGTATTCGTGATTCATTTCGAGGCGCGCGTATACTCGCAGGCCGATGCGGTGCCCACGCTCGACAGCCACGGTCAGCGGGTCCGCCTGAGCTCTGATCAGCCCCATCACGTTCTCGTGAACCCAGCGGTCGCCGCTCCGCAGGAGCTGGGATTGCTCCGGTGTGAGGCCCTGGCCGAACACCTCCCCCACTTTCGTGTCATAGCAGAAGACGCTTCCGGGCCCCAGTCCCCACTCGAGGATCGTCACATTCGTACCCTCAAAGGGATTGATGAGACGCTGCTCCACGTGGGAGCGCGTCATCGGGGGCTGGCGGAACCACTGGCTGAAGCCGTCGTTGCGGTACGCAAGAGGGATCTTGCGCAGCTTGCGGCTTGCCCAGTCGGAGCCGCTGGGCTTAGTGCCGAGGCCGAACACGTCTTGCGCAGTCTGCACATACTCCCTGTTGATGTCGTTGAGACCCGCGGCGAGTGCCTCAGCGCGCGGGAGCTGTGAGTAGTTATAGGAAGAGGCGTCGCTGAGAGAGTAATTCTCGAAGCCAGTGACCTCGTTCGGGTGGAAGTACATGTTCTCGCACTTCCACACTCGCTGTTCCCAGGTCCAGCGATCGCTCACGTCAGCCTTTACTGCTTCGGTCTGTGCGTGCAGCAAGGCGGGGTTCTGCCAGATGTCCCAGGTGGAGGCGAAGGAGCCGTCGGGCTTGAGGCAATAGATGCCTGTGGTGGGATCAAGATAAGCCCAGGTGCGCTCGACGTAGATCTCGGAGGCAATGTGTCCGCCGATGTCGTGCATGACGATGCGCCCGGGCATACCGGCGACCTCGCAGAGCGCCACGAGTAACCGTCCCAGGCATTCACACAACTCTTCGCCTTTGGCAGCGAGCTGTTCTTCCGTGCCGCCATAGACGTACGCGGCGAAATCTCGGGGACGGTTCCGCTTGTACAGGTCGCGGCAAAAGCGCATCAAGGCCAGGGCTTGGTCCCGCTGGGTCTGGCAGGCGGCGGTTGCCTCGCGGACGACCTTTTCGAGGTCGGGACGCGAGCCTGTGGCGTAGGGGACTGTGGTGGGGGTGAAGTCGCTGTACAGGAAGTCGGCCGTCTGCGGGCAGAGGATCGCCTGCTCTCGGCGAAGCTGGAAGTCTACGGACGGGCCGTAGTTGAGGGCGAGCTGGTCGTAATTGAGCAGATAGGCGCGTTGTCGAGCCTCGCCCACGATGACCTCGGCGGCCTGCCTCCCAACATAGGGCTTCAGATCTTCCCACGTCAGGACCTTGCTGCCTCGGTACAATGGCTGCATGGCGGCACTCCGGGACATGGCATTACGTGGAGTTGGTGAACCGTCGGCAGTGAGCGGCCCCGCTCGGAGAAGCAAGATGACGATGAACATGAATGACGGAGAGCGCACTCGACTGCCTCCCGGCGGCCGGCCAGGGCAGACCGCGCCGCCCGCCAACGAGGCACGTCGTCGGGTCGGGCAGCCGCCGGACCGGTGTGCAGGTTTCGCCGGTGTTGCGGTTCTGACCTGCGGCTGGGTGGCCCCGAACACCTCTCACAGAAACGAAAGGAGGTCCCGCGGCGAACTTCTCAAAAAGCAGCATCAACGCAAAGTCGCCTTGGAGGACCGCAAGAGACGGAGCGCCGGGGGAGGGAGTGTGATTGATGTCGGTATGCGATGCAGTTCCGATCGTCGCGATGGTTCTGGTTCTGATTATGGCGAGCACTGAAAGCGCGGGCGGGGCCGGGGCGGAAGTGCAGTGGCGCGAGATCAGCGAGTTGGGTGTGGAGGGTCAAGGGTGGTCCGAGACAAGCGAGCCCTACGACCGCTTCCCTGGGCGGGCGGAAGGCGTGGTGCCCGATCCGGTCTGGCAGCTCAGCAGGCACTCCGCGGGGCTGTGCGTGCGCTTTGTCACGGACGCGACGTTGCTTGCGGCTCGTTGGCGGCTCCGGTTCGGGTCGCTGGCGATGCCCCACATGGCGGCCACGGGGGTTAGCGGATTGGACCTATATGTGCGAGCGACGAGCGCGAACCGTGACGGCGCCCGATGGCGGTGGCTGGCCGTCGGGAGGCCGGAGAAGTTCCCGGTCAACGAGCACACGCTGGTGTCAGGCCTCCGGGCGGAGCGGCGGGAGTACATGCTGTATTTGCCCCTGTATAATGGTGTGGAGTCGGTGGAGATCGGCGTTCCGTCGAGCGCCACGTTGACCAAGGCGCCGGCCCGCCCGGCCGAGAGAGCCAAGCCGATCTGCTTCTACGGAACCTCGATTACCCAGGGCGGCTGTGCTTCTCGACCGGGCATGGCTTACCCGGCGATCCTCGGGCGGGCGCTGGATCGGCCGACGATCAACCTGGGCTTTTCCGGCAACGGGCGGATGGACCCGGAGGTTGTGGAACTGCTGGCCGAACTCGACCCGTGCGTCTACGTGATTGATTGCCTGCCGAATATGACGCCGCCGCTGGTGACGGAGCGGACGGCGCCGCTGGTGGAGACCTTGCGGCGAGCGCATCCCAGTACGCCCATTGTGCTGGTTGAGAATATCACCTACCAGGACGCCTGGCTCCATACCGGGCGGCATCAGAGCTACACGGACAAGAACGCCGCGTTGCGCGAGGCATACGAGCGGCTGGTGGGCGGCGGAGTGGCGAACCTGCACTACGTCGCCGGCGAGCGGTTGCTGGGCGACGACGGCGAGGCGACCGTTGACGGTACACACCCGACGGATGTGGGTTTCTTGCGCATCGCCGACGTTCTGCAGAGGATGCTCGGATCGCTTCCGGAGGTCGGCGCCGCGCAGCAATACTGAGGCTGCCAGGAGGAGAAGATTCTGTGCTTTCGATCACGACCGACTACGTCAAAGACACGGGATGCCCGGAGCCGTATTTGCGCGCCATCGCCGAGGCGGGCTTCTCGCACGTCCACTGGTGCCACCATTGGAACACGGACTTCCTGTATTCGAAGCCGGAGATCGAGCAGATCGCCAAATGGTTGCGCGATTTTGGCCTGTCACTGACGGACTTGCACGCCTCGGCCGGGCGGGAGAAGGCCTGGGGATCGTACGTGGAGTATGAACGGCAGGCGGGTGTGGAGCTGGTGGCGAACAGAATCGAGATGACCGCGCGGCTGTCCGGCGATGTGATCATCATGCACCTGCCCTCCGAGCCTGAAGCGACTGAGGACAAGGGCCTGTACTGGACGCAGATGCTGAAGTCACTGGATGCCCTGGAGCCGTGTGCGAGGGAGCACGGAGTGCGAATCGCGCTGGAGAATCTAGGCTCGACTGAGAGCTTTGCGACCATAGAGACGGTGCTGTCGAAGTACGGGCCCGACTATGTCGGGCTGTGCTACGACTCGGGACACGGGAACATCTCCGGAGGCGGACTGGAGCAGCTCGACCGACTGAAGGAACGCTTGATTTCCGTTCACCTGCACGACAATGACGGCACAGGGGACCAGCACAACCTGCCGTTCTCGGGGACGATTGATTGGGACAGACTGGCGGCAATTGTGGCTCGATCATCGTACAACAAATGGGTCAGCATGGAAGTCACGATGGCGAACTCCGGGATTGAGGACGAAGGGCTCTTTCTCAGGGCGGCGTTTGAGAGGGGGACCAAGTTGGCCGGTATGATTGACGAGCGGCGATCGGGCAGCGGCTAAACGCCGCCGGGCCCGCTCGGCAGGGCGAGCACGGGCAGTGTTGAAGGCGGTTCAGCAGGTGACCAGTTGAATGCCGGGGACTGGCCCCCGGCCCGGAGGGTGCGGCTATGAGGTCGGCAGCATGGCTCGGAGTGCTCGGAGCGTGTGCGCTCGTGGCAGGGGCGCCGCTGTGCGCACCCCAAGGCGCCGCCCTTGAGCTACCGGCGTTGAGGGCTGAGGCATCCGCGAACATCGAGCTGGTGGCAAACAGTGGGTTCGAGGACCCGGAGGCCAAGGGCTGGTACTTCAGCGACTGGCCGCCGCGCAAGGACACCGGCGCGAAGCTGATCGCCAAGTCGGTGTTCTACTCGCAAGACGTAGCGCACAGTGGAAAGCGGGCGCTATGCTTCGACCTGACGACGGTCGGCGAGGACCGCATTCTGCTGGCGCAGCAGAAGCTGAGTGCGGAAAGCCTGGCGCAGTACGACGGCCGGCGCATGCGACTATCGGCGTGGGTCTGGTTGGCCCAGGGACCGCCCGGCTACCAGGGAGGACTGACCATGCGCCAGTGGGGCGCGCCGGGCACGCCGCCGCTGAGCAGTGTGCACGTGAGACTCCCGGCGACCCGGGGGCAGTGGCGGCAGTGCGCCACCGAGTTCACGCTGAGGATGGGTGAGACCCGGAGGGCGGATGTCGGCGTGGGAATGCGGCAGGTGCCGGACCTGACCGGCTCGCCCATCATCTTCGTTGATGACGTCAAACTGGAAGCGCTGACTCCGCCCGACCTGAGCGCAGAGCTGCTGTGCGGGCGGACGCTGTTCTCGCCGGACGATGTGTTGCCGGTGAAGGTGGAGGTGTCCGACGAGGCCTGGCAGGCTGGATTGCGGCAGCTCAGGTGGAACGTGACCTCCCCGGACGGTCGGCGCAGCTACGAGCAGGGCGACGTGGCTCTGGCCTCGAAGAGCGCGGTGGTGGAGGTGAGTGCATCCGGACTCCCGGAGGGCAGCTACGCAGCGAGGCTGGCTATCGGCGCTGCGCCGGGCGAGCGCCGACACGAGGTCCTGCTGACCTTCCGCAGAGCGGAGGGCCCCTTTGGACGCTGAGAGACGACAGGCCCCGACTTCGGGGGCACGCTTCCCGGAGCGACTGCAGTGAGGGTGTGAACCACAGAGACACCGAGAGCACGGAGAAAGGATCTTGTAGGGGAAAGGCAGCACGCCGGAAGGCGGTCATACAAGCGGAGCGATTCATTGCAGGAGCGCGTTTACGCGCGACCGGCCCCAGGCCTGGTAGCCGCGCCGCGCCGAGCGCCGAACGAACCCAGGAATTGTCAGGGGGCATCCTTCGTGCCTAGCCCGCAGAGGTGAGGCCATGCGCAAGATGTTCTGGTGTTGGGGGACGATAATCATCCTGTTGCCGCTGGCTGCCCGCGCGGCCGACGAGTACGTGCGGCAGCCTCTGGACGACTTCGAGGAACTGTCCGCCTGGATCAAAGGCGATCCCACGACGGACCTGACGCAGCGCGAGGTCGGGCTGGCGCCGAACACTGAGCACGTGAAACAGGGAAAGCAATCGCTGGCCTTTATGATCCGCGTGGACTGGAGCGAGCGGCCCGGCGTCAAGTACGCGAAGGGCTGGCCGATGGCCTCGCGCAAGTTGGATCCGCCACAGGACTGGTCTGCCTTCGACCGCGTTGACTTCTGGCTCTACACGGAGACGGAGGCGACGCTGCCGGAGCCGGCGCTGAAGTGCGGGTTCGCCCACGGGGCCCAGAAGCCGGTGCAGTGGTATCCCGTCTCGGGGATTGTCCCCAACCGGTGGCAGCAGCATTCGATCCTCCTGACGTCGGATCAGGATTGGACGCAGGTCTCGGGCATCTACTTTTACATCGCCGAGGCATGGTACCATGACCAGGACCGGGTGAACTTCTATTTCGACGACATGACGCTGGCCACGCGCAAGCAGCCCCGCCTGCTGGACTGCAGTCTGTGCGCCCGCGTGCACCCGCGCGGCAAGCAGGGCGAGGTGCACGTGGCTCTGGAGGGCCCGCCACAGGGCTGCAAGCTGCACGGGGAGGTGCAGGACCTCAAGGGTCGGCGGCAGAGCTCCTTCGACCGCGCGCCGGCCGCCAAGCGCGAGAGCTTCACAGTGGACCTCGCGGGCGTGCCGGCGGGCAGCCACTATCTGCAGCTCGACGTGCTCAACGCCGCCGGGAAGCGAGTGGACCGGCGGCGGACCTTCTTCCGCAGCCTGGAACCGGGCACGCGTTGCTACCTTTCGCTGATCACCTTCTACACGCACGACCTGAAGGACGAGACGCCCGAACGGATGCAGCTCCTGAATGACTCGGCCTACGCGGCCGTCGCCATGAAGCTGGTGGGCGGCTACGATACCGGCCCGGTACCGACCGTGGAGGAGCTGCGGCCGCAGATTGACATGGTCAAGCAGAATCTCAAGCTCGACCCCTGGCCCTGGGTGTTCAGCAATCGGTTCATCGGCAGGCCGGAGGATGCGCGAGGTCACTCCGGTCTGGGCCAGTCGAGTCCCGACTACTTCAAGAGAATCAATACTCTAGATCTGGATAACGCGGCCGGTGCGCGCCGGGACATGCTCGACCTGTGGCGGCTGGCGGTGAAGCTGGCGAAGGAGTGGCAGGCGCCGGGGATCGTCATGGACCTGGAGGCCTACAACAACTACCGCGCCTATAGCGTCAAGTACGTCGCGGAGAAGCGGGGGGAGTCGGTGGCGCAGGTCATCGCTCAGTGCGAGCAGGTGGGCGCGGACCTGGCCAAGATCATCGAGCAAGAGTACCCGCAGTGCATCGTCTGGAGCCTGTTCAGCCATACGCAGCGCGTGCACAAACTGCCGGGATACGACGGGCCCGTGTACTCCACAGCCGGGCACATTACGCTGGGATTTCTGAAGTACTGCAAGGCGCACGAGCTGCCCGCCAAGTACCTCTGCGGGGGCGAAATGAGCCCCGGCTACTATAACCGCAATGTGGAGGCGCTGAAGCAGAAGATCGCGCGCCGCGACGAAGCGATGGCCCACCTGCTGGAAGAATTCCCCGACCACTTCTTCCTCGCCGGTACGATCTCACCGTATCACGACTACAAGATCCTCACGAGCTGGATCAAGCAGCGGGCCGGCGACGACCCGGAGCTCAAGACCATCGCCGACTTCGAGCCGATGTTCCGGACGTTGTTTGAGGCTTACGACTGGGTCTGGATCTACGCCTCCAGTGCGGCGAAGACGGAGCCGTACAAGGCGGAGAACTCCAAGCTGTATTCGGAGGTCCTGTCACGGGCACTGGAGGCAGCAGCAAAGTGAGGGGCGGAGCATGTCGGCGCGACCATAGACCGGCGCCGCTCACTGCGCTGAGCTCTGCCGGACCTTCAGGTAGGCCTCGGCTTCCCGAAGGGAGGAACAGACGAACTCGAAGCGCGCCAACTCGGCCTTGACCCACCCCCGGGGTATGGGCCGGGCGGGCCGCACCACGACCAGACTGCCGCCGGCGGCGCGGGCCTTGGTCTCCAGGTCAATGAGACAACCCAGGGCCGAAACCGGAATGTCCTTGTGCGCTGAGAGATCGAGGATCAGCCACTTGCGACCGCGTTGCTGCGCGGTCTCGACGACCTGCCGTAAAGTGGGCACGGTCTCGCTATTGAGTTCGCTGCGGGGGCGGATGATCACCAGGTTGCTTTCAGTTTGAACTGCAATCGGCTCCTCCCGACGCGGCTGAACGGGCGCGGGGGTTGGTTCAGCGGCCGGCGCTTCAGGAGCGGGGGTGCCGCTCTTCAAGCGCTGCCAGTCTTCCCAGCGCCCCTCGCCGGCGAAGAACCCCTCGCGGAACTCGTCGTAATAGCCCTGCCCGCAGGCGAACTCAAAGGCCTCGCGGAAGTGCTTTTCCAGGCGTGCTGTGTCGCCCTGCCGGCTGGCTTCACCGAGCTGTCTGGCGGTCCAGCGCACGTTCTCCATGCGGGACCGATAGTTCGCTTGCTCCTCCAGGGCCCGCTGCAATTGCATGGTCGTGATCAGGCCGGCTTCCACGAGCATCTCGCCGATGCGGACCGTGTGCCCCCACTCCTCGAAGTCCTTTCGTTGCTCCTCCAGGAAGGGCTGAAGCTGATCTTCCCGTAAGGCGCCCTGTCGCACCAGGATTGAGGCGATCAAGGGCGGCTTGCGCGAGTCACTGACCATCGAGCCGAACCTCCGCCGAGCTTAGTGCGGGCGGCGCTTCCGCCGGCCTGTGGGTCTGGCCAAGGCCATGTCTGTTCCGCAGCGAAGATCACGATCCGCTCCACTCAGGGACTATTGCTTGGGCCGATTCAGCTTCCTGACTGCGCCTCTTGTGCCTTTGGCCCCAATCGGCGGAGTGTCCACTGAGCCTGGGCCGTCAATTTGGTGGCGCACTACGCAGGAAGTCGCGAGCGAAGGACCGCCGCTAGTTCCTGGCGCTGGATGTTCAGACGGCGCCGGCGTCGGAAGCCGGAAAGCTCCAGCCGCCGGGTGAGGGCGAGCTGCCGCACCGCCTCGGACCACACGTCGCGATGGGGGTAGGCCTTCACCAGCAGTGCGCAAGCCGCCGGCACCTCCTCCCGCTGGATCCAGCGCAGCCCGCGGTACACGAAACAGCCCAGCTCTCTACCCATCGCCGCCAATAGGCCGGCTCGCGGATGAGGCGCATCCTCCAAATCTATGAATACCGGGCCATGGTCGGCCAGAATGATGTTGTGCGGATGGGGGTCCGCGTGGACGAGCAGGCGCGCGGTGTCTTCCGCCTCGCCGCGGGCAGCCTCGTGTCGCGCCAGGATCCGGCTCAGCGCCGCCAGCAGTGCGCCTGTCTGCTCGTCGAAGGCCCCCGTTCCCACGGCTTGGTACAGTGTGGGGCCTTTGACCTCGCGGTAGATCACCAGGTCGTCGGACAGCCCGGTGACAACCTCGGGGCACTGGTGGCCGAAGCCCTTCTCCCGCCAGGTCGCGACCACGCGGTGGAGCCGCCGCACTCGTTCGCGCCGCGACAGGGCGTAGGCCGTAACATCGCGATCATTGAGTCGCTTCCGCCAAGCGCTGAACCGCCGCAATTGCTCGGCAAGCCAGGACTCGTGCCAGAGCTTGCACACATACCGCTCCCCAGCATGGTCCAGCAATATCACCCGGCGGTCTTCCGGGTTCCGCCGACTGATCCGTTCGCGGGCGAGAGCCACGAGGCGTTCGCGCAGGTCGTTGTTCACAGGTCCGGAGGCCTTCTGCATGTGATACAGTCTCGTGCGGGTTGACACCGGAGATGGTTTCGCCACCTCAAGGGCCAACGACACTCGCGCGTCAACGGTCTCCTACGAGGGTTTTGACACCACTATCGGCCAACCTCGATCCAGATCGGCGATGACCAGGCCATTTGGCCGTTAAGCTGCGATACGCGCACGTAATAGAAGTTGCGGCCGGCCGGGGGCTTCTCATCGGTGAAGGTCCAATCGGCGCGATAGCCTGCCTCCGGGATGGCCGTGTGGACTTTGACCTTGTATGCGTTGTGGTAGAAGACGTCCGGGTTCTCGATGGTATCGGGATCGCGTGAGAACACTCTGCGCACCAGGTCACGCGCTTGGTCCTTGAAGGCGAACACTCGCGAGGCGGCCAGCGCGTCGCCGAGTGCAATCGTCTCCTGTCGTCCGTCCACTTCCAGGTCCAGCGTCGCCTCCACGGGTGCCTCCAGCTCCAGGATGAACGCCTGCTGACACGCCCCGGCCGCGGCGCTGCGGCGCTGATCCGTCTCCAGCTTGAATGCGAGCTCTCGGTCGGACGAACGCTCGACCCGCTGCCCCCACCGCGTGAAGCAGCCCTCGACGCCGGCGATCCGGCCCTCGGACAGCCGGACACGCCCCTCCCATTGCTTGGGCCCGACGTTGAACCCGTAGCTGCGCACGGGGCCCCAGCCGAATTCCAGCTTGATCTTCGCGCGCATGGTGCCGGTGGTCGGCGGCTGCCAAGCGCCGTTGTGGCAGTGGGTTGCGATCACGCGATTATTGCGGAGCAGCTCGATGCGGTCGAGCGCCTGGCTCGCGACGACCGAGGTGGCGATCTCGACCGGCGCGGCTGCGGACCCTTCGGCCCCCATAGGCAGACCGTTCGCCGAGAAGTCCAGGCGAATGCGGTCGCCGGTGACGCCGTAGACGCGCCGCGCCAGAAAGGCCTCCCACAGCGCGCCGCGCGTCAGCTCAGTGGCCCACACGCCCACCAGCCCGCTGCCCCAGACGCCCGCCATGCCGCCATGGCTGTCGCCGGAGCAGATGATCCCCAGGCGATACCCGCGCGCCAGGCCGGCCTGGGCCGTGCCGGCGGTTACGCGCGGCGACATGGAGCCGTTGGGGTTCAGCGTGTACGGCGTGTTGCACGCCTCGGAGGAGCCGTGGTTCGAGTAGATCTCCGTGAAGGGACAGAGCTGATCGTCGTGGTAGTCCCAGTCCTTGCCGCGGTCGTGGACCTGATAGGCTGTGTGGTGCGGGATCGCAATGCCGTTGTGACGGCGTAGGTTCTCAAGCAGCTCCGGCAGGTCCTCCGTCGGATCCAGCGGGCCGCCGTCGTAGTAGAAGACATTGTGGTCGCCGTAGTAGGTGCGATTGCCGTGCCACTCGTAGCCCATGAAGGTGACGAACCGCCCGGGCTCGTCAAACTGCGCCGCGACCTGGGCTATACGGTCCCAATCTTGCAGGAAGCGCTCGCGCTGGCGCCAGGTTTCGACGGAGAGGCCCTCGGGCGTCTTGTAGAAGTAGAACGGGTAGTACGCAATCGGGAAAAAGTCGAGCATCCGGCGCGCCTCGGCGTAGGTGCGCTCGATCTCGGGCATGTGGCGGCCGTGGATGTTGCAGTGCATGTCGCCCCAGTAAAGACCGTGACCTTTCACGGCAAACCCCCCAGCGGCGTCAGAGGCCGAAGATGCGCTCGGCGTTGCGGTGCAGGATGTTGTGCCGGTCCTCGTCGCCGATGCGCGCGAACAGGACGCAGCCGATGCCATAGTGCGGATCGAACCAGGGCAGATCGGTGCCGAAGGTGATCTTCTCGGAGCCCACCTTCTCCACGAAGGCCTCGATCACACCGCGCACGGAGTAGGCCGCGCAGAGCTCCAGGATGACGTTGTCGTGCTGCCCGGCGACCTGCATCGCTTCCTGCCAGGCGCCGTGTCCCGAGTGGCCCATCAGGAAGGTCGCCCCCGGGTACTTCGGGGCCAATTTCGCCACGTGCGCGGGGCTGTCGAAGGCACTCCCGCCCCAGGTGTGCATCAGAATCGGGAGCGCGCGCTCATTGGCATACTCCAGCACCGGGGCGTACCGCTCGTCGGTGATCGGGACCTTGTGGTAGTCGGAGAGGAACTTGAAGCCGACGAAGCCCGTTCGGTTCTCGAACTGAGCCAGGTCCGGCGCGATATGCTCGGGGTAGTTGGGATTGATGCCCCAGTAGGCGCGGAACCGGTCCGGGAACTCCTGGAGCACCTGGGCCATCTCGGCGTTGCCCCGGTCGGGGTCAACGAGGGCGGTGTGGCCCGCGGAGATTGTGATCCGCACCCCGCAGCGGTCCATGGTCTCGACCATTTGGGCCGCGGTGACCTGTGGGAAGTAGATGCCCTGGTACGGGCCATAGTGGGCGTGGGTATCAATGATCGGGCAAGAGGCCGACTTCCCTGCCGCCACGATCTCGCGCGTGAGAGCCGAATCGTTGGTCACAGGGCCACCTCCTCCAGCAGCCGGCGCAGATTGCCTCCGGCGATGGCCGCTCTTTCCTCGTCGCGCAGGCCGGCATGCGTGACCATCAGGCGTGGGCCGCCCATGGGCGTATGCGGGAAGTTCGTCCCGAACAGCAGGCGATCAGGTCCGTAGCGGCGGCAGAAGTCGCGCAGGCCGCCGTCGAGCTCGTAGCGGCTGATGTCCAGGTGCAGGCCGGGGTACTTCTCGACGAGCGGCCGGAAGTAGCGGTCGTGTCCCCAGCTCCCGTGCGCGGTGACCGTCAGCCGCAGGCGGGGGAACTCGCGCAGCACCTCCGCGGCCAACGCCCAGCCGGAGGAGCCGCCCGATTGCTCCGCCAGGGGCAGGAACAGCGGCACGCGCAAGGCCGTGAGTTCCTCGAATAGCTCGCCGAAGGTCTCCGCATTCAGCAAGTACTTGTGCTTGGAAGGATACGCCCACAGCGCCCGGACACCGGCCGCCTTCAGATCCAACAGGAAGGAGTTGACATCCCCCAGCTCCTCCGTTTGTGGCGGCAGGATGGCCCAGGCGGGTTCCAGGTTGTCATAGCCGGCGGTCTGCTCGACGACCAGCCGGTTGCCCACGACGGGCGACTCGTCAATCTGCACGGCATGGCGGACCAGGGCACGCTGGATGCCGCACCAGGCCATCTCGTCTCGGAGGTCGTCCACGGACCGCGCGGGCTTGAAAGGGGGAACGCTGAAGGTGCCGTAACAGGCGTTGCAGTCGAAGAACTCGAGCATCGGCAACTGCCCCCCGACCGGGCTTGACGCTATGCCACCAGGAGATCACGGACGCGCCACGGGAGGTTGTCCCGTGGGGCCCGGATCTGCAGCGCGTCTCTGAGGGGTAGTTCGTCGAGGCTTAGTCTGCGGCCTTCTCGCGGCGGTTCAGATACTGCAGGAAGCCGGCGTTGTGCGTCTCCCACCGCTCGATGATGTATCGGGCATACGTGTTCAGCAGCCCCTCGTTCCAGTGGAAGCGCCCAAAGGCCTTGACGCAATCCCACCAGGAGTAGAACCGCTTGTAGGCCTTGAGGACTTCGCGCTGGAGGGCTGCGGCCGTCATCTTCATGGGTTGGAAGACCACATGCTGGCCGTCATACAGGGACCAGTCGCGGTCAAACAACCGGCGGGCCCGCTCCAACAGGCTGAAGGTGGGAGTTCCCGGCAGCGGCGTAAGGACCATGAACTGGACGGTATCAATGCCGTGCCGACGGGCGAACCGTGCGGTCTCGCGAACCGTCTGGAGGTCGTCATGATCGCTGCCCAGAACGAACATGCCGTGGACCTTGATACCGTGCTCGTGGAACAGGTGCATGCTTTCCACGACTTCCTCGACCGATTGGTTCTTGTGGTACTCCTCCAATGTGGCCGGGTTGACCGACTCAAACCCGACATAGACTCGTCCACAGCCCGACTGCCGGAACAGCTTGAGCAGGTCGCGGTTGCGCGTCACATCCGCACGGACCTGTGCGCTCCAATACGGTTTCACGTTCGCGCTCAACATCTGCTCCAGAAGCTCAGCGGTACGGGTCTCGTTGGCGGCGAAGTTGTCGTCATAGAAGAAGACCTTGTGGGGGTTCTTGGCACGCAGCTCATCCAGCACGCTTTCGGAACTGCGAAAACGGTACCGCCGGCCAAACATGGGAGTCACGGAGCAGAACTTGCAGTTGAAGGGGCACCCTCGGGAGGTCATGATCGGTGTGATGTCGCTCGGGCGCCAGTTGCTGATCAGCGACAAGTCGGGGAAGGGAGCAGCGTCCAGGTCGGCCAGGCGGCAGAGGGCCGGAAGGCTCTCCGGCCCCGCGCCGGAGGCGGTGATCACGCCGGGCAGGTCCGCGGCAGGCTGCCTGCCCAACGCCCGCTCGATCAAGTCGCCGATGACGTCTTCCGCCTCGCCACGGACAACGTAGTCGGCGTGCTGCAATGCCTCCTCAGCGCAGAAGGTGGCGTGCACGCCGCCCATAATCACGGGCTTGCCGGCGGCTCGGCAGAGGTCCGCCAGGCGATAGGCCTCGGGCGCGGTGCTGGTCGTGGTGGAGATGCCGACCACATCGGCCTCCAGGACGTCGCGTTCTCGAAACCGCCCGAATCCCTGGACGTAGATCTGAACTTGATGCCCGAGTTTGCGCAGGATGGCCCCCAGCGAGGGCAGGCCCAGTCGCGGAAGTCGAAAGGCACTGTAGACGTGAAATCCGGAAGGTTGCGGCTCGACTAAGGCAATACTGGCCATAGAGGCTCCTCTGATCACTGTGGACCTGCGTAGATAGGACCGTCGTTAACATCTAATGGAGCAACGGCTGCTCCACCAGAGGCACCAGGGACGCCGCAGGTCCGGACAGTCGGGAGCGGCCTCTGGCACCTCTTCGCGCCGTGGCCAAAACCACTGGCCCAGGCGAACTCGCCGCTACGGTAGCAGAGTATTATACACAATTGAGCCCAAGAGTCCAGCAAGCTATCTTGCACCTGCCCGGTCCATCTCGGCCGGCAGGCGCGTGTTTGGTGAAGACCGGGACAGCGCAGCCTCGGCCCCTGTGTCAATTCGTCAGGGAGTCGGATGCGCTCTCAGGCGGCGGACAGCGCCATGTGCGGGAACAGGTGTTCACCTATCGAGAGCCCTCCGGTGCGTTGTGCGGCCCGTTGACAGGTGGCCCATGATGCCGTAGAATACTTGTGTCAGCATTGAGTGGGGGGCGGTTCTCGGATCCTTTCCGCTTCTACCTCTGAGGCCCTGTTGGCCGCGGACCGTTGTAGCATCTTGCGGGGGCGCCGACAGTCTAGATAGATTCGCGTGGGGACCTGTGAAAGCTGAATTGATCTCGGTGGGCACCGAGCTGTTACTCGGCCAGATCACCGATACAAATGCGACTTTCCTGAGCCAACGATTGGCCGAAATCGGCGTGGACGTTTATTTCCGCGCCACCGTCGGCGACAATGAGGGACGAATCTGTTCGGTTCTGCGGCAAGCGGCTTCGCGTTCGGATATCGTGTTGATTACCGGGGGCTTGGGCCCGACCAGTGACGATCTGACTCGCGAGAGCATCGCCGAAGTCACCGGGCGTCCTCTGGTGCGTGACGAGCGCGCCGTCCAGCGCTTGACGGAGTACTTCTCCCGCCGCAACTATCCCCTGGCGCAGATCAACTACAAGCAAGCCACGGTTCCTGAGGGTGGCCGGCTGATTGACAACTCCTGCGGCACTGCTCCCGGCCTGCTGGTGGAGCATGAGGGCTGCACCTTTATTGCCGTCCCCGGCGTACCCGCTGAGATGCGGGCGATGATGGAAGAGAGTGTGATCCCCTACCTGTTGGGCCGTCCCGAACTGGACGGCCTGCGCCTGTTCTCCCGCCGCCTACGCATCTGCGACGTGGGCGAGTCCATGGTGGAGGAGCATCTGCACGACCTGTTCCTGGAGCAGACGGACCCCACCCTGGCGCCGTATGCCTCTGCCGGTGAGGTCGTGGTCCGGATCAGCACCAAGGCCCGGACAGCGGAGGAGGCTGCCGCGAAGATTCAGCCGCTGGAGGACAAGGTGCGTGCCCGCTTGGGGGCCCACGTATACGGCGTTGATGACGAGACGATGGAGGTCGCGCTGGGTCGTGAATTGGCCTCTCGCGGGCTGACCGTGGCAGTGGCCGAATCCTGCACCGGGGGTCTGATCGCCAGCCGGATCACGGATGTCCCGGGGGCCTCGAGGTATTTCCTGGCCGGGCTGACGACGTACAGCAACCAGGCCAAGACAAGCGTTCTGGGCGTGCCGGCGGAACTTATCGCGGCGCATGGTGCGGTGAGCGAACCGGTGGCGCGAGCGATGGCCGAGGGCGTCCGGGACCTCGTCGGGAGCGACCTGGCGTTGGCGACGACCGGGATCGCGGGGCCGACGGGAGGGACGCCGGACAAGCCGGTGGGTACTGTCTTTATCGCTTGCAGCGACGACAGCGGGACCGTCTGCGCCAAGTACCTGATGCCGGGCACGCGAGAGCAGTTCAAACGCCGCACGTCGCAGACGGCGCTGAACACCTTGCGCAAGCGAGTGCTGGAGCACGATCACGCCCCGACAGCCGCCGGCGGCTAGCGCTGCGGCGGCGCTCGGAGAGACTTCACAGGTCGGAGGAGACCGAGAGCATGGCAGCCGGGCAGGTTCGCGCTTTCCTGGCGGTCCCTCTGGCGCCCGAGCTTAGCCCGGCGGTGACCGAGCTGCAGAAACGGCTGGACTCCTCGGGAGCCAAAGTGAAGTGGGTTGCGCCGGAGAATCTGCACTTCACGCTGAAGTTCCTGGGCGAAATCCCCGAGGAGCGGGTGAGCGAGGTGGCGACGGCGACGCACAAGGCTGTGGTCGGCAGCGGGCAGTTCGACTTGGATATCGCGGGGGCGGGAGCCTTCCCGCACACTCGGCGCCCCCGGACCGTGTGGGTCGGCACCAGGGAGGGCGCACAGGCGCTGGCCGCCTTGGCCGGGGCGATTGAGGATTCCTTGGCCGAGATCGGCATTCCGCGCGAGAGCAAGTCCTTTCGGCCCCATCTGACTATTGGACGCGTCAAGGGCCGCGACTTCTTGCAAACGCTGGGCGAGCTGATCGAGTTGGAGGCGGAAACAGAGATCGGGCGCCAGCGGGTGGCGGCGGCATGCCTGATGAAGAGCGACCTGCACCGCAGCGGACCGGTGTACACGACTCTGGCCGAGATCTCTCTGGGGGAGAGTGAAGCATGACAGCGCGCAGCACCGGCAGTGAAGCAGGGGCGATGGAGAAGAAGGCGACGGAGGAACAGACCAAGCGGCAGCGGACGCTGGAGCTGGCTCTGGCACAGATCGAGAAGCAGTTCGGCAAGGGGGCCGTGATGAGGCTCGGCGAGGCCGCGCGGGTCCCGATTGACGTGGTTTCGACCGGAGCGCTGGGGCTGGACCTGGCGCTGGGTGTGGGCGGCGTTCCGCGAGGCCGCATCATCGAGATTTTCGGGCAGGAGGGCTCGGGCAAGACCACGTTGGCCTTGCACATTCTGGCCGAGGCGCAGAAGACGGGCGGCACTGTGGCCTTCGTTGATGCCGAGCACGCCTTCCCGGCCGAATACGCGGCGGCGATCGGCCTGGACCTGGACGAGCTGCTGATCTCCCAACCGGACACCGGTGAGCAGGCGCTGGAGATCTGCGATATCCTAACGCGCAGCGGGACCATTGATGCCTTCGCACTCGATTCGGTCGCGGCGTTGGTGCCGGCGGCTGAACTGGAGGGCGAGATGGGCGACACGCACGTCGGGCTGCAGGCCCGACTGATGTCGCAGGCGCTCCGCAAGCTCGCGGGCAGCGTCTCGCGCTCGCGTACCGTGGCGCTATTCATCAACCAGATCCGTGAGAAGATCGGCGTGATGTTCGGGAATCCGGAGACCACGCCGGGCGGCCGAGCCTTGAAATTCTGGAGCTCCGTGCGGTTGGAGGTGCGCCGCAAGGAGACACTCAAGCGCGGCACGGAGATTATCGGCCACCGGGTCTCGGTGAAGGTCGCCAAGAACAAGTGCGCGCCGCCGTTCCGCAAGACCGAGATTGACAATATCTATGGGGAGGGGTTCTCCCGAGAAGGCTGTCTGCTGGACCTGGGGATTGACCTCAAGCTCTTGGAGAAGACCGGTACCTGGTTTTCGTTCGGCGACACGCGTATCGGTCAGGGACGGGACAATGCCCGGGAGTTCCTCAAGGAGCATCCCGACGTCGCCGCGCAGATCGAAGCCGCAATCCGCGATGCGGCGGGGATGCTGCCGCTGGTACCGCCGGAGTCCGACAATTCGGAGGCGCAGGCCACTGAGAAAGCCTAGCGTGAACTCGACATAGTGCCGGCTATCCGGCCGGCGGAGGAGGTGAGGCCTTATTCAGGCGGGTACGATCACAGGCCTCAAGCGGCAGAAGGGCCGCCAGGGACGTCTGTCGGTGTTTGTGGACGGCAAGTTCGCCGTCGGCGCTCCGGCGGATGTCGTGATCGCAGCCGGGCTACGCACCGGCGCGGCAGTTTCGCCGGCCGAGCTGGAAGCACTCGCCCGGCAGGCCCAACTGCGCGAGGCCTGGGACTACGCGCTCAACTACCTGAGTTACCGCGCCCGCAGCCGCGAGGAGGTGCGACGGCGGCTGCAGCGGCGTGATTATGATGCAGCTCTCTGCGAGCAGGTGTTGCAGAAGCTGGAGCGCTGTGGGCTTCTCGATGATCGGGAGTTCGCGCGCCGGTACGTTCGCAGTCAGGTTGAGGGGCGGCTGAGAGGTCGGCGGGCCTTGTCGCACGGGCTCAGGCGCATGGGTATTCGGCCAGAGGTGGTCGCGGAGGTGCTGGCGGATGAACTGGACCCGGAGGCAGAGGTGGCAACGGCGTTGGAGGCCGGTAAAAGACGGCTGCGGAGACTACACGGACTCGACGAAAAGACAACCCGCCGCAGACTGGCTCAATATCTGAGTCGTCGCGGTTTTGAACATATGGTCGTGCAAGATGTACTCGAAGCGCTGCTTCCGGAGGTGGAGGAATAACACGATGATCCCGAGTCCGCCAGGCGGCAGCTACCTTCAAGGTGTTCCCGACAGTCCACAGGAGGTGAGGCCAACCAATGCCCGATTACTTCGTACCCGTTGTGCTTGGTCTGGCAGTCGGCCTTGCTGTGGCGGTCGTTGTCTATTTCGTCCAAAACGCGCGCGGACGGGCTTCGCGCGAAGCCCTGCAAGCGCAACGACGTGCCCTGGAAGAACAAGCCCGAGAGCAAGAACGCGAACTGGAGACACGGCAGCGGGAGCTGGAGCTTCAGGCCAAAGATCAAGCGATCAAGCTCCGGGAGGAGGCTAACCGCGAAGCGCAGCGTCAGCGCGCCGAACTGCACAAGACGGAGCGACGCCTCGAGCAGAAGGAAGAAGCGCTGGACCAGCGGGCGGCTGAGCTGGATCAGCGGTCTAAGGAGCAAGCTGCTCGAGAGAAGGAGCTGCACGAGAAAGAGATCGAAGTGACCGAGGTTCTGCAGCGCCAGAAGGAGGAGCTGCAGCGGATCTCTGGTCTGACGGCGGATGAGGCCAAGGAGGTGCTGCTGACCGCCTTGGAGCAAGAGATCCGTCACGAGACCGCCAAGCTCATCCGAACCGTCGAGGAGGAGACCAAACGCGAAGCGGACAAGAAGGCCGGCCAAATCATCGCGCTGGCTATTCAGCGTTGCGCAGTGGACCAGACGACCGAGACGACGGTCTCGGTCGTGCCGCTACCTTCGGACGAGATGAAAGGCCGGATTATCGGCCGCGAAGGCCGCAATATCCGCGCCTTTGAGCAGCTCACCGGCATTGACTTGATCATTGACGATACGCCCGAGGCCGTGGTGCTGTCCGGGTTCGACCCGGTACGCCGGGAAACGGCCCGTCTAGCCCTAACCGCCCTGATCACCGACGGGCGGATCCACCCCGGCCGGATCGAGGAGTGCGTCAACAAGGCGCGCAAGCAGATCGAGGAACGGATCAAACAGGCCGGCGAACAGGCGACCTTTGAGGTCGGCGTCAGCGGCCTGCATCCCGACCTGTTGGAGTTGATCGGGCGGCTGCAGTTCCGGAGCAGCTTCGGCCAGAATCAGCTCCGGCACTCCATTGAGGTCGCGCTGCTGGCCGGCGCGATGGCCGGAGAGCTGGGCGTGAAGGAACATATTGCTCGCCGCGCCGGTCTGCTGCACGACATCGGCAAGGCTGTGGACTTCCAGTATGAGGGGCCACACTGGAAGATCTCGGCGGACCTGGCCAGAGCCAAGCGGGAATCCCCGGAGGTGTGCCACGCCATCGAGGCCCACCACATGGAGATCGAGCCGCAAACGGTGGAGGCCTGCCTGGTGCAAGCCGCCGACGCCATCTCGGCAGCGCGGCCGGGAGCGCGGCGCGAAACCCTGGAAGCGTACATCAAGCGGCTGGAGGGCTTGGAACGGATCGCCAGTTCCTTCGACGGCGTGGAGAAGTCCTTCGCCATTCAGGCCGGTCGCGAAATCCGCGTGATTGTCAAGCCCGAGAAGATTGACGACCTGGCGGCCCACCGGCTCGCCCGCGGTATGGTTGGCCGGATCGAAAGCGAGCTCGACTACCCGGGCCAAATCCGCGTCACGGTGATTCGAGAGACGCGGGCCGTTGAATACGCCAAATAGGGCACTGCCGGTGTGCACCTCGCGCCCCGGTGACCCAGCCGGGGCGTGGAGTTTCTGCTGTTGCGCCGTGCGATTCTAGGCCGGGGGGCTTGCCCTCCAGGGCGCGGTTTGATACAGTGGGCGCGATGGCCGGCTCAGCACGTCAGGGAGACAGGCTTGAGAATCTTAGTCGTCGGCGACATTGTGGGGCGCCCGGGGCGCACGGCCGCGAAGCAGCTCGTTCCGCTGCTCCGAGCCGACTATGAGGCGGACCTGGTGATCGCCAATGCGGAGAACGCAGCCGCGGGTTTCGGAATCACTGAGAAGATTGTCCGTGAGCTGCTCGACGCTCAGATAGACTGCCTGACAACCGGCAACCACTGTTTCGCCAAGAAAGAAGCTTACGAAGTGTATGACCGCGAGAGCCGGCTGCTGCGGCCGGCCAACTATCCGCCGGGCGTGCCGGGCGAGGGCAGCGGTCTGTACACGGCGGCCAACGGCTTCCAAGTGGGCGTAGTGAATCTCTGCGGCCGGGTGTTCATGGAGGCGCTCGATTGTCCCTTTCGCGTCGGCGATAGTGAGCTTGAGCGGCTGGCCCGCGAGACGCCCCTGGTGGTGGTGGACTTCCATGCTGAGGCGACCTCAGAAAAGCGCGCCTTCGCGGTCCACGTGGACGGTCGGGCTACGGCGGTGGTCGGCACCCATACTCACGTGCAGACGGCCGACGAGCAGGTGCTCCCGGGCGGCACTGCCTACATCACCGACCTGGGCATGACCGGGCCGTCGCAGTCCATCATCGGCATGGACCCTGAAACCGTGCTCGGTCGGTTTCTCCGCGCGATGCCGGCGCGGTTCGAAGTGGCCTCGAGCCCCTGGCAACTCCAGGGCGCCATCATAGAGGTCAATGAACAAACGGGGCGAGCCGCCGGAATACAGAGGATTCAGCGCGGGCAGAAGGAATAACCTTAATCCGCCGGTGGGCGAGGCTGCACGCGGCGCCGGAAGGGGGGCCGGGACGGCGACGTGCGACAGCCGGCGGACCTGCACTTCTTCATTGCTCTAGATACTGCATATGCTGTTTTACCATCCAGCTCTGGCGTCGCTGACGCCACCAGTGGCCCGTAGGGGCCCGGGCTTCGGCAAACGACGCGCGAGAATCGCAGCAGGAAAGGAAGATCAGATTGGCTATCCTCAAGGTGGGATCCCAGTCCGATCCCAATAAAGTGGCGGGAGCGTTGGCGGGAACCGTTCGGGAGCAGGGCAAAGCCGAGCTGCAGACCATCGGCGCCGGCGCCCTTAATCAGGCGGTAAAGTCCATCGCGATCGCCCGGGGGTTCCTCGCCCCCTCCGGAATCAATCTAATCTGCTACCCGGCGTTTGTGGATGTCGAGATTGACGGCAACGAGCGCACGGCAATCAAGCTGTTTGTCGAGCCGCGCTAACGAGCGGCTCCGCGGGGCGGCGCTCATCCTTCCCGACATTCAGAGGAAGCGTGCGGCGCGCAGTATGCAGCATCCCCTGCGCTATCACAGAGCAAGATGGCCACGGCCCGTTTTCCTGTAACAAGCCTGTTCGTCCGTCACCATCCCTGTTGCGACGGTCTCTTGCGTTGGCTGATCGCCCCAGGTCGGTAGAGCTGTGTTGCCCGGCGCCGACTACCACCTCTGAGACCTTGAGACCAAGTCTGCCCCCGGTTCCCTGACGCGCTGTCGGTCTTGGGTCGCTTGACAGCCCCCAGGTGCTCCACTACAATTTCCTGCCCGGTTGCCACCGGCGAGATGGGAGTTGAAGCCGATGAAACGTCCGTCCCTGTTCGTCCTGCTGGTCGGCTTGATTGCGGTCTCAGTACCCCTGGGCGCCCAGCAAGCGGTTCGAGAGGTTCTGCCCAATGGGTTTACGGTGATCGTGAAGGAGAACCATGCGGCGCCCGTGGTCGCGGTGCGGATCTACTGCAAGACGGGAAGCGCGTACGAGGGCCGGTACCTTGGCGCCGGGGTGGCGCACTTCCTGGAACACACCCTGGGCAAGGGAACTCCGACCCGCACGGCGGAACAGATCAATCGCCTCATCGAGGAAATCGGGAACGACGCCAATGCCTACACTTCCACGGACCACACCTGCTACTACATCAATGCCGGTGCCGAGTACTTCGACATCGCGGCGGAGCTGCTGGCCGATTACGTTCTGCACCCGAAGTTCGAGAAGAAGGTGTGGGAACAGCAGCGGGACATCATCCTGCGCGAGATGGCGATGGGCGAAGACGATCCGAGCCGGCGGATCTACTATCTGTTCCAGGAGACCGCCTTCCAGATCCATCCCAGCCGCTATCGAGTCATCGGATACCCCGAGCGCTTCAAGAGTATCACCTACGAGGACCTGCTGGCCTTTCACCGCCAGTGGTACGTCCCCGACAACATGGTTGCCGTCGTCGTGGGCGATGTGGACACCGCGCACGCACTGAAGAAGCTGCGAGAGGTGCTGAGTGCCGCTCCACGCCGCGGGACGCCCGGGTTTGAGCTGCCGGTGGAACCGCGTCAACTGGCACCGCGTCGGCGCATCATATCGGCGGACCTGAAGAAGGCCTATCTGATGCTCGGCTACCACACCGTGAGCATTGCGCACCCGGACCTATACCCCCTCGACGTGCTGGCGTGCATCTTGGGTCGAGGTCGGAGCTCCCGTCTGGTGCGGATTCTCAAGGAACAGCGCAAGCTGGTCGATTCGATCTCTTGCTACTCGTTCACGCCCCGCTATGACGCCGGGACCTTCGTCGTTTCGGCAGTCTTGGATGCCGACCAGCTTCAGGCCGCCGAAGAGGCCATCCGCGAACAACTCGACCTGGTGCGCACCAAACACGTCACGAAGCGCGAACTGGCTCAGGCCAAGGCCCAGGTGGCGGCGGCGCGGATCTTCGAGGATGAAGAGGCCGAGAACCAGGCCGATTCGCTGGGGGTTTCGGAGGTAATGACGGGCGACATGAACTTCGACGACCGCTACGTCGAGAACATCCGCCTGGTCAAAGCTGCGGACATCCAGCGCGTCGCGCGGGAGTACTTCCATCCCGAGAACTACACGCTGGTGGCCCTCACACCCAAGACGGAGCAGCGCCGAATCGCCGCGCACAGGGCGCAGCCGGGCGGCATTGCCCTGCGTCGGCTGCCGCACGGGATCCGACTGCTGGTCCAGGAGAGCAGCGCGGTCCCGCTGGTCAGCTTGCTGGCGGTGTTCGAGGGCGGGTTGCGCTATGAGACGCCGGAGGACAACGGCATTAGCAGCTTCATGAGCGCGATGCTCATCCGGGGCACGCAGCGGCGCACGCGGGAGCAGATTGCTCGGGCTCTCGACTCGGTCGGCGGCCGGATTAGTCCGTGGTCGGGGCGAGACTCGCTGGGACTGACCGTACAGGTGCTGAAGGAGGACTTCGAGCGGGGCCTGGACGTGCTGGCGGACGTCATTCAGAACTCGACCTTCCCCCCCGAGGAAGTCGAGAACCGCCGGCGGCTACAGTTGGCTGCGATTGCTCGCGAGCAGGACGAAGCCTTCCCCGCGACGTTTCGCTTGTTCCTCCAGACATTGTTTCCGCAGCATCCCTACGGCTGGCGCACGGTGGGCACGCCCGAGGCGGTGCAAAGCCTCACGCGCGACCAGCTCTTGGCGCACTACCGGCGCATCTGTCGCCCGGATAACCTAATCCTCTGCGTGTTCGGCGACATCTCCGCCGACGAAGCCGAGGCCGCTGTGACCAGGGCCTTCGCTCGCTTCGTCGCCGAGGGCGAACGCCGGACTCCCCGGGTCGCTCCCGAGGCGCCCATCACCAAGGTCCGCGAGCTGACCAAGCAGCGCGACCAGGAGCAAGCTATCCTGGTCTTCGGCTGGCACGGTCTGAGCGCCGCCAGCGCTGATCGGTACGCTCTCGACGTGCTCGACGCCGCGTTCTCCGGCCCGAGTCTCCCCGGCGGCCGACTTCACGAGACACTGCGGGGCAAGGGTCTGGTGTACGCCACCCACTTGGTGACCGCCGACCTAACGGACCCGGGCTACATTATGCTCTACGCGGCTTGTGCGCCGGAGAAGTTGGACGAGACCGAAAAGACGATCAAGAGGCTGGTCCAGGGCATCATTCAGGCGCCAATGAGCGAAGAGGAGATCAAGCGGGGCAAGTCCATGTGCATCTCGAACCAGCAGTTGAGCCTGCAAACGAACGCTGCACGCGCCACCACGGCCGCGCTTGACGAGCTTCGAGAGCTTGGCTATGATAACTACACGAAGTACGCGGCAGCCGTCAAGCAAGTGACCGCCGCTGACGTGCAGCGAGTGGCAGCTAAATATATGGACCTGAACAAGTGTGTGATTGTGCGCACGGTGCCCCGTAGGAAGGAAGCAGAGCCTCCGGCAGAGTGACATGGCTGCAGTGTGGGGTGGACGGGAACAGGACGTCACCGCGCTCGGTGCCCAGATTGTCGCGGAGATCGGTGCGGCGGTGGCCCGTACCGACAGTACCGAATGCGTCGAGCTGTTGGACGCCATTCTGGCTGCCCGACGAGTGTTCGTGTGCGGTGCGGGGCGCAGTGGCTTGATGGCACAGGCCTTTGCCATGCGGCTGGTGCATCTGGGTCTGGCAGCACACGTGGTGGGGGAGGTAACGACTCCGGCCATCGAGGCAGGCGATCTGCTCATTGCGGCCACCGGTTCCGGCGAAACCCGGACCACGCTGGCCATGGTGCAGGCGGCCAAGGAGCGGGGCGCTCGAACGGTGACCGTCACGGCCCATCCCGACACAAGCGTCGGCCGCGCCTCCGACCTGGTCGTGCAACTGCATGGCCCGGTCACCGGGCCGCGGGGGCCGGACTCGGTTCAGCCGGCGGGGTCGCTGTTTGAGCAGTCGTTGCTCGTTTTCTTCGACGCCTGCGTGCTGGCTCTCATGAAGCGGCTGGGCACCACGGAGCAGGATATGCGGGCCAGGCACACTAAGCTGGAGTGAGTTGACCGGGCCGGGCTTCGCCCGGCCTTTCTTGTGGCGGCCGGTGACCCGGTCACGAGGTGGATGGCGATGTCGAAACCCGCGGACAAGCCGCAGACTGCGGCCCAGGGCCTGGAGCGAGTTCTAGCGCGGCTCAAGTCGTACTGGCCGCACGTGGATACCAGAATGGTGCAGGCGGCGTACGAGTTTGCTGAGCAAGCGCACGCGGGCCAGAAACGCCTCAGCGGCGAACCGTTCATCACGCATCCGGTGGCCGTTGCCGAGATCCTCACCGAGATTGAGACGGACCCCGCTTCGATTTCGGCCGGGCTGCTCCACGACGTGATCGAGGACTGTGACGTGTCGCCGGCGGACTTGGCCGAGAGGTTCGGGCGGACCATTGCCCTGTTGGTGGACGGAGTAACTAAGCTGACGCGACTGGACTGGACCGGCAAGCAGCAGAAGCAAGCAGACAACCTGCGCAAGATGTTCCTGGCCATGGCCAAGGACATCCGGGTCGTGGTCATCAAGCTGGCGGACCGACTGCACAATATGCGGACCCTCGATGCGTTGCCGGAAGCCAAGCGGCGCGAGACGGCCCAAGAGACGATCCAGATCCTGGCCCCTCTGGCTCACCGCCTGGGCATCTGGCACGTGAAGTGGGAGCTGGAAGACCTGGCGCTGCGCCATTTGGAGCCCAAGGCGTACGAAGAGATCGCCCGCAGGGTCAGCGCCTCCCGCGCAGAGCGCGAGGCGCTCATCGAGGCCGCTCGCAAGGAGTTGAGCGAGCGCCTCCGGGCCGCGGGGCTGGAGGCTGAGGTCCATGGCCGGGCCAAGCACTTCTATAGCATCCATCAGAAGATGCGCACCCAGCATATCGAGTTCGACCAGGTCGCCGACCTCAACGCGCTGCGGGTGCTCACCCACTCGATCCCCGATTGCTACGCCGCCCTCGGCGTGGTCCACAGTCTGTGGATGCCGATCCGGAACATGTTCTCGGATTTCATCTCCAAGCCCAAGACCAACCAGTACCAGTCGCTGCACACGAAGGTGATGACGGCCGACCATCAGATCATCGAGGTGCAGATTCGCACCCACGAGATGCACCGTTTGGCCGAATACGGGGTCGCGGCGCATTGGCGCTACAAGGAGGGCGGCGGGAACCAAGAACTGGCGGTCTTCGACAAGAAGGTCTCCTGGCTCCGCCAGCTCCTGGAGATCGAGACCGAGACCCGGGACGAGCACGAGTTCCTCGAGAGCCTGGAGATTGACCTGTTCAAGGACCAGGTGTTCGTATTCACGCCCGAGAACGATGTCATTGACCTGCCCCGCGGCGCCACGCCCATTGATTTCGCCTATCGTATCCACACTGAGATTGGCGACCACTGCGTGGGGGCGCGCGTGAATGGGGATCGCGTAGGGCTGGACTACCAGTTCGAGAGCGGGGACATCTGCGAGATCATCACCTCCACGGCCGGTCGGCCCAATCGGGATTGGCTGTCCCTCGCCCGCTCCTCTCATGCGCGGCAGAAAATCCGGCGATTTCTGCGGCGCCAAACGCGCGCGGAGAACATCCAGCGCGGCCGCGAGAGTCTGGAGCAGGAACTCAAACGGCTGGGGACGGCGCGCCGTGAACGGGTGAACCTCAGCCAACTGGGGGACCTGGCCCGCAAATCAAACCTCCAGACGGAGGAAGACCTCTACGCCGCCATCGGTTTCGGCGATCTGGAGCCCGAAACGGTAATCGCTCGTCTAACCAGTGAGTACCATCGTCCGGCAACCTTGAGCGAGGAGGCGCAACTCCTGCTGCCGCAGCAAGCCCTGGAGAAGGTCTCCGAGCCCCAGGTGGCACCGGTCGGCGGTCCTGACTTCCAGTCGCGGCTCTCGAAATGCTGTCACCCCTTGCCCGGCGACGAGATCGTCGGGTACATCACACGAGGGCGAGGACTGACGATCCATCGGGCCGACTGCAAGAACGTCCTGTATCACATCCGTCGCGAGCCGGAGCGCGCCCTGGACCTCACCTGGCCCGAGATCGGCGACACTACGTTTCGGGTGCAAGTCGAGGTCACGGCTCTGGACCGCGTGGGGCTGCTGTCCCACATCACGGCCATTGTGGCCGAAAGCGGGATCAACATCGCCGCGGCGGATGTTCAAACCGATCAGCCCGGGGTCGCCGTTCTACGTATGTCCTTGGACATTGACAGCCGCCAGACCCTCGACCGCATTGTTCAACGGCTGCGCGGCCTGCTGGATGTCCTGCGGGTGCGCAAGATCTGAGCCGTGGCCCGGCCTCACGGAACTGCTCCCACCGGCGGCGCGTTTCTAGACAGTACCCTATCTCGCGTGTGTCATCCACCATGAAGCTCCGTTCCGGTTTAGCTCTGCTTGGTGTGTGCGCGTCCGCGGCGCTGGCCCAGCACCTCTTGGTGCCCATGGACCAGGCGCAGACCGACCATCTGCGCGCCTATGGGCTGACGTACTGGTGTCTGGAGGCGCCGCGTGTGTACACGGCTGAGTGGCTGCTCAACTATCGCTGCGGCAGCTTTCTGCTGCCGGACCGGCCCGACGTTCGCCTGCGCGCCAAGGCCCTTGGGGTGCGCGTGCAGCCCGTATCGCAGGCCGAGGTGCAGCAGATTTACGCCACGATCGTCCAGGAGAACATGGAGCGCATCGTGCTGGAGAAGGCGCCCCGGGTCGCCGTGTACGTGCCCCCGGACAAGGAGCCGTGGGACGACGCCGTCACCCTGGCGCTCACCTATGCCGATATCAAGTACGACAAGGTGTGGGACCTGGACGTGCTGGCCGGGAAGCTCAAGCTTTACGACTGGCTCCACCTGCACCACGAGGACTTCACCGGCCAGTATGGGCGCTTCTGGGCGGCCTTTGGCCATCAGCCCTGGTATCAGCGCCAGGTCGCCACGGCCCAGAAGACCGCCCGGCAGGCGGGCTTCCCCAGCGTCCAGGCGCTTAAGTGCGCCGTGGCCCGGGGCATCCGCCGGTTCGTGGAGCAAGGCGGCTTCCTGTTCGCGATGTGCGCCGCCTGTGATACGCTCGACATCGCGCTGGCCGCCGCGGGCGTGGACATCGTGCCGCCGGAGATTGACGGGACGCCCTTGGACCCCGACGCCGACGCCAAGCTGGACTTCACCCAGACCTTCGCCTTCAAGAACTTCCACCTAGAGAAGAACCCGCGTACCGTGGAGTTCTCCGACATTGACGTCTCACCCAAGCGCGGGCAGATAATCTCGCAGGGGGACACCTTCGATCTGTTCGAGTTCTCCGCGAAACAGGACCCGATCGTCAGCATGCTGACCCAGTGCCACACCGGCCGGATCCAGGACTTCCTCGGGTTGACGACGGCCTTCAACCGGGCGACGCTCAAGGACAGCGTGATCGTCATGGGCTACGCGAAGGATAAGGACTGGGTCAAGTACATCCACGGCGACTGCGGAGACGGCACCTTCACCTTCCTCGGTGGCCACGATCCCGAGGACTATGCACACGTCGTGGGCGAGGCTCCCACCGATCTGTCCTTCCACAAGCACTCGCCCGGCTACCGCCTGATCCTCAACAACATCCTCTTCCCCGCCGCTCGAGTCCGAGAGCGCAAAACTTAGCGCTCGCTGAGCAGCCTACAACGATGGTGCGCGTCCGCGACCGCCCTTCGGCGTTATCGTTTGTGGGACCCGGATTCTGCATTGCGGGTGGGGGATGCAGTGCCGACTCCAGCTCCTTCCAGCGCCCGACGCGCCACGCCTACCACATGGAGCCGACTCTCGCGTTTGGTGAGCCCAGTGCCGCAGGGCCGGCCCAGAAAGACCTCGCGCAGGCGAGGGGTCTCAAGCGCTGGAGGGCCGGGAGGTCGAATCAAGCGGAGGGCGAAGGCCGCCGGAGGCCCGGCGGATGGGAAGGGGCTTTCGCCCGAAGAAAGAGGATCGCGATGAGCGTGAACTTCTGGCAAGACGAGCTGCGGCTGAAAACATACCTGCTGGGGCCTGAGGATCCGCTTCCGCCGTGGCACAGGACGGGACGCAGCCGAGTCTATCCCTACCCAATGCAGGACGACCTGACCGACGAGGTGCGCGTCATTGCCTATAAGGCTCTGCACCTGGAGAACGAATACCTGCACGCCATTGTGCTACCCGAATTGGGCGGACACCTGTACTCGCTGTACGACAAGGTCGCCGGGCGGGAGGTCTTCTATCGCAACAACGTGGTCAAGTACGGTCTGGTCGCGCGTCGGGGGGCCTGGATTTCGGGAGGGATCGAGTTCAACTTCCCGCAGGGGCACACCTGCGTCACGGTTTCGCCTGTTCCGCATGTGATCAGCGAAGACCCGAAGACCGGAGCAGCCGGCATCACCATCGGCTACACGGACCGGGTCAGCCGCATGCGGTGCAGCGTGCGGCTCTCGCTCGCGCCGGGCGAGGCCAGGTTGCGCCAAGACGTAATGCTGTGCAACCCGCGGCCCGTGCGGCAGCGACACTACTTCTGGACGAACTCGGCTGTGCCTGCGCGGGAGGATCTGCATCTGGTCTATCCGGCCACCAAGTGCCGCACAGCGGCCGGCGAGCATCCGTACCCGATTCACGACGGTCGGGACTTGAGCTGGTACCGAAACCACGAGCGACCCAACGACATCTTCGCCCTCGATGTCACTGAAGACTTCTTCGGCTGCTACTATGAGGAACTAGATGCCGGGTTGGTGCACTGGTCCGATCATCACCTCGATCGCGGGAAGAAGTTCTTCACGTGGGGCACCGCGGACGAGGGGATGATCTGGGTTGATCTGCTGACCGACGCCGACGGCCAGTATGTGGAACTGCAGAGCGGGCGGTTCGTGGACCAGAGCACGTTCGAGTTTCTGTCGCCGTACCAGGCGGTGAGCTGGACCGAATACTGGTGGCCGGTGCGTGGCATGGGGGGCTTCGTCTGGGCGAACGAGCAAGCGGCCCTCAATCTGCGTCCGGAGGGCGAGGCAACACGCGTCGGCGCCATGGTGAACCATCGCGGCGGTCGAGGGAAGCTGGTGCTGGAGATTGGCGGCCGGCCGGTCTGGAGCAAGTCGTGCGAGGTGAGGCCCGGTCAGCCCCTTTCAGAGGCCGTGCCGGCGCCGCCGAGGGAGGGTTCACAGGAGATCATCAGCCTGGCCCTGAGGGTCGGGCGCCGGGAGGTGATCCGCTACGAGCACCCTCCGCGGTATCTGAGGGAGCCTGCCATAGAGCTGCCCAAGGAAACCTTGCGCACTCCCGATGACCCGGCGGTCACTGCAGAGGAGCTGTGCCAACACGCCGTCCGTCAGGAGAAGTGGTGCGAGGTGGAGGGAGCCCGGAGCTTATACGACCGGGCCCTGAAGAAAGACGCGGGCTGCGGTCCGGCACACCTGGGGCTGGGCCGGCTGGACTACGGGGCGGGGCTGTTCGAAGACAGTTGCCGCCATCTGCGAGAAGCCGTTGCCCGAAACGCGGAGAGCGACGAGGGCTGGTACTACCTGGCGATCGCCCATCTGGCTCAAGCCGAGGAGAACACGGCGAGAGACATCCTGTGGCGGTTGATGGGCCGCACAGCTTGTCGCACTGAGGCGGCTGTTACGCTGGCCAAACTGGCGATCCGTGATCGGGACTCCGCCCGGGCAGTGCAACTCCTGGCTCATGCGGCGGACAGTCCAACGACGCGCTTTCTGGCAACCGTGGCACGGCGGCTCGGGGGCCGCGGCGGCGTCAGGCACGGGCGTCCCGTTGGAGCGGAGGATCCTCTGGCGGTTGACCTGGCCGCGGAGCGCTGGTTCGCCGCCACGGTGCGCGAGGACCAGGTAGCGGCCGGTGAGGCCCTGGAGAAGCTGAAAAAGGCGACTAACGGCGACCCAGAGGCATGGCTGGAGGTGGCCCTGGAGTATCAGGACCTGGGCATGACGGAGGAGGCCGTCGAGCTGTTGCGCGTTGCTGTGGAGAGCCCGGAGGTGGCCAAGAGGTCGCCGATGCCCTATTACTACCTGGCGGCCTTCGCGGATGAGCCCGAAACGGCACGGGACCTCAAAGTGGCGGCCGAGGCTGATCCGGAGTACTGCTTCCCCTCGCGGGTGGAGGAGCTGGCGATCCTGGGGGAAGCGATCCGGCGGAATCCGTCGGACTGGAAGGCGCGGCTATACCTCGGGGATCTTCTGGCCTCGCTCGGGCGACGAGAAGAGGCGTTGGCATCCTGGGAGGCAGCGGCCAGCCGCGGCGAAGGCAATGCAGTGCTGTGGCGTAACGTCGCGCTGGCCCGCTTACTGTGGAAGGATGACCCGCGAGCCCCGCTGGAGTGGTATGACCGGGCCATCAAGCGGCGGCCGGGGGAGTATCGGCTTTACCTGGAACGCGAACGGGCCCTGCTGGCGCACGGCGCGAACCCGGAGGAGCGGCTTGCGGCGTTCGCGACGGCACCCCCCGAGGTGTTGAGTCGCTGGGAGGTGGCCGCACGGCGGATCGAGTGCCTGGTACAGCTCAAGCGTTGGGACCAGGCCATCGAGGTCATGCAGACGCACAAGTTTCGGCCCTGGGAGGGCGCGCGTCAGATGCACATGCTGTGGACGACGGCTTTGCTGGGCCGTGCCGCGCAGCGGCGGCAGGCGGGCGACCCGAGGGGGGCGATCGAGGATTACGAGCAGGCCCTGACTTATCCACGGAACCTGGGCGTGGGCCGGGCGGCCCACGCGGCGGAGGCGAAGGTCCACTGGCTGCTGGCCGAGGCGGCAGAGGAAGCCGGCGATGGCGGCAAGCGAGAGCAGCACCTGCGCGCCGCCGCCGAGGAGAAACATGCCCAGCTTGGCGAGGCCGACCTGTACACGGCTCGGGCACTGCGAGCCCTGGGGCGAGAGCAGGAGGCCGAGGAGCTAGTGCGAAGGCTCCGCCAGTGGGCGACCCAGCGGCGGAAGGCGCATCCCGACGACGCCGTTGCTGAACGAGTTCTGAGCGATCTCGACGCGCAAGGGACGACTTAGGGCTCGGCCGCGCGACGAACTGACGGCACTCTTGCCGGGGGTGAGACTATGCTACATGGTAGCGGGACATTGGCGGCTCTCGGTGCGATTCTTGTGGCAGTGCCGCTCCTTGCCGCCGAGAACCTGCTGGAGAACGGGGGCTTTGAAGGGAATTGGCGCCCCCTGACCAGCAATTGGGATACGGGGACCGCCGAGGGCGAGGTGCCCGATAGGTGGGAGGACGTCTCCACCTGGAGCGGGGCCAGTACACGCTACACGAAGATCACCGGCGCCGACGGCCAGGGACAAGCACTGCGTCTGGAGCTGGTGCGCGCCGCACGAGCGCAGAGCGTGCTCCAGTTGCGTTCGCAGTTCGATGTCACGCTTGAGGCCGGGAAGGCGTACGCCGTCACCGGTCAATTACGCAGCCCGACCGGCACGCGCGTTGAGCTGTGCATTCGCCAACACCAGGGCGCGCGGGAACGATTCTGGCAGGTCGCTCTGCGCCCTACGCCCGAGTGGCGTTCGTTTCGCTTTGTCGCCGAGCCGCCGGCGGCCGGTTCCGGCCGCTTCTTCCTGTCCTTCAGGCAGCCGGGCCTCGTGGACGTGGATGACCTGTCGGTCGTTCAGCTCCGCGACTCCGAACGGCCGGCTCCACGGCCGCCGATTGGCATCACCGGTGCCCGCTGTGTGCCAACTCGCGGGGAGCTCATCCACCACTCCGACATCATCGCCATGTACCAGGAATCGAAGCCGGAGACGCTGCGCAAGTACCGGATTGACGTAGTGGCATGGGGCGGCCAGCTCCGGGCCACGGACGAGGCCATTGCCCAGCGCCGGGAATTGATCGCCAGGGCACACCAGGCGGGCGTGCGGCTGCACGCCGTGGACTGCGCCATGGTCCAGGAGGGCGGCCGGTGCATCATTGCCGAGGGGCGCCGTGATTCGCCGCACGCCGGGCTGTTCTGGCAGCTCCGCAAGGACAACGAGGGCACCCTCCAGCGTCTCGCGGAACTGGGTATTGATCTAACTCGCGACACGGTGCGTGATGTTGACGGGGATTGGGTCCCTGTGCCCTGGCTCCGCAAACGCTGGCGGATACCGATGGCCTCGGTGTACTCGCCGACGGCGCGTCAGTGGTTCGCGGATCAAATGGACGCCATCGCAGCCACCGGGGCGACGGCGCTGCACTTCGACGAGCCGGCGATGGGCGCCTACGGACTCCTGGCCCCGAAGCCCGGCGACTTCTCCCAGCACGCCACGGCAGCTTTCCGGGACTGGCTCGGCCGGCGTCCGGCCGAGGTCTGGCGGAAAGCCGGGATCGAGTCGCTCGAGGACTTCGATTACGGTCAGTTCGTTCGCCGCCACGGCGGCGATCCACGCCGCGCGCCCTTGTGGCGGGAGTTCCTCCGTTTTCAGCTCTTCAGCACCGTCGAGTATGTCCGCGAGCTGCGCGACCAGGTGCGGGCCAAGGTCGGTGCCGCAGTTCCGCTTTCAATGAACGCGAATCCGGGAACGTGGATCAAGCTGCCGTTCCTAGAAGTGCAAGATTTCATGACAACCGAGGTCGCGCACGAGGCCAAGGGCCGCCGGCCGCCAGTTGATCCGCTGCTCGTGTACAAACTCGGTGACGCCGTCCACCAGCCGGTGGCCAGTACGGCCCATGGCCACGACTGGTATGAGATGAAGACGGACCAACATCCCGTGCTAGTGTGCACGTGGATCGCCATGGGGTATGCGCTCGGGCACCACCTGATGATCCCGTGCAAAGCGTGGGTCATGGACCCGGTGAAGGGTTCGGACACGTATCGCCCGACGACCGACCATTACGCCTGTATGGCCCATTTCATCAAGCAAGTGGCTCCGCTCCTCGATCGGCACGAGCCTCTCTCCGTGTTGGCCGTGGTGGTCAGTTGTGACGCCATCGAGCACGATCGGCAGTGGCTCAAGCAGCTCGTCCAGCGTCTGGCGGACGCGAATATCCCGTTCCATCTGGCCCTGGAGGGCAATGACCTCTTGGAGCGACACGTGAGCGCCGCAGACCTCGAAGGGTGCGCTGCAGTCCTGATTGCCAGTCCGGCTTTTCTCTCGGACGAGACCAGACGGAGAGTGACCAACCTGGCGGGGAAGCGGGGAAACGCCCCGTGATCGAGTACTATGGCGGAGCCCTACCCGACATCCTGCCCCGCCCCATCGCCTTGGAGGGAGCCGAAAGCATCTGGGTCTTGCCCCGGGCGGTACCGGCGGACTCCGCGGAACCTGTGGCCCTTCACTTGCTCAATCGTGACTATGATGCCGATCAACGAGAGATGCGTCTCAAGGGGCCTTTCGTACTGCACTTGGACAAGAGGCTCTTGCCAGGCCGTACGTTCACGTCGGCCACGTTACACCAGCCGCGTCTTCTCCCCCAGCTTCCCACTGACGACCGGATGGACCTCGTAACCGCCCTGACCATCAAGAATGTCGGCGACCATCTT
>JALGUG010000019.1 GCA_029820995.1 Candidatus Zipacnadia bacterium
GACGCTGGTGAATAGGAGCCAGTCGTACTCAGATAGCCGGGCGATGGCCTCGCGGAGCGGGTTGAGGTCCTCGGCGGGAAGGGTCTTGATCGTCGGGATGCGGACCGGAAGGGCGCCCCGTGCCCGGAGCAGGTCGCAGAGCTCATCGGCCCGGTCGCGAGGCCGCGTGACGCCGATGCGGGCGCCGAACAGGGGCAGCAGCTCGAACCACTTGATGTCTTCGCGGAGCGGGACGACGTCGCCCACGACAATCGCGGCAGGGGCCGTGAGGCCCTGCTGGTCCGCCAGAGAGAGAATGTCGTTGAGCGGGCCTGAGATCGTCGCCTGTGTGGGTGTGGTGCCCCACTGGACGAGAGCCACGGGTGTGGTGGGTGGCCGTCCGGCGCGCAAGAGGTCGCGCACGATCCGGTCGAGGTTGCGGCGGCCCATGAGAATGACGAGTGTATCGGCGGAGGCGAGGGCGCCGAAGTCAACGGCGGGTTCGGCCTTGTCCGCGGTCTCGTGGCCGGTGACGATTAGGAGGCTTGAGGCGACGCCGCGATGCGTGACGGGGATTCCGGCGTAGGCCGGGGCTGCGAGGGCGGATGTGATGCCGGGGACGATTTCGAAGGGCACACCGGCTTGGGCCAGGGCGAGGGCCTCCTCGCCGCCGCGTCCGAAAAGGAAGGGAT
Source organism: Candidatus Zipacnadia bacterium (assembly GCA_029820995.1). Classification (GTDB taxonomy): domain Bacteria; phylum Armatimonadota; class Zipacnadia; order JALGUG01; family JALGUG01; genus JALGUG01. The sequence continues at coordinate 672 of JALGUG010000019.1, forward strand.
CGCCACCCTTGAGACGCACCACGGTCCGGCCCCGACGAGCGTGTTCCACCAGCAGGGCATTGATCTTGTCCTGCGGCATAGCGTGGGCCGCCGGCTGCTTGCCGACGAAGATCAGCTCGGCGTCGGGCGGGGCGTAGCGGAGGAGCTCGTCGGAGGCCAGGCGGTCGTAGACCACAACCTCGGCGGTGCGCAGACAGCGAACGCCCTTGAGCGTGAACAGCTCGGGATCGCCGGGTCCGGCGCCGACTAGATAAACGCGTCCGGTCATTGTGGCGGGTCCTCGGGGGCCGACAGAAGGGCGTCGGCTAGACAGCGTTCGAAGTCGGGTATGTGGCGATCAAGGTGTCCAGCGGCGGCGCTCAAGGTCAGGACATAGCCGCGTCCGGCCCGAAGCGCCGAGCATTGCAGGGCCTCGATGGCCGTGTGGTCCTGCCGGTGCTTGAGCCGTACGAGACGAGCCGGGACATTCCCGAGGCGGCCCGCACTGCGCTTCACGATCTTGATGTCCTCGGAAGCTGCCTTGAGATCGCGTTCCTGGCTGAGGCAGAAATCGTCCAACGACTGGCCTACGGCCGGGACCGAGACTACCGTGATGTTGGTGGCGAAGCCGCCCTCGATTGGGCCCAGGAACAGCGCTGCCCCGCCGAAGTCAGTGCCGGTCTCCACACGCCAGCCCCGGGGCGCATGGACGATCAGACCCCATTCGTCACTGCGGAACAAGGGGCCCAACCGGCCCAGGCTTGGCTCCGAGACCGGCTCAAGCTGATGCACGCCGCGGCGGCAGCCGAGAAGCAGGGGCAGGGCGACCGCCAAGCCCAGCAAGGCGGCGCCGAGGGGCCGGTGCGGAGCCCAACCGTGCGCTCGGTTGTCGCGCGGGGTCACTCGGTTGCCTCCGGGTCGAACTGCGTGGGCAGAAACAGGTGGACGTATTGCTGACGCGCGAAGCGGTCGGTCATGCCCGCGATCCAGTCGCAGACCAGCCGAGCGCGCAGCTTGCGGTCGGTCGGGACCAGGCCGATGGCCTCGTGCAGCGCCGTGTCGTCAGCCATATAGGCCTGGAACAGGCCGTGAATAAGCGCCTCAACCTTCTTGATCTGACGGCCCTTGGGTCCGGCGGCATTGTAAACGTGCTCGAACAGGAAGTCTTTCAACTGGTTGACAGCGCGGACGATGGGCGGCGTCATAGTGATGCGGTCCCGGTCGAGACTGGCGGTGATGAGGTCCGCGACCATGGCGTGTACACGCTGGCTGTGCCGTCGGCCCAACAGGGCGATGGCGTCTTCGGGCAGATCGTCAAGCTCGATCAAGCCGGCGCGCAGAGCATCGTCAATATCGTGGTTGACATAGGCAATCCGGTCCGCGATGCGGACGACCATCGCTTCCAGGGTGAGGGGGAGGTCGTTCTCGAGTCCCTCCTCGAGGTCCGCCTCGCCCTTGGTGTGCGCCACAATGCCGTCGCGGACCTCGGCGGTGAGATTGAGGCCGCAGCCGTCGCGCTCCAGCTCATCCACGACGCGCAGGCTGTGTTCGTGATGGGCGAAATGCGCGTCGGGGTCCACAGCGCGATAGGCGCTGTCCAGGGCCCACTCGCCGGCGTGGCCGAACGGGGTATGTCCGACGTCGTGCGCCAGGGCAATGGCCTCCGTGAGCTCCTCGTTAAAGCGGAGGGCCTTGGAGATAGTGCGCGCAATCTGGGCGACCTCGAGGGTGTGGGTCAGGCGCGTGCGGTAATGATCGCCGCGCGGAGCAATGAACACCTGGGTCTTGTGGGCCAAGCGGCGGAAGGCCTTGCAGTTGTGGATGATGCGGTCACGGTCGCGCTGGTACTCGGTGCGCACGACGCACGGTGTCTCCGGCTGGCGGCGACCGCGCGTTTCCGCGCTCAACGCGGCATAGGGAGACAAGGTCTCCCGTTCGAGCTGTTCGGTGCGTTCGCGGATGGTCATCGGACTGTCCGGACCGCCCTACTCGATGACAACCTGGGTGAAATCGGCAACCCGCAGGAACAGATTGTCCAGCGAGCGGAGCAGGGCCAGGCGGTTGTGGCGCAACGCGTCGTCATCGGTCATCACCAGGACGTCGTCGAAGAAGCGGTCAATCGGCTCGCGCAGGTGTGTGAGGTGCAGCCAGACCGTGGGCCACTGCGGCTCGCCGTCGAGGGCCTCGGCACAGATCTGCGCCACATGGGCGAAGCGTCTGTGGAGTGCCTGCTCGGAGGGCTCAACGAGGGCGTCCGGATCGCACACGGCATCGTCGGGCGTATCGGTGGGGCGCACAATGTTCGCCACGCGGGTCGCGGCGATGCACAGGGGTTCGAAGTCGGTATCGGACTTGCGGCGGTCGCCCAGCAGAACCGCGCGTTCGTAGGCGGCGAGTAGATCGGGGCAAGGCGCCGCCAGAACCGCACGGCGAAGGTCATAGGCGATGCCGGCGTCGTCGAGAACGGCGTCCAGACGCTGGAGAAAGAACCGGTGCAGGGCGGCCAACGGTTGGTAGTCTTCGGGCGTGTTCTTGGGGTACTCAGCCGGAGCCGGAAAGGCAGCCAGCGCGGGCTCTAGCACCGCCGGGAGGGCTAGGCGCCAGTCGGCCTCAAGGATAATGCTCAGAATGCCCTGGGCCTGGCGGCGGAGGGCATAGGGGTCAGCGGTTCCGCGAGGGAGAAGGCCCTGGGAAAAGCAGGCGGCCAAGTTGTCGAGCTTGTCGGCGAGGCTGAGCAGGCGGCCCGGCCCGGTGGAGGGAATGGCGGCGCCGGCGGAGCCGGGCTGATAGTGCTCGCGAATGGCCCGCCAGACGGGCTCCGGCTCGCCGTCGAGGCGAGCGTATTCTCCGCCCATGCGGCCCTGCAGGCTGGCGAAGTCCAGGACCATGTCGGTCACCAGATCGCACTTGGACAACCGAGCAGCTCGTTGAGCCGCGGCGCGGTCCTGGTCGGAGATGGTGAGCTGGTCGGCGAGAATCGCCACCAGGTGCTCCAGACGGTGCGTCTTGTCCAGCAGGCTGCCCAGTCCCTGGATGTAGGTGACGCGCTCCAGGTCCTCCAGGCGTGCTTGCAGGGGCCGTCGCCGGTCGCGCTCGAAGTAGAACCGCGCATCGGCCAGTCGGGGACGGACTACCCGCTCCGCGCCGGTTCGTACCGTGTCCAAGTGGGCCTCGTCGCCGTTGCGCACCGCGACAAACTTGTTCACCAGGTTCCCGTCCGGGGCTTCCAGGGCGAAGTACTTCTGGTGCCCTTCGAGGACGGTAACGAGCACGTCGTCCGGCAGCGCGAGGAAGTCCGGCTCGAACTCTCCAACGAATGCAGTCGGGAACTCGACCAGAAAGCTGACCTCGGTGAGCAGGTCCTCATCCCAGCGGACGCCGGCGCCGGCGTCCGCGGCGCACTGGGCGACTTGCGTGCGGATCAGCTCGCGGCGTTCGCGGTGGTCCGCAATGACATGGGCGGCGCGCAGGGCGTCGAGGTAGCCGTGGGGCGAGGCGAGAGGAACGGGGTCCCGGCACAGGAAGCGATGTCCGCGGGATTGGCGGCCGGAGCGCACGCCCTCGATCTCGAAGGGCACCACCTGCTCGCCCAGCAGCGCGACGAGCCAGCGAAGGGGTCGCGCGAAGCGGGCCGTGGTGTTCGCCCAGCGCATACTCTTGGGGAAGCTCAGGCCGAGTACCAGCGAAGGCAGGTCACGGGCCAACAGCTCCAGCGCCGGGAGGCCCTCGTCCTCAAAGACGGCGTACGCGAAGGCGCCCTTGTCGGTCTCGCGCACTTCCAGGCTCTCTACGGGCACGCCCTTGCTGCGAGCAAAGCCTTCGGCGGCGCGGGTGGGCTTGCCCTCCGCGTCAAAGGCGACCTCGGCTTTGGGCCCGCGCACCTCCTGGCGCGTGCTCTGCTGCCGGTCGGCCAGGGCACACAGCAGCACAGCCAGACGGCGGGGAGTGCCGTAAGTGGTGATCTCACCGTGGTCCAGGCGGTGGCGTTGGCAGAGCTCAAGGAGGCCGGTCTCCAGTTGGTCCAGAGCCGGAAGCACCATCGAGGCCGGGATCTCCTCGACACCGATCTCGAGCAGGAAATCGCTGGGCATGAAACACTCCTACGGACGCAGAGCTACGCAGGAACGGCCGGCTGGGACAGCAGGGGAAAGCCGCGGGCTTCCCGTTCGGCGTAGTAGAGCTTGGCGATTTGGACCGCCAGCTTGCGGCAGCGACCGATAAGCAGGGCGCGTTCGCTGACACTGACGGCGCCACGCGCGTCCAGCAGGTTGAAGGTGTGCGAACACTTCAGGCAATAGTCGTAGGCCGGCAGGGGCCGACCCAGGTCAATGATGCGCTGGGCCTCGGCCTCGTACAGCTCGAATAGTCGGCGCAGGGCGGTGATGTCGGCGTCGTCGAAGTTGTAGTGCGAGAACTCCACCTCTTCCTGGTAGCGGATCTCGCCGTAGCTGACAGTGTCGGACCACATCAGGTCGCGATAGTTGTCCACGTTCTGCAGGTACATCGCCAGCCGCTCGGGGCCGTAGGTGATCTCCGCCGACACAGGGCGGCACTCCAGGCCGCCCACTTGCTGGAAGTACGTGAATTGGGTGATCTCCATGCCGTCGAGCCAGACTTCCCAGCCGACGCCGGCGGCGCCGAGGGAGGGCGACTCCCAATCGTCTTCCACGAACCGGATGTCGTGCGCCAGGGGGTCAAGGCCCAGTGCTTCCAGACTGTTCAGGTAGCGTTCCTGGATGTCGTCGGGCGAGGGCTTCATGATGACCTGGTGCTGGAAGAACTTCTGGAAGCGATTGGGATTCTCGCCGTATCGGCCATCGGTCGGGCGGCGGGAGGGCTGCACATAGGCCACGTTCCAGGGCTCGGGGCCGATGGCGCGCAAGAAGGTGTCGGGGCTCATGGTGCCGGCACCCATCTCGAGGTCGTAGGGCTGGGTAATGACGCATCCCTGCGCCTGCCAGTAGTCGTTGAGTGTGGCCAGTAGCCGTTGAAACGTCATGATAAGTGGTCCTTGTGCGGCATATCGTCGTCGGCGAGCCCCCAGGCGCCGCTGAGCGTGTCACCCCGGTGGTCTTTTTGCGGCGCTGGGCTCGTGGTTGGCGGGTGAGTCCGTGCTGTGTCCCGGGCCGTCGGTGCAGCGGACGTACTGTCCGAGGGGTGGGACCCGCTAAAGGCGACCCGCGGCACATAGACGACCATGTCGCAGGTCTCGAAACGGGCGATCTCCACTCCGTGCACACTCAGATTGCCGACGCGGCTTAGATAGGCGGCGGTCCGGCCCAGGGCCGGGGGAAGACGGTCTGCGACCAAGACCAGGTCGAGAGAACCGGCGTCCAGATTCGCGTCAATGGCCTGTCGAAATCGCTCCGGGTCAAAGTCAGTGTCGTGTTCGTCAGTGTCGCGCCAGAAAAAACGTCCGGCCTCCGCCAGAGTTTGCGCCGCCCTGAGCCGAACGTCGCAGCACCGGCCGCTGCTGAAGAAGTCGAGGGCGATGCGCTCCAAGTCGGCGTACGATTGTCCCCAGAGGGCAGCCGCGTAGTCCAGGACCTGAGCGAGCGCACGCCGGCGGTCGGAGCTGGCCAGGAGCTTGAACTCCACGACCACAATATGCCCCTCGCGGTCGAGCGCCAGGAGGTCGGGCAGGCCGGGGGCCAGCGGCACTTCCCGGCCAATGGAGAGCAGCGGCGTTAGGCCCAAGGCTTCGTGCGGCAGAAGCTCCGGATGAGCGGCGCAGACCCCCTGCAATTCGGCCTCGTTGTGAGGAGGAGCCTCCGCCAGCACTGCCAGTTGGCGCAATTCGGACCCCCGCTGCACCAAGATTCTGCGCGCTCCCATGCTGCGTCGTTCCTTTTGATCGGAAGCGGCTGCAACCGAGGTCCAGCACATACGCCCCCGGCGGGCTGGTCCGCGGCGTACGGACGATAGTATGTGTTGTGACGCCGGTGCTGTCAAGGCACGGGTCATGCCGTGAGCGACGCGACGGAACAGCTTGCCGGTTGCGGTATGCTGCATGGCAGCGGGAGCAAGCCTGGTTGATGTTGCTGAAGGCTGTCTTGGCAGCGTCGAGGTCCCGTTGGGCGACGGCCGCGGCGCATGAATCCGCCGCCGTCTGCAATTCCTCGCGGCGGCGGTTGAAGCCGCTGACGCCCGGGGCCTCGGGGATAGCGGCCGCGAGCTGCTTGAGCCGCTTGCTCTTCGTCAGCATGCCCTGGAGCGAATCGCGGCCCAGCGTATCGCCGATCTCGGTGACGACGGGCTGCATGCGCTTCATGAGGTCCTCAACCTCGGGCACCTGGCCCGGCGTGCTCTTGGGCGACCTGGGAGGCCGGCTGGGCGTAATAGCCTGCCGGGCGCAGCCCAATCCGAGCGCGACCAGAGACGCCAGGAGCAGGCCCGCAATAGCGGCACGCCGCGGTTGACAGCCCCGGTTCCCGTTCGTAGCGTTCATGCGACCAGCGGGTGGCGGCCGGGAAGCCGCGTCTAGGTGCGCGGCGGCTGGGCCTCAGCCAGCAAGCGGTCTCGGAAGTCGGCCAGAGGCACAGCGCCTTCGTCGCCCTGTTCGCGGGACCGCACCGCAACAGTCTGCCCCTCCCGCTCTTTGTCGCCGACCACGAGCATATAGGGCACCTTTTGGGCCTGGTTGTCGCGAATGCGGTAGCCCAGGGTTTCGCTGCGAGCGTCGAGTTGCACCCGCAGCCCGGCCGCGAAGAGCTCGGCGCGGACGCGCTCCGCGTAGTCCTGGTGCCGCTCGGCGATGGGAAGCACGACCGCCTGGACCGGCGCGAGCCAGACGGGAAAGGTACCGGCGCAGTTCTCAATGAGCGCGCCCAGGAAACGCTCGATGCCGGCCAGGACGACGCGGTGGACCATGGTTGGGCGATGCTCGCGACCGTCGTCGCCGACATACGTCATATCGAACCGCTCAGGCAGGTTGAAGTCGCATTGAATCGTAGGCCCCTGCCACTCACGGTCCAGGGCATCGCGGAGCTTGACGTCAATCTTGGGCCCGTAGAAGACGCCCTCGCCGGGATCAACCTCGTACTTTTCGCCGTGGTGTTCCAGGGCCGAGGCCAGAGCGCCCGTAGCGCGCTCCCACATCTCGTCCGTGCCCAGCGACTTCTCGGGTCGCGTGCTCAGGTAGATATCATAGTGCTCGAACCCGAACGTGTGCAGCATGTCCTTGGCGAAGTTGAGAACGCCGATGAGTTCGGCTTCCAGTTGGTCCGGGCGGCAGAAGATGTGGGCATCGTCCTGCGTGAACCCGCGGACCCGCAGCAGGCCGTGGAGCACGCCGGCCCGCTCGTGGCGGTAGACCGTCCCCAGCTCGAAGTAGCGGATCGGCAGGTCGCGATAGCTGCGAGTGTGCTGTTTGTAGATCAGGATATGCCCGGGGCAGTTCATGGGCTTGATGCCGTACGAGCGGCCCTCGATCTCCGTGTAGTACATCGGGTAATTCTGCTGGGCGTGGCCGGACGTCTCCCAGATGTCGGCTTTAACCAGGTGAGGCGTGACCACGAGCTGGTAGCCGCGCTTCAGATGCTCCCGAATGAGAAAGTCCTCGATGACGTGGCGGAGCATGGCTCCCTTGGGATGGTAGTAAACCAGGCCCTGGCCGGCTTCCTGATGGAAGCTGAATAGGTCCAGTTCGCGACCCAGGAGGCGGTGGTCGCGTTTCTTCGCCTCTTCCAGGCGGGCGAGGTACTCGTCGAGCTCCTTCTGCGTCGGGAAGCAGGTGCCGTAGATGCGCTGGAGCATCGGGCGGCGTTCGTCTCCGCGCCAGTAGGCGCCGGCGACGTTTAGCAGCTTGACGCGGCCGATCTTGCCGGTGTCGGGCAGGTGCGGGCCGCGGCAGAGGTCCACGAAGTCGCCGTCGTGGTAGAGCGTCACGACCCCGCTCTCGTTCACCTGGGCTTCGTCCGCCGTTTCCTCGTCGGCCGCCGCCTGCTGCAGATCGTCCAGGATCTCGACCTTGTAGTCTTCTCCGGCCTGCTCAAATCGCGCGCGCGCCTCGGCCAGCGGAAGCTCTTCCCGGACGAAGGGCGCGGCCTCGTCAATAATCTGTTTCATGCGGGCCTCGATGCGCTCGAGGTCCTCGGCACTGAAGGGCGTGTCGCTGTCGAAGTCGTAATAGAATCCGTCCTCGATGGCGGGCCCGATGGCCAGCTTCGTGCCCGGGAAGAGGTCCTGAACCGCCTGGGCCATGACGTGGGAAGTGGAGTGGCGATAGACCCGGCGGCCCTCGGGATCGGCGAAGGTTAGGATGGCGACCTCGGCATCCTCTTCCAGCGGCGTGCTCAAGTCAACGAGTTGACCGTTGACGCGGGCCGCGACCGCAGCTTGGGCGAGCCGGGGGCCGATCTGCTCGGCCAGGGCCGCGGCAGTGGTGCCCCGCTCGCACTCGAGCACGGACTTGTCCGGAAGCGTCACCTTGATCGTTCCCATGGGGCACCAACCTCTCGGCTTGGTTTGGACGCTGCGTCGCGGCGGACAACAGCAGCGACGCGAAACGAGCAAAACCGCGCCCCGGCAGTCCGGGACGCGGCTTCAACGACACTTCCTAGCTTCGCCGTGCATCCGAGGACTGCGGGCGTCAGAGCGCCCGCCCGGTAGTGCCGCCTGTAGTCCCCAAATGCACCGGGTTCATGATCTTGGATGGTGTCCGGTGTAGGATTTGAACCTACGACCTCTTCCGCGTCAAGGAAGCGTTCTCCCCCTGAACTAACCGGACACACCCTATTTATAGCATAACCGCAAAAGGCTGTAAAGGGTGCTGCCGGGCCTTTGGATTGCCCGTTGAACGGGCGAAGCATCCGGCTCACTTCACCGCACGACGACGCAAGCCACGCGGGACGCCTCGGTGCCGACGGCAGGTTGGACCAGGGCCAGGAACACGTGCGTTCCGGGCTGCCGGGCTGAGGGCGGCAGGTGAAGCTGGATTTCACGAGCTTGCCGGGGCGCCAGCGTGATGTCCTGAACGGCGAGGAGGCCGCCGACGGCCCGGTCGGCGAAGGTCAGGCGAGCGGTCTGGGCCTCCGCGGTCTGATTGCGCAGGCGGATTTGTGCGGTTCGGGTTGGCCCCGCCGGGACCTGCTCGTCCACCAGGAGGCGCTCCACATAGACCGGTGCCTGGTCCCACCGGCGCGGTAGCCCGGCGGTGAAGGCGTCTACGATGCCGAAACCGTACTTGTGATCGCGCCCGGGAGGGCCGGCATCCTGCGTCGTGGCAATTAGCCGCGCACGGACCTCGGCGGGTTGCCACCGGCCGTCGTGGTTGAAGTCGCAATCGGCCGGCTCGGTGCCCAGTACCAGCGCGGCGGCGCCGGCGACGTGGGGAGCGGCCATGGAGGTCCCTTGCAGCGCCGCATAGCCGCCGGTCTTGGCGGAGAGAATGTTGACTCCGGCGGCGGCCAGCTCGACCTCGGAGCCGGTGCTGACCCAGGACGGCACTCGATCGCCCAGGCCCACCGCGGACACGGCAATCACGCTGTCGTACCGGGCGGGCGCCATGACCTTGTTCTTACCGTCATTGCCCGAGGCGGCGACGAGGAGCAACCCCCGTCGGTAGGCGGCGTCGCAGGCACGCTGCAGCGTCCGGCAGTCATCTTGTGCCCCGAGGCTCAGGGAAGCGATCTGCATCCCGTGGTCCACGGCCCACTCGAGGCCGGCGATGATGTCGGAGAAGTAGCCCTTGCCGCGGCGATCGAGCACTTTGACCGCATAGACGCTGGCTCGGGGCGCGACGCCGATGACGCCTACGCCGTTGTAGTCGGCGGCGATGATACCGGCACAGTGGGTTCCGTGCCCGTGGTCATCGGCAGGATCGGGGTCCTCGTTTACGAAATCATAGCCGCCGGCATAGCAGCGGTGCAGGTCGGGGTGCCGATAGTCAATGCCCGTATCAATGACGGCGATCTTCACTCCTGCGCCCAGTTGGCTCCGGCCGAATAGCAACTCACTGTTTGAGCGATCCACACCCCAGGGGAGAATCTCGCCGGGCCCCCCGCTCTGAACGGCGGCGGCTTGCAGGTCCGGCTCCACGTACTCGACGGCGGCCAGTTGCCTGAGCTCGGCCAGGCGCTCGTCCGGCACCAGCAGAGCCGCGGCGGGAACCAGATGATACTGGCGCAAGGTCTTGGTCGCCAGAAGTTCCACTGCAGTAAGGTCGGCCTCCGGCTTGAGTCCGACCAAGACCCGCTCCGGGGCCGCCTGGCCCGACGGGCCCGCCACAAGAACAGCCAGGACCACCACACTCACGGGCAACACTGTGGTCAACCTCGACATGCCAAACCCTCCTCTCTGTGCGCGTCTCCGCTACTAGGGGGACTCTTCGGCAGCCGTCTCGGTTCCTCCTGCCGTCTGCAATGCCGGAGCCCAGCGAATCCAGTAGAGCCGACCGTCCTCTTCGAAGAAGACCGGCAGGCCGAAGTCGTTGTCCGCGGCCTGAATGATGGTCTGGGCTGCCGCACCGCTGAGCTGGGGCGGGTTCCAGGCGCTGCCCTGGGGGCCGGCCCGATAGATCTTCAGGCACTGGGCGTCCAGGTCCGCGAGCGTGCGGCCCTCGGGCCGAGGCCACTGAGGCACCTTGCCGCTCGGGACGGAGCACTCCCCGGTGAGCTCGTCGGGGCGGCCGTTGGGCAGAGCGTGAACCGCGACCTCGATTTCGCGGGGAACGAGAATGCTCCGGTCGGGGTCATCGTCGGTGAATGACTTCAGTGTGTCCAGGATCATGCCTCCGGCATCGGAGCCGCGCGACCAGATCCAGACATCGGTTCGCTTTCCGCGAAAGTCGAACAGGTAGCGGATGGGGCGGGCATAATTGCGCATTTCGCCGGGGTACTTGGGCGGTTCTTCGCCTGCGGTCCGGTGGACGCCGTGCTTTTCGAGCTTGTCGAGCGCCGCGCGCACTTGAGGAGGGGTAAGATAGCCGGTGAAGTACTGCCCCAGGGGGTACGATCGCGGTAAGACGTAGCGGCCGTCTCCCCAGAGGCCCAGTCGGACGGTGGGGAACCATGCGGCGAACCCTTCGTCGCTGTCGTAGGAGACGATCTGGACCAGGATGTGCGAGGGGGATGTGTCCCAGTCGGCCACGGGACGGCAACCTGCCAGGAGCACCGGCAGGACCAGCGCCGGCAACAGGACGCGCCCTGCCGCGGCGAGGTTGCGAATGAATCTGTTCCTACGAGTATGAGCGCTAGTGCTCCGCAGGGAGGTGTAGGACCGCCACCCCGGGCCCCTGCAACCGTATTGAGTACTCCCCGTCGCCGGGGAGCTGCAAAGCCTCACGGGTGATCCCCCTTTCGTCAAAACGATCCAATTGCACGGCGCGTGGATGGCCCGCGCCGGAGAGCTTCACGATGAAGTTGGCATCGCCGGCGGCGCCATGGACCACAAAGGCGTGGCGGGCGGCTCCGGTCCACCAGGCGGCGGCCAGCGCTCCTTCGGCCGGCGTTTTGATTTCGCAGACGGTTGAACCGCGCGGCGCGAACTTTCGGGCCCAGAGCGCGGCCTGGTACGGCGGGAGCGGCGCACCGTCCTCGGCCACCAGGCCCCAGCCGTCGCCGAACAGTCGGTAGTAGACGGCCTTGTCAACGTGGGGCGATCCCGGCAGCAGCGAGGCGGCCAGCCAGGCGGCGCCGAAGGCCGAGGTGCAGCGTGAGTCGCGCGCACGCCCGTCGGCCGATCGGAGCGAATTGGCCGCCAACTTGGTCACGAAGATCTCCGGCGGGTCCGACCGTTCCCGGCGCGCCAGCTCGCGGACCTGGCGGAAGCTGAGCTGATGGGGCAGGTCCGCCGCTCTGCCGCCTACGGCTGCGTCGAACAGTTCGCGGTCCGTGGTGACGCCGTTATGGGTGCCGTAGAAGTGGAAGGACAGGAAGTGCAGCGTGCGGGCCTCTCGCAGGAAGTACCGGAGATGCTCCTGCCAGGGAGAGGCGAGGCCCGGACCGCCGATCCGAGCTTCCGGGTCCTCCCGGACGACCTGCTGCGCCAGGGCGTTGTAGGCGCTGGTCAAGGCGGTGACGTCGGCGAACTGACCGTGCAGCAGCGGCTCATCGAACAGCTCATAGTAGGTCCGCCCGGCCCCGCGCTGCCGCTGGACGACGCGCCGGCAGGCCTGCACAAAGTCGGCGTGGCGCTCGCCCCAGTCGCCCTCCGGCTTCTCCGCGGCCCAAGCGGCCGGCAAGTCGAAACAGATCAGAGGCGTGGCGCCGGTCTTGCGGACCCACACCAGGACCCGCTCAAGAGCGTTCAGGTCCAGCCGGCGGTGCTCGAAGTCGTAGAAGTCCGAGAGCTGAAGGCGGGCCGTGCAGGGCGTGAGGCGAGACAGCGCGTCGCTCAGGGCACTGAGTTGAGCGGGATCGTCGAGAGCCTCCACTACGCGCGCCGGAAGATTGACGCCGATCTGCAGGCGGCTCACGCCCACAACGCGATCGAAGCTCAAGGCGACCTCGATCTCACGTGAGGGGCGCGCCGGCGGCCCGGCGATCCGGGCGGTGCCCCGCTCGACGCGCAGATCGTCCACGAAGAACCGGGTACGCTCGATGCGGCCCGATTGGACGAACTGGAGCATGGAGGCGTGGGCGACCTCTTCCCGGCCCAACGGCCGACCGTCGGCGGACTTGAAGGCGCTCAGAGGGATCGTAAACTTGCGCCAGTCCCAGTGCTCGAGCGAGAGGTCGTGGAAGTACGACAAGTCCTTGCGGACCTTCTCCTGCTCGAAGACGACGCGGAAAACCAGTCGCACCGGCGCATGGCCGCCGTCACCCTTGAGCGAGAGGCTCAACTGGTTGCAGCCGGCCTTGGCCCAGAGAGCCCCCTGAACCTTGGTGGTGACACTGGCCCAGTTGTTCTCCGCCTGGTTGAACTCGATCAAGGCGCAGCGAGCGCCGCCGACGCCGGGCGCTCCGGGCGACACCAGGTGGATCGAGCAGAGGCGGACCTTCTCCGGGTCGGCGCCGGCGTCGCCGTCATTGGTGGTCCAGGCACTGATGCCGTCCTCGAAGTCCTCCACGAGAATCGCCGAGGGTTGGGCTCGGGTTCGCTGGCGAGGAGGAGCGGCCTGAGCGCAAATAGCTGCCACCAAAACCAGAAACAAGGCGAGACCTGAGGGCGCCTTGAAGCTGCGGAGGATGCTCATGCTCGACTCCCTTGGAACAGGGCAGAGCGTAACGCACCCGCTTCCCCATTGTTTGAGAACAAGGACAACTGCCTGTGTAGTTTCCGAGGCGGCAAGATCATTCGGAATGGAGCCTAGGGGCGGCAGAGCGCCTCAGGGAAGACCCCCACGTAGGGCGTCATGCATGACACGGTCTAGGCGCGCTCGCGGTGGGACTGGAGCGTCCGGCACAGTAGGGCAGCGAAGTGGCCGGCGCCAAAGCCGTTATCAATGTTGACCACGGCCACGCCGGAGGCGCACGAATTGAGCATCGTGAGGAGCGGGGCCAGGCCGTGGAAGCTGGCCCCGTAGCCGACACTAGTGGGCACTGCAACGAGGGGCTTGTCCACCAGACCGCCGACGACACTGGCGAGCGCGCCTTCCATCCCGGCCACGACGATGATCACGGTGGCCTGTTCGAGCTCCTTGCGGTGCCCCAGCAGGCGGTGCAGGCCCGCGACGCCTACGTCGAACAGGCGGGTGACAGTGGCACCGGCCATCTGCGCGGTGATCGCGGCCTCCTCGGCTACCGGGATGTCCGCCGTCCCCGCCGAAACGATCAGCACATTTCCCGGAAGGCTCGCCGAGGGCTGTCCGTAGGTAATGGCGCGAGCGGCCTCGTGGTACTCCGCTGCAGGGACCACGGCATGCACCGCCTCGTACACGCTCGGCTCAGCTCGGGTGGCCAGCACCATGCCCTCGCGTTCGGCTAGCTTGCGGAAGATCTCCACGACCTGCGGTGTGGTCTTGCCCCGGCAGAGAATGACCTCGGGGAAGCCGCGGCGGAGCTGGCGGTGGTGATCAATCTTGGCGAAGCCGAGGTCCTCGAAGGGCAGGTCGCGTAGCGCGTTCAGGGCGTCCTCGGGTGTCTGCCGCCCATCGCGGACAGCTTCCAGCAACCGGCGAATGCGCTCAACGTTCATGACGGGCTCCGGGGGACTAGTCCCACAGCCGCGGCCTCAAGCTATGGATGTTGACGGCGATTTGCGCCGGGTACGGGGCGCGGCCGCCGGAGAACGGATATAGCACGAAGACGAATAACCATTCGTCATCTTGGAAGGCCGCCAGGCAACAGGTAATGTGCGCTGTGGGCGGCCTTTGAGACCACAGGTAGGTCTTGGCGGCGTAGAAGCAGTCTTCCAAGAGGCGCCCGCTCTGCCCGTGGGCGCGCGCTTGTGCCTCGGCATAGGCGAGGAACTGGGCCTCCCGCTGCTCGGCCTCCGGCCCGCTATAGTGTCGCGCGAACGTGCGAAAGCAGGGCTTCCACACCCAGCCCGCGACGGAGTGGCGGCGATCCGGGGCGGAGCTGAGGAACAGGACTAAGGGCAGCGGGTCGCCGTGCGCGTCGAGCGTCTGCGCTCGGGCCGCGCGGCGGGCCACAAGGAGCTCACAGGTCAAGGTGACCAAGAGGAGTAACACAGCGACTGTTCGCGGTCTCAGCACAGGCCTCTTTCCGGCGGGTCGGCAAGAGCGGGGTCTTGTTAGTATGCTACAGGCACCATGCGCTGCTCCCGGGCGGCAAGGTGAGCCGCCTCGGCGATGGCGACGTTCTTGCGTCCCTCCTCGCCCGGTATGGTCGGCGCGGTGTCATCGCGCACGGCTTCCAGGAATTCGCGCACCTCGCGCTGCACGCCCGGCTCGTAGCCCTCGGCGCTGAGCTGCCGCTTTTCCCGGCCCTCGATCATGTACTCGCAGGAGCCGAAGCCGTTGAACTGGATTGAGCCCTTGGTGCACAGGATCATCCCATCGTATGATCCCCAGACTGCCGCATGACCGGCCATCAGGCAGCCCTTGCCGCCCTGCTTGAAGTCGAGCAGCAGAAGGTCCAGGTCTTCGTAGTCAATCTCTTTCTCGCGGAAGTTGCCCATCACCGCGCCGACGCTCTGAACGTCGCCCAGCACGCAGCGCATGAAGTCCAGCTCGTGCTGGCTGACTTCGAACAGCGGGCCGCCGCTGAGCTCCTTCTTCAAGCGCCAGGGGGCCCGATGTTGTCCGGACCAGCCGCCGCTGATGCGTGTGGTCCGGATGGCGAAGGGCTCGCCCAGGTCGCCGGTGCGGAGCAGATCGAGCATGGCACAGAAGGACGGGATGTACCGCAGAACCTGGCCGACCATCAGCTTCACGCCATTAGCTTGCGCGGTTTCGATCATGCGGGTGCAATCCGCCGTGTTGAGGGCCATCGGTTTTTCGACGAACACATGCTTGCCGGCTTGCGCGGCCTGGCAGGTTAGCTCGCAGTGGGTGAAGTTGGGCGCGGCCACGAGGACGGCAGTGATATCGTCCCGGGCGAGGAGGTCCGCCGCGTCGGCCGCGGCTTCGGCCCCCAGTTCCTCGGCGAGCTTTGTCGCGCTCTCGGCCACGGCATCGCAGACCGCCGGGACGACGCAGAAGTCGAGGGCCGCAGCCGCAGTTACCAGACTCCGGCCCATATTCCCACAGCCGATCAGCCCGACACCGACTTGACCCATCGCCTTTTCCTCCTGCGGACCGGCACTGGTCCGGCCCGTTGTGATTGCCGGCAACTAAAGCCCGTTCTGCCACCGGCCAATGTTCTCGAAGAAAGCACAGCCGGACGGACCGCCGTGAGCGGCGTTTTTTGCGCGATGACAGCACACGGGCCAAGGCTTTATGGTATATGTAACACAGACTTGGAGCAGGCTGCAAGGGTTTCCGGACCTATGACCAAGAACGGCGGTAACGGAACAACGCTCCGGTTGGACATCCAGGTCGAGCAAGACCCTGCAACGGAGAGCTACGCCGGTTGGTGCGATTCTCTGGGTGTGGCCACTTCAGGCGCGACCTGGGAGGAGTTGCGGACTCTGCTGGTGGATGGCCTGAGGATGGCTTCCGACTACATTTTGAGCAACCGGGGGAACCTCCGGGCGGAAGCGCTGGCCCAATTGCCGTACGCCGAACTGGTTGCCGGCTTGAAGGCGGAACAACTTGAGGCGATGGTAGATGAGGCAATTCAATTACGAACACGTCGCGCAGGCGCTTCGGCGGGCCCAGTTCGTTCCGACGAAGACCTCGCATCACAACATACGGTGGGAGAAGCTGGAAGTGGACGGCACAAACCACCGAGTAATCCTGCGGAACGAAAAGCTCGCCAAAGTGCCCTCCTCCGTGCTGCACAGGCTGCTCTCGCACGCCGGCATGACGGAGAGTGACCTACTTGAGACCCTGGGCTGGAAGTAGGGTCCGGGCGCCTGCCGGCCCGCGTCGCCGGCAGAGGGGGGTTGCTGCCGAGCTGCGGTCGGAGATAGGGCGCTGCGTCCAGGGGGAACGTTGGTTATGGTCCAGAGCGCTGCCGTCGAAGGGGTAGTGAGCCAGTATTCCCTTGGTCGGTTGTCGCGTGCAGTACAGCAGATCGCTCGGGCGCCGAGCGCGCCGGAGAGCGTAATGGCGGCGCGTAGTGGCGCGGAGGACATCGCGGGGCTCGATATTTGCGGCACCGCACATATCGAGCGAGGGGTGGGGCGAGTTCTCCTGGCCTCGGCACGCGAGCTGCCGGCGGTGCAGGAGAAGCTGGCGGCGCACGAGCTGTACGAGTACCTGTGTCGGACCGCCCCTGACGCCCTGTTCGATGTTCCCATGGACCTTTGGTCCCGGGCGCACGCCGCGCGGCCCCACGAGCGGGAAACCAACAGCGTCCGGTTCCGGTTGATCTGCCTGGAGCGCACGCCGGCCGGCGATACTCTGGTTGCGTTCGGCACCTGCGCCCCGGCGGGGACGAAGTCGTCGCGTTTCCAAGACGACGAAGTGGCCGCGCTCAAGAACCTGGCGGCGGCCCTGGCGTTGCGCACGGCCATGGAGCGCAGCTTCCGGGGCTGCGTGGTAACTGACGCCCTCGGCTCAGTGAAGCGCTCATCGCTGGCGGATGCACGCCGGTTCGTGGCGCTCGAGTTGAAGCGAGCCCAGAGGGAGGGCTACGAGCTGTCGGTGGCGCTCCTGCTGGCGGCGCGCCTCGGGCCCTGCGAGTCCCCCGATGACCTGGATGCGCTATTCCCGGACATCTCGGACCTGATTAGCAACACCGTCAGGCGGAGCGACGTCGTGGTGTCGGTGGGGGCCTCGCGGTTTGTCGTGGTTATGCCGCAAACGTCGGCTCGAGATGCCCTGATTGCCGTGCATCGCATCAATGAAGGCTTTGCCTCCCGCCCCTTCGCAGCTCGCGGGCGACACCTGGACGTGCGGCTGACAGCAGGAATCGCGGGGTTCGTGCCGAGCAATCCCGCGTCGCAAGATCTTCTGGCCGAAGCGAACCTGGCCCTGAGCGAGGCAGTATCGGCGGGGCCGGGAGCCGCGTTCATCCACGTCTAGCTTCGCTCTTCCCAGTCTTTCGTGGGCGCTATTGACACCTGCTGGGGCACCTGGTATCTTGCCTCACAAGCGCAGCGCCCGCCCGGCGTGCCGTGCCGCCGCGGGCGCTCTTGCCTTCCGTGCGGGCATATTGATGAGCACTACGGCCATCGTAGTCCTGGGCTCGACCGGGTCCATCGGGGTGCAGACGCTGGAGGTAGTGCGGGCCCATCCCGGCCGCTTTCGCGTGTTGGCGCTGGCCGGGGGCTCCAATGTGGACCTCCTGGAAGTCCAGGCACGGGAGTTCAAACCGGAAGTTGTCGCAGTGGGCCGCCCGGAGCGTGGTCGCGCGCTGGCCGGCTCCTTGTCGGATACCGGCATCCGCGTGGTGAGCGGTCCGGCTGGGCTGGAGGCGGCGGCGGCGCTACCTGCGGCCGAGCTGGTTGTCGGCGGCATCTCCGGAATTGCCGGCCTGAGGCCTCTGCTGGCGGCCCTGGGAGCAGGCAAGCGCGTAGCACTGGCGAACAAGGAGCCGCTGGTAGCCGCGGGGGCGCTGGTCACGGCGTGGGCCCAAGAGCACGGCGGGGAGCTGATTCCCGTTGATAGTGAACTGTCGGCTATCTTCCAGTGTCTCAAGGGCGAGGACCGGGCGCACCTGGCGCGGATCTTTCTCACAGCCTCGGGAGGGCCGTTCGCTCGTCTCACCAAGGAGCAACTGGCCCGGGTCACGCCCGAGCAAGCCCTGGAACACCCGACCTGGCGGATGGGCCGCAAAGTGACCATCGATTCAGCGACGCTGATGAACAAGGGGTTCGAGGTGTTCGAGACGCGGTGGCTGTTCGGCGTCGAGTGGGATCGGATACGAATCCTGGTGCACCATCAGAGCATCATTCATTCGATGGTTGAATTCGTAGACGGTTCTTGCGTAGCGCAGCTCGGGCTGCCGGACATGCGTTTCCCGATTCAGTATGCGCTATTTTACCCGGAGCGGGCCGCCAACGATTTACCGCGCCTCGATCTGGCCGAACGCCGGCAGCTTACCTTCGACGCCCCCGACTTGGAACGCTTTCCTTGTCTGCGTCTGGCCTTCGAGGCGGGACGGCTGGGGCAGACGTACCCGGCGGCGCTGAATGCGGCGGACGAAATCGCGGTGGAGGCTTTCCTGGATCGGCGGATCGGCTTTATGGACATTCCGCGGGTAATCGAGCAGACGCTGTCGGCGCACGACCCGCTGGAGGGCTCAACTCTGGAGCAACTGGAGGAGGTGGACGACGCGGCCCGGCGTTCGGCGGCGGCCGTGATCGCCCAGACCTGAGTGATGAACCGGCGCGCTAGGTTCGGTCTCATCTTCGCCGCCTTCGCTGCAGTCATCGCCCTGCTGTTCTACCTGGGGTGGCTGCAGGGCGCTGCCGCCTTCATCTTCTTCATCGGCCTGTGCGTCCTGTTTCACGAAGTCGGACATTTTGTGGTGGCGAAGCTGTGCCGGATGGGGGTGCCCGAGTTTGCCGTGGGGTTTGGTCCTTCACTGGCCTCGTTCCGTAGCGGTGAGACCGAGTACCACTTCCGGGTCTTGCCTCTGGGCGGATACGTCAAGATTGCCGGCTTCGAGCCGGGCGAGGATCAGGAGGCGCCTGGAGGGTTCTTCACGAAGCCACGCTGGATGGGGGCGCTGACGCTCGTCGCCGGATCGTTTATGAACGTCGTGCTCGCCGCGCTGCTGTTCGCGATTACCGGAGCGGTGTGGGGCGAGATCACGGGCACCACCAATGTCGTTGAAAGGGTGATGGAGAACTCGCCCGCCGAAGCGGCGGGAATGCAGGCCGGCGATATTATCGTTGCCGTAGACGGGCAACGATTCGGCACGCAGCTCGCCCAGGTCCGGCGTGGTTCGGCGGCCAGCCGGGCGGGGCTGCGTCCGGGCGACTACATTCTCAAGATCAACGACGTGGAGGTCGCGGGACGGCGCGAGCTGCGTCTGGCTTTGGAGGGTGCGGTGCAGGCTCGCCAGCCGATCAGGGTGCTGTTCGAGCGGGATCTGTTGCAGCTCGAGCGCACCATGCTGCCGCCCCAGGGCAAGCCATCGGCCGAGGATGTGCTGGGCTTGTTCGGCATAAGTTGCCGCCCGTTGGAGCCCGACGACATTCGCCAGATCATTCTGTCGAGTCCGGAGCGACGGCTCACGATCAGCGTAATGCGCGGCGCCAGACAAGTGAAGCTGAGCGTCTTGCCGCAGAGCATTCTGGAAAAGGTCCCACGCAAGACCGAGGAGGGAAAGATCGTCTTCGACCGCCGGAAGGTGGGCCAGATCGGGATCGTCTTTCAGGCCGAGTGGCGGAGGCTGGGAGTAGGCGAATCGATTGCGGGGGGCTGCCAACGGGCCGTCGGCTGGGTGGCGTTGATGGTTATGTTCCTGCGGGAGATGATCCTCGGGAACATCGCTCCGGAGGGAGGGGGGCCGGTGGCCATCGCCGTCGAGATGTCGAAGGCCGCGCGCATGGGGTTGTACACCGTACTCAACCAGATAGCGATCATCAGCGTCAATCTCGCGATCATCAACCTGCTGCCGATCCCCATTCTGGATGGCGGCCACCTGACGATCCTGGGGTACGAGGCAATTCTGCGCCGGCGGATCAGCGAGCGCAGTCGCACCGCGGTGCTTGTCGGCGGCCTGGTGTTCATCGTGGCGGTTTTCCTGTTGATTACGGCTCGCGACATATTCGATCTGGTGCTGCAGAAAATCTCCTGAGCGACGAGTCAAGGAATCGGTGCGAACAACACGGCAGGTTCTGGTCGGTGATGTGGCCGTGGGCGGCGGCGCCCCGGTGTCGGTCCAGTCTATGACCAAGACCGATACCTGTGACGTCGAGGCGACCGTCGCACAGGTTGCGCGGCTGGCCGAGGCCGGCGCGGACATCGTGCGCGTGGCGGTCCCGGATTCAGAGGCTGCCGAAGCCTTCGGCCGGATCAAGCGCCGCAGTACCGTGCCGCTGGTGGCGGACATCCACTTCGATTACCGGCTGGCTCTTGCCGCGGCGGATCAGGGCGCCGACAAGCTGCGCGTGAACCCCGGCAACATCGGCGGCCCAGAGCGGGTTGCGGCGGTCGTCGCCAAGGCTCGCGAGCGCGGCATTCCCCTGCGGGTCGGCGTCAATGCCGGTTCGCTGGAACGGGACCTGCTGGAGCGTCACGGCGCCCATGCGCCGGAAGCGCTGGCGGAGAGCGCCTGGCGGCACGTTCGGGCGCTGGAGGCCATGGATTTCCGGGATATCGTGGTCTCGCTCAAGGCATCGGACGTCGCGACAACGGTCAAGGCCAATCGGTTGTTCGCCGAGGTTTCGGATGTGCCGTTGCACCTGGGCGTGACGGAAGCGGGGCTGGGCGAGCCGGCGGTCATCAAGTCGGCCGCGGGCATCGGCGCCCTGCTGCTGGACGGGATCGGCGACACCTTGCGGGTGTCGCTGACCGAGGACCCTGTGCGCGAGGTCGAGGTCGGTCTATCGCTGCTGCGCGGCCTCGGTCTGCGCCCGGGACCGCAGCTTGTGTCCTGTCCGACCTGCGCCCGCTGCCATCAGGACCTGCAGCGGATCGCCGCCGAGGTGAGCGCCGGGCTGCGGAACGTGAAGGCCTCGATCACGGTGGCAGTGATGGGTTGCGAGGTCAATGGCCCGGGTGAGGCGAAGTCGGCGGACGTAGGCATTGCGTTGGGCCAAAGGCGGGGCATACTGTTCCGGCATGGCGAGCGCGTGCGTGGCGTGGAGATCGAAGAGATCGTGGATGTGCTGCTGGCCGAAGTACGGCAGCTCGATTCCTAACGCCATATCGTCGCCAACGGCGCTCTGCGAGGTGGGCCCCTTGAAGGCGAGCCGGCTGCATATCCCGACGTTGCGGCAAACGCCCGCGGATGCCGAGTTGGCCGGACACGCGCTACTGGTACGGGCCGGTTTTGTCCGGTCCAGCAGCGCGGGCCTGTTCTCGCTGCTGCCCCTGGGCGTACGGGTGATCCGGAAGATCGAGGCCCTGGTGCGGCGCGAGATGGAGGCCATCGGGGCCCAAGAGATCATGGCGCCCACGCTCCAGCCCGAGGGGCTGTGGCGTCGGTCGGGGCGCTACGACTTGTTCATCCCTCCGTTGATGAAGTTGCGCGATTCGAGCGGGCGCGAGTTCTGCCTGGCACCGACGCACGAGGAGGCCGTGAGCGAACTGGTCGGCTTCGACCTGCGCTCCTATCGCCAGTTGCCTCTGCTCGTCTATCAGATCGAGCGGAAGTTCCGGGACGAGATCCGGCCACGCGGAGGACTGATCCGCGCCAAGGAATTCCTGATGAAGGATGCGTACAGCTTCCATGCGGACCGGGACTCGCTGGAGGAGACATACCGGCAGGTTCTGGCAGCCTACATGCGGCTGTTCGAGGCCTGTGGTCTGGAGTGCCTTGTGGTCGAGGGCGAGACCGGCTCGATGGGCGGCGAGGCGGCCGAGCAGGTGATGCTGCTGGCCTCCTGCGGCGAGGACCGCGTGTTCCGGTGCGACACCTGCGACTATGCGGCGAACGCCTCGTGCGCCGCCTGTCGGGCCCCGACTTCGACGCCCGAGCGCGACACGATGGGCGAGGCCACGGTCGTGCCGACGCCGGGAGCACGCACTGTGGAGGAGGTCTGCGGGTTGCTCGACGTGCCGCCGGAGACCTTGGTAAAGACCCTGCTGTATGAGTCGGGCGGTCGGTTCTATGCGGTACTCGTGCGCGGCGATCGAGAGCTGAACGAGACCAAGCTGGAGGCCTGTCTGAACGCTCCGGTCCGGATGGCGGAAGCCGACGAGATTGAGAGGATCACAGGCGCTCCGGTGGGGTTCACCGGACCGGTGGGGCTGCCGGAGGATGTCGTGGTGCTGGCGGACCAGGAAATCCGCGCGATGGTGGACTTTGTGACCGGGGCCAATATCGCCGAGGCACACCTGGTGGCGGTAGACGTCGGCGTGGACTTTGAGGTGGATCAGTACGCGGACCTACGCGATGCAGTGCCCCAGGATCCGTGCCCGCGTTGCGAGCACGGCTTGCTCACGGTGACCCGCGGCATCGAACTGGCGCACCTGTTCAAGCTGGGGTTCCAGTACACCGAGCCGCTGGGCGTCAGGTTCTCGGGCGTAGACGGACGCGAGCGGCCGGCGATTATGGGCTGCTACGGTCTGGGCGTGAGCCGTCTGATGGCGGCCATAGCCGAGGTGCACGCCGACGAGCGTGGTCTGACGTGGCCGCAGCCGGTGGCACCTTTCGACGCGGCAATCCTGTTACTACACCCGCAGGACGAGGAGCTGTATCGTCAGGCGGAGGCGCTGGAGTGGGAACTGGAAGGGCGGGGGTGGGACACGCTCTTGGACGATCGAGATGAGCGGCCGGGGGTCAAGTTCAGGGACGCCGACTTGGTCGGGTACCCGTGGCAGGTCGTGGTGGGCAAGCTCGCGAAAGAACAGGGCAATGTTGAGGTGCGCGCGCGGGTGGGCGGGGCCGAGGTGGTCTGTCCGATCGGCGAGGCCGCGGACCGGCTGACGGAGCTCGCGCGGCAAGATGGTTAGTGCTCCGGCCGGCGCAGCCGAGCCGTGAGTGATCGGGAGGTGGGGGAGATGGCGTACACGCGGCCGCCGGCAGTGGCGGGCAGCTTTTACGCCGGGTCACGCGAGGCGCTGCGAGCGCAGGTGCGGGCGTGCTTTCTGCATCGCCTGGGCCCGGGTGCAGAACCGGAGGTTGCCGCCTCCGGGCCTCGGCGCATTCTGGGTTTGGTCTCGCCCCACGCCGGCTTCGAGTTCTCCGGCCCGCCGGCGGCTCACGGATATGCAGCCTTGGCTGCCGATGGGCGGCCCGATGTTGTAGTGGTGATCAGCCCACAGCACGACGCGTTCCGTCGGGACAATGTGACTCAAGTGGAAGGCGCATGGCGCACACCGCTGGGCGATTTACCGATAGACGGCGAGACGGCGGAGCGCATCTTGCAGGCGGTGCCGCTGCTGGAAGACAACCCCCATGCGACTGATGCCGAGCACAGTCTGGAGGTTCAACTGCCCTTCCTGCAGTACGTCTTCGGCAGTGAGTTGCCCTTCGTGCCGATCATGCTGGGTGAACAGACCTGGGAGAACGCCAACGAGCTCGGCGCCGGGCTCGCCGAGGCGTTGGCGGATCGCGATGCGGTGATCATCGCCAGCACCGACCTGGCGCACGAGCCGGCGGCCCACCTGGTAGAGGAGAAGGACGCGAGGCTGTTGAAGCCCCTGGCGTCCTTCGACCTGGAGGGGTACTGGCAGGCGGCGGTGCAGGTGCGCACGACGTGCGGGTACGGGCCAGTGGTGGCCATGCTGGCGGCGGCACAGCGCCTGGGCGCGAACCGCGTGGAGGTGCTCGCGCATTCGACGTCGGCCGATGTCATGCCGGGCGCGGGGCGTGCAGTGGGATACGTCTCCGCCACCGTGGTGCGCGGCTAGGGCGGGTCCGCTGCCTCTCTCCGCTATTGACTTTATCTAGCGGCTTCTGTATAATCCCCCCTGTTTGGTGGTACGTGTATTTGCCGCGCGCTGGCCGAAGGGACGGCAGGCGGCGGCTCGTTTTCCCCGGGGGAGGGTAACGAGCCGAGGGTCACAGCGCCTGGGCATGACCTGGCTCGACTTCGTCGTCATACTCCTGTGTGTGGCGGGCGGCGTCCTGGAAGCGCGGCGCGGGTTGGTTTGTGGAGTCCTGGATTTAGCGGGCATCGCGCTGAGCGTGCACCTTGCCAGTTCGTTACACACAGGCCTCGCTGATGCAATTGGCGTATCTCACCTCACTGCCTACATCGCACTCCTCCTGGCCTTGGTAGCAGCCGTTGTGGTGTTGTCAACGGTCGCCGACGCATTGCTCAAGTGGGACGCCGGCGGGATAGAAGCCGTGGCGGGCGGGTTCCTGGGGCTGATTGCCGGCTATCTCTTGGCGCATGGCGTGGTGGGCCTGTTCATCGTGGGCTGGGGCGAGGAGTATGCAGCGTACAGCGGCTCGCTCCTAGCAAAAGAAGTCTACAATTTCAGTACCTATCACGCGGTACTCACGGCTTTGCGCAATCTCGGAACGGGGCCGCGTGTTGTGGATCAGGTGAAATAGCTGGACTTGTCGGGAGGCCGGGCACTGACGTGGAACACGATTTGGACAAGGCTGATGAGATAATCAGACGCCTTGATGCCACGTACGCCGAGGCCTATGAAGCTTTGAACGCTACGGGCGGAGACGTTCTGGCGGCGTTAGCTCACATCGAGCAGGCCCGAGCAAAGCCCCGACCCGATCTGTCCGGTTTGATGACCGACACAGTCAGCCGGGCGCTGACAACCGCAAGAGAGGGGATGATCAGAAGCGTTCGCCTTAAGCTGGCGGAGACGACGGTCAGAGAGTTTGCAGTGTCTCTGACGGGTCTAGCTGCTGCAGCGGTGGTGTGTGTGGGGGCCATGGTTTCCCAGTGCACTATCGAAGTGGACGGCGCGGACGAGTCAACCGAGTAGTTCAACATCAGCTTCCGAGGTGAACAGATGGTCAATGCAGCGGAGTTCTTTCGGGAGGCTGAAGTTCAGGGCGGCCTCAGCCTTCTTCCGCTCTCAGACGAGGAGTTGGTGTACCGCTCCCAGAAGTTGGGAGACAAAGAAGCAACCGAGTTCCTACTGTACAAGTATCGCAATCTGGTTCGCAGCAAGGTCAAGAGCTATTTTCTGGTCGGTGCCGAACGGGAGGATCTGCTCCAAGTGGGCATGATCGGCCTCTGGGAGGCCATCATGGATTTCAGACCGGATCGCGATACGTCGTTTGCCTGCTTTGCGAAGGTCTGTATTCAACGGCAAATGATCTCGGCCATCAAGACGGCCACGCGGCAGAAGCAGACCCCTCTCAACTCCTCGATTTCCCTAGAAGCCTCCGGTAGTGAAGATCGTCGTGAGCGTCCCCTCCCCGAAATGATAGCCTGCCAGCGAGAGATTGACCCCGAGAGCATCGTCCTGGGCTCAGAGGGGAAGCGCTTGCTGCAGCAGTCGCTCCAGCGAGAGCTGTCGCCGTTTGAGTGGAGCGTGCTGGCGGCCTATCAGACCGGTCGCTCGTACAAGGAGATGGCGCAGGATCTGAAGTGCAAGGTCAAATCCATTGACAATGCTCTGTCGCGGATTCGCCGTAAGCTTCCCCAGGTAGCGCCGGAGCAATCAGCGCGCATTGCGGCCCGTCGCAGTGCGGCGAACCACTGTGAACTCGTGGGGTAGCTTGCGCTCGTCCCGCCTCAGCTTGCGATGCAACTAACACCGGCGGCGGCCCTTGGCCGCCGCTGTTAGCGTTATGCGGGGTCGCGCTGTGGGTGGTCGGGATAGGTGCCGGGAGCGCGGATCCGGGCGAGGGCCTGTTGGATATCCTCGACGAGGTGTGCAGCCAAGTTGGGCGGAAGCGGCCCGGCGGGGTCGTCATCGTCCGGGGTCAGGTAGTCACCGGACAACAGAGCTTGCAGGGGACCAATGGCGGCCGGGTCCTCGAGCTTGCCCAACGACATGATGGCGTAGTGGCGGCATTCCCAGTCGGGGTACTCGAGGGCCTTAATGACTGCCGCGGTGGCTCGGCGGTCGCGGAGGTCGCCCAGTTCCCACACTGCCGCTCGCCACATCTGCGGTGAAGCATCGGGGGACAGGCACAGCAGACACATCTTGACCGGGTCTTGATCCATGGCGCATGAGGTCCGGGAATGACGGCTGACCAAGCGACATTCTCCACGGATGCCCTGGGGCCTTCCAGCGGGCGGACCATCGGCGCAATCCCGGGCATGAGCGTGAGCCGACGCCGGCGTCCAGGAGGTTGAGATGAACTGTCGCGAGCTGGTCTTAGCGGCCTTGCGCTGCGAGCAAGTGGACCGAGTGCCGTGGCTCGAGATCGGCTTCGCCGGCGAGATCGCCGGGCAGATCTTGGGCGAGCCGGTGATCGGCGGAACCGGGTATCACCCTCATGCGGACCTGGAGGTGTACGAGCATTACCTGCGGCAGATGATCCGCCTGTCCGAGAAGATCGGCCTGTGCACGCTGCCGCTGAAGTGCTGGTCTCCGGCGTTCAGCCGCGCGCGGACCGGAGAGGGCGTGCGCGTGTACGGCCGCGAGGGTCTGATCACGGACCTGGCCTCTTTGGAGCGGTACACTGCCCAGGCGCCCGAGCCCGCTGACATGGCGTTCGCCGCTTGCGCCGAGGTGTTCGCCCGCCGGGCGGCCGAGACGCAGCTCTGCCGCGTGTTTCAGGTCGGCGGCGTGTATTCGCACTCCGAGGCCTCGATGAACCTGGAAGGGCTGTCCATCGCGCTGTATGAGCAGCCCGAACTCGTGCGCCGCATGTTCCAGTGGCAGGCCGATTTCGTGGTGGCGACCCTGGAGTTGCTCTTGCCCCGGTACGAGGTGGACTTCGTGCTCTATGGCGACGATATGGCCTTCAAGACCGGCACCTTCATGTCGCCGGCGCACTTCCGCGAGTTCCTGTGGCCACACCTAAAGAGGATCTGCGACACTGTGAAAAGGTTCGGTCTGCCGATTGTGCTGCACAGCGACGGGAACCTGCTGGAGATCATGGATGACCTACTGGCCGCCGGGTTCGTCGGGATTCACCCGATGGAGAATCTGGCCATGGACATTGTGGCGGTGCACCAAGAGTACGGGGACCGCCTGTGCTGTATCGGCAACCTTGACGTGGACCTGATTGATCGCTGCCCCGTCGAGCAGGTGGAAGCGGAGGTGCGGCGGCTGCTGAGGTCGCTGGGCCGCCGGGGGTACATCTTTGCCAGCGGCAACTCGATCACGCAATGGGCGCGGCTGGAAAACGTGCTCGCCATCTCGCGGCTGTTGGCGGAACAGGAGGCGAGAGGCTGATGAGGCGACAGGCCGCGCTGATGCTCCCTGCTGTAGCGCTGGCTGCGACGGTAGTGACGGCAGACTACTGGCCGCAGAGCGATCCCCGGTCCGGCGGCATGCGCGACATCATGCTGATCTACCACCGTGCGGACGCCCACTACGTGCGGGACCTGCTGCCCTATGTCGCCTTTCTCGACAAGACGCAGAATGGCAAGCCTCTGGACTGGTTCTATGACGCCTTCCTGTTCATGGCCTACGGCGGCAGCCCCTCGGGGGAGCTGTACATCACAGGCGCCACGAACCTCCAGGACTGGCAGTTTTGGCTGGACGTGCTCTTCGAGCCGGGCCGCAACCTGAGCGCCCTTGACGCGACGATCACCCAGGTCGAGCAGACTCTGGGACCGGCGCCGCAGAAGACGCCGATCATCGTCATGATCCCGTACCCTTCGCGCCGGCAGCACGACTTCGGCGACGTGGACGGCGACGGCCGGACGGAGGACTTCGCTCAGGAGGCCGATAGTCTGAAGGCTATTGGCTGGTTCGTGGACGAGACGAGGCGACGGTTCCGCGAGGCGGACTACCAGCACCTGACGCTGTGGGGCTTCTATTGGATGAACGAGGGCATCTCCGCGGCCGACGAGCCGATTGTGAAGCGCACGGCCGAGCTCCTGCATGACCGGCGTATGGGGTTTCACTGGATCCCCTGGTTTAACGCGCCCGGCTCGGCAAAGTGGCGGGAGCTGGGTTTTGACTTCGCGGTGATGCAGCCGAACTACGCCTTCGCCCACGGACTCTACCAGCGCACGCCGCAGCGTCTGACCGACTGCGCCAATCTGGCCCGGCAGCGCAAGATGGGCGTGGAAATCGAGCTCAATCCGCCGCTGGTTCACAGCCAGGATGACCGGGAGAACCTGCTGGAGTACCTGGACCACGGGCTGCCGGAAGAAGACGGCTACATGGCGGCGGTGCACGGCTACTATCAGGGGAGCCATACGATCCGCAAGCTGTACGAGAGCGGTCTGCCGCTGAACAACGAGCTGTACCGGGCTCTGTACGAGTTCGCCAAAGGCAAGTATGCGCGGCGCTCGCAGGTGCTGTCGGCCGGATTGCCGGCGACGGTCAACGGTCGGCGGACGGCACTGCTAACGGATCGCTTGACCATCACAGACCCCTCGCGCCCGGAGCGGGGACTGAAGCTGACCGGGCTCAGTTCAATCTCGTTAGACCTGGGGCGCCCCTGCCCGCTGGGGCGCGTGTCGGTACACGTGGCGCTGCCGAAGGCTCGGCCCTCGGCGCTGCAGCGGCTCGATGTGCTGGGAGACGGGAAGTTGCTCGGCAGTACCGCGACGCTGCCCTCGAGCCGCGCCGGCGGGCTGACCCTCGGCTGGCTGATCGTGCCGGTGAGCGGCACAGCGTCGCGGGTCGAGGCGAAGCCGCAGATCGCGCCTGGAGCCGCGTGCTATGTGGACGAGATCGAGCTGAGAATGCCGCGGGGGCCCGGGTACGGGGGCCGATACAGCCTCCGGCCCGCGCCGGCGTTCAGGCCGCTGAAGGAGTCCGGCCTGGAGCTGACGGATGCGCTCGTGTCGCTGTTGCCCGGCGATCGGTCCCGGTCGCTGGGGTGGCAGGGCGGCAAAGCGGAGATCGAGCTGCAGCTCACCTCGGAGCGCTTCCTGGCCGGCGTCGAGCTTATGGGCCGGGCGGGGCAGCCGATGCCGGACTTCCACGGCACCGCGCGGCTGACCGACCGAGCTGGAAGAGAAGTCGCGGTGCCTTTGGCCGCCGGGCAGAGCGGACGCACCTCGGCCACGCCGGCTGAGCGCCTTAGCATGAGCCTGACGTGGCCGGCAGAGGAGTTGCTCTGGCTGGATGAGGTGGTGCCCATGCCGGCACGGAACTTGGCTGTGGGCAAGCCGTATCGCATCGAGCCCGGCTTCGAGCCGACGTATCCCGACGACGATAACGAGTTGACGGACGGAGTGTTATCGCGAGGCTTCGGGGACGGCAAGACGGTGGGGTGGTGCGACATTTCGCCCACGGTGATCCTGGAGCTGCCGGAAGTGAGGCCCGTCGAGAAGGTGCGGCTCCACTGCCAGGGCGGCGGCTCGGCCTGGGTGCATTTCCCGCGCCAGGTTAGCGTCTCGACTTCGGCGGACGGCCGGACCTGGACGCTGCAACAGACCGTGATGATCGCAGATGAGGCGAATGGCGCCCGGGTGATCATGAAGTGGGTCGAGGTGCAGTTCCCGCGGACGCCCGCGCGGTTTGTGCGCGTGTGGTGCCAGGCCTGGGGCTGGGTGATGCTCAGCGAGCTGGAGGTCTGGGACAGCACCCGGAACCTCGCGCGGGGGCGGAGCTACTTGCTCAGGCCCAGTCCGAGTTCGCAGGCGAAGTACGCGGACAACAACGCACGATTGACCGACGGGGAAGTGTCAGCCCATAGCTGGAGCGAGGGCAAGACGGTGGGGTGGAATACCGAGCGCCGCACGATTACGCTCGACCTTCAGCGGGAGGAGACCGTGGAGACCTTGGCGCTGCACCTGGCCGGGGGCGGCCCGGCGGCGGTCTGGTACCCGAGCGAGGTGCGGTTCGAGACCTCGCGCGACGGCGCAACGTGGAGCGCCCCGTCGGTCACGCGGGAGCATCCGCCCGAGAGCGGCCAGGATTCTTCGGTGGGCTACATGTACGTGCGCGTCGGGCCGCGGCGGGCGCGCTACGTGCGCATTTCCGTGGAGCACCACGGCTGGGCGATGCCGGACGAGGTTGAGGTGTATCCAGCTTCGTCCGGCGCGCACGAGGATTGAGCCTTCGCGTAGAGAATGGAAGAGCGAGGCCGGGGGAACGCGGCGGGCATCAGCCTGCAATGAAGGGGTGCGACCGATGGAATACCAGATTCGCGGGACCGTGATGCAGACGCTCGACGTGACCCTGCAGGCGGGTGAGATGATGTACACCGAGTCGGGCGGGATGGCCTGGATGTCGGGGAACATCAGCATGGAGACCGGCATGAAGGGTGGCCTGATGAAGGGCCTCGGTCGGGCGCTGGCGGGTGAATCCTTGTTCCTGGTGGACTACACCTGCCAATCCGGGCAGGGGCTGGTGACCTTCGCCTGCGAGTTCCCCGGCAAGATCGTCCCGCTGCAACTCGAGGCCGGCCAGAGCATGATCTGCCAGAAAGACGCCTTCATGTGCGCCGAGAAAACCGTGACGCTGGAGATGCACTTCCGCAAGCGGCTGGGCGCGGGCCTGTTCGGCGGCGAGGGCTTCATTCTGCAGAAGCTGACCGGCCCGGGCACGGCCTTCGTGGAGCTGGCCGGCGAGATCACCGAGTACGAGCTGCAGCCCGGACAGATGCTCAAGGTGGACACCGGGCATCTGGCGATGTACGAGCCCACGGTCGAGTTTGACATCGTCACCGTCAGCGGGGTGAAGAATATCCTGTTCGGCGGAGAAGGGCTGTTTCTGGCGCAGGTGTCCGGCCCCGGCCGGGTCTGGCTGCAAAGCATGACGCTTCAGAACCTGGCGGGCAAACTGGCCCGATACATGCCGAGCAAGGGATAACCGAACCGTGAGCGAGCACAAGTACGTCTGGCTATTGGGCCTGGCGATCACCGGCCCGGTGTGCGCGGTGGCGGCCTGGGTGGCGGTCAAGTACTGGCAAATCGCGCTGGCGGGAGCGATGCTGCTGGTGGTCGTGGCGGTTGCCCTGGCAGTCGCTGTAGCCCTGGCCTGGCCGGCGGCTTATGTCCTGATTGCGGTCTACTACGCCCTGCGACCCGAGCGGCCCATCGCATCCACGGACTATTCGCTCCAGCAGGGCCGCGAGGCCGGCCTGCGCCAGTCCGGCAGCTCGGGCGGGTCGGCGTCCGACTCGGACGAGAGGGAAGCGGGCTAGTCGTGCCCGGACAAGGTGACGTCGTAGTACTGGCTGGGGTCCTTCTTCAGGCCGATGCCCGAGCCCCACTCAATCCACCCCCGTCGCCCTGAGCCGTCATTGTCGTTGACGAGCAACGAGAAGGCGAAGGTCAGGCCGGGCCGGGGCTTGAGCTCGAGCTGCTGCCAGGGGAGGGCGATTTCGTAGATTGTCTGGTTCCCTGCGCGGCGCATAGCGGCCCTGACCTGAGGCACCCACTGGCCGTTCGGCAGCCCCCGTCCGCGCCGGAGGACCTGAGCGGTGGGCGCCTTCGCCGGGATGTCGAACTGCCGGTAGTCGTCGTTCGGTTGTGCCGGGAACGAGCCCGCCACCGCGATCTGCACGCTGTCGCCCTGCCATGCTGTGGCCAGTGGCTGATCCTGCACGAGCTTGTCGTCCGTGACCTCGACCCCGACGTACAAGGCCGCTTCGTCCCACATCAGCCGCGCCCGGGCCGATAGGTCTTCAGGTCCGCGCCAGTCGTCCATCAGGCGCACCTGCGCCTTGTCCTGCAGGCGCAATAGGACCGGACCCGGCCAGTCCGTCAGATCGCCGTTAATGGCCGGAGCGGCGGGTGCGGCGGGAAGTCGCGCGAAGGTCAAGTGCCGCTGTGCGACGACTTCGGCGCCCTGCTCGGTTTCCAGGGTCAGCTTGACGTCGGCGCCGGCAGGGCCGACGGGGGCCTTCAGGCGCGCTTTGGCGACTTCGGTGCTCAGCGCGGGCAGTGCGACGCGGCCCTGCGGCTGGTAGAGCCCTGCCGCCGTGGCAATGCTCCACGTCAGCAAGCAATTGAGGTCAACATCCGCCACCTGCCCCCTGAGTTCCGCCTCGACGAACTGCTGTTGCCCCTGCCAGGCAGGACGCAACGCGATCTTCACGGGTGATCGGAGGTCAATCTCGCCGCGCGCCTCGGCCAGCGGCGGCCCCTCAGGCTGTTTGTCTGCGTCCGTGAGCCGGTACAGGTGGGCCCGCACCGGATAGAGCCGATAGTCCGATCGTTGGGCGCCGACTTGCAGCGTGATCGCCTTGGTGCGGTCCGGCGGGACGGCGAAATCCACGCGCTGCCGGTAATACTGCTTCTTCTCCGGGTGCTCGTCCGCCCGCTCGGGATTGAAGGCCCACTCGGGCGGGAAATCAATCAGCAGCGTCGCTCGCAGCCAACTGCGGGCCTGGTAGTTCTGGACTTCGATGGTCCACGGGACCTGGGTGCCCGGGAATACGTCCCGGCGCGGCGGGTCGAACCGCAACACTGCCTCGGGCGCGAACTCGAAGTGCTCGGAGGGCACCTCCACGAAGATCGGCGCTTCGCTCAAGCCGAGGTGGTTTACGCCCTCTTCGAGCGTTATCTTGCGCCGGTGGCCCATCAGATCAATGACATACATCGGGGGCTTCGTCTTGAGCCCCACAAGCTGGCGTCCGTCCAGCGACCAGAGCGCCAGCACCGGCGTGTCGCCGCGGCGGAACAGATAGCCGGCGGTCCGCGGCGGGGTCTTCAGCTTGCGCCGGAACACGGCGCCATCCAGCAGCAGCGACATGGTGCGGAGGGCGTGGAAGCACGGTTTGGGCGTGTTGTCGGCGAACACGATCCCGAAGTTGTGCTCGTTGTAGGTTGGATCGGTGCCATTCTGATAGTCGTACCAGAAGAGGCGCTGGACGCCGGAGGCCAGGGCGATGACGTAGGTGCGGGCCAGGTACGCCGCCTGGGTGTACAAGTTCACCCCGCGCGGGCCGATGTGATTCGGCCAGCCGATCTCCGTGATCCAGAGCGGCTTGTCGCCATCGCCGTGCTCGGTCATCACCGCCCGGACCGCCTTGATCGCCTGTGCTAGTCCCTCGTCGGGCGGCTTCGGGTAGCGATAGGGGTGGATGTTGATCACATCCATCAGCTCACCCAGCCCGGCCTGATATAGCATCTCGAGCCAGTCCGGCGGGGCGCCGGCGGTTCCGCCCATGACGACCTTGGCCTGCGGATCGGTCTCCCGAATCGCCCGGGCGGTCGCTCGGAACAGGTCGCAATAC
Source organism: Candidatus Zipacnadia bacterium (assembly GCA_029820995.1). Taxonomy (GTDB): domain Bacteria; phylum Armatimonadota; class Zipacnadia; order JALGUG01; family JALGUG01; genus JALGUG01. Next base: position 33,899 of record JALGUG010000019.1, read on the forward strand.
TGCTCGGCCGTCCCCCGCCAGAAGCCGATGTTCGGCTCGTTCCAGACCTCCCAGTAGTGGATCCGGCCGTGGTAGCGCTCGACGACGGCTCGCACGTAGTTCAGCCAGGCGTCCAGATCGGGCATATGGCGATTGCGCCCGGGCGCATCGGCCGGCGCCGTGCTGGCCCAGTCAACGGTGTAGCATAGAATGGGCAGCAGCTCGATGCCGTGCGCTTTAGCGTTCGCGGCACGGTCGTCGAGCAGATCCCACTGGAACGGGCCCGGCTTCGGCTGGCAGACGCTCCAGAGCCAGTCGGCGCGCATCCACTTGATCCCGGCGCGGGCCATCATCGCCATTTCGTCGTCGCGCGCCAGGTGACCGTTGATGCCGAAGGGGCTGTCCGGCCGCGGGCCCGGAAGCAGAGCAGGCCCCAGAACGCTGACTCCCAGTTCGGCGCGGTAGTCCTGCTCGTGATACGTGAGCGTCGCCGAGACGGTGAAGGCGCCCTCGCTCTTCGTGGGCACGCGAATCGTCCGCGTCACTGTCGGCTTCTTGTCGAGGTTGAGCTTGTGCAGCTCGTGCTGCAGCACGACACCCGCGAAGTCGCGGAGTTCGCAGGTCAGCTCCGCCCGGCCCTTCTTGCGGGCATAGTTGTGGACGATGACCTCGACGGTACCCTCCTTGTCGCCGGGGGTGAGCAGCTTCTGCTTCCCCCGGAGGTTGAGCGAAAGGGCGAATAGCTCGTTCGCGGCGAGGGTCGTCTGCAGGCGCACGTCATCAATGAATACGGCTCCCGTCGCCGGGAGGTCCGCACTGGTCTTGTCCAGGATGATCTCGTGGAGCGTCAGAGGATAGTCCAGTTTCTGGTCGCTCTCTTTGCCCCAGGCAGTCGCTCCCTCGGCCGTCAGGGGCAGCTCCAGCTCCCGCCAGTCATTCCAATCCACTGGGCCGACGCTTCGCTGGAACCGGCCCGCCGGTCTGCTCGAAGTTGTACGAGAAGCGCAAGCTGCGCCGGCCGGTTCGGTGCTCGGCCTTCGTGGTCTCGACGGCGCCCTGGCCGCCGAAGTCGCCGCGACCGCCGGAAGTCGTCCAGCGTTATTGTGGCCGCCTCCTGCGCCAGGGCCGGCGACACCAGCAGGCCCAGCAGACATACGGCGCCGAGCAAAGGACGGTGTGGTGACATGACGCCTCTCCGTGCGGGGTCAGGATGACGTCTGGTCCTCGATGAGCGACAGAGCCCAACTGCCTTGGACAACCCAGAAGGAGCATTGGCTCTCCGTGTAGTGCTGGAGCTGTTTGGCGGGCGCTCCGGAATCGGGCTCGACAGCCACGCCGCGGCGTTCCAGCTCGCCCAGGTCGCAACATCGCTCCCAGAGCAGTTGAGTGCCGTCCGGGCGGATGTACAGCCGGTCCAGGACGCGGCCCCGTGACCGGAAGTGCATCCGGAGCACTTCGGCGCAGGAGATTGGATTGTCGCCCACGACCAGCTCGCAAGCTCGCCGGGCGACCCAGCGTCCCTCCGTTAGGTCGTCCACTTGCCCGGTGCGGATCCGAGGCGGGAAGGCGGGGCGGACCTCACCCTCCAGGGCCGGTCCCACAATGGATACGGGTGCGCCCGGACGGTGCACGAGGTGCAAGAAGGTGGTCGGCCCGCGCTCGGTCAGGGACGCATAAACGAGGCGCTCGGCGAGGATCCGGCCGGAGGCATCGCTGGTGGCCACGCGAACCTCGAGACACTCGTAGCGGCCGACGCGTGCCCGGCCTCGCACCTCACAGGCGTGTCGGACCGCGGAGCCACGCACGTGGTCGAAGGCCCAGAAGCCGCCCCGGGCGCCCACATTGAGGCGCACGAAGTACAGAGGCAGCTCGGAGGCGTGAATCACCAGCGGCGGCGCCAAGACCTCCCGCAGCCGCCAGGAGGGAGGCCGGGGCATGACGCCGCCCTCCGATTCCTTCATCGCACCCTTCTCCAGCGCCAATCTGAGGGCTATTTCAGCGGATGTCAGCTCTTTCCTGCCGTAGCGCGGGCAGGATACGCAGTGCCGGGTGCCGAATGGTCCGCTTGAGGCGGAGCGCTTTCGGGGAGGTGTTGCTGTGAAGACCACGATCCAAGCCTTGACCCTCGGCTTGGCTTTGATGCTCATGACGGCTGAGGCGGCCTCCGCCGGCTGGGTCTGGCTCTACGGGGGGCATAAGTACTTCGTGGCGGACCCGCGGCTGGAGGACGGCGAGCGGGGCAAGTACGCGGACCAGGACGGCGACGGGCGGCTGGACGCGATCATCCACCGATTGACGCTGCGGGTCTGCGACGAGACCGGGAAGGACCGCGAGCGGATCTTGCCCGGTGAGGTGGTGGTCTTTTCGGCTGCGCCGGAGTTTGGGGCCGATGCCGCGGATAGTCTGGAGCTAAAGCTGGAGGTCTTGGGTCCGGCGGGAGCGCTGCCGCTGAAGCTCGATCCCGCCGCTGCGGCTGCGAAGACAGCCGGTCAGGCCCCGCCGGTGTTTCGGGCCTCGTATCGCGTGCCCATTGACCTCTCCCCACGGTTGGGCGGCAGCTACGTGTTCACGGCGAGTCTGCGCATCGGCAAGGTCACGGCGCCGCGCGGCGTGGCGAAGCCGGTAAAGTTCAGGCTGATGGCGCGCGGCCAGAAAGACCGCTCGGAGGCTCTGCCGTATCGGCTCTCAGGAGGTTTGAAGCACCTGGGCCACGAGGTGCTCAAGTTCGGGGGGCGTCTGTTCCGCAATTTAGTGCCGGGCGGGAAGTCCGAGGCGGAGCCGGCATCGCTCAAGCCCCTGTCCGGCTCCGAGGCGGAGGACCGCGCCGAAGCGGCGCTCAAGCTGGAGGACGTGCCCTGGAGCGCGCGACACGACCAATTCCGGGCAGCAGGAGCCTGTGGATTGAAGAACAGGATTCGGCCCCCGAATGCACTCCTCGTGATACCCGCGGCAAAGCTGCTGGAAGACCGTGAGCAGTGGGGCGAGGCAGCCACGTTTTGGGCGGGGTGGATTCTGGCCCAGGATGTGGGCCTGGCCCTGGGCCCCAACAGCCTGGAGGACGCCGCATGGGTCTCGGTCCAGGTGGACCGGATCGAATATGACTGCGTTCCGCTGGCCGTCGAGTTTCCGCAAAACGAGCCCTTGAGCGTGAACGTGCTGGTGCCCGCGAAGCAAGGCTCAAAGGAGCCTTGGATTCGCACGCAGGGCCGGCTGACCGTGCGACAAGCGAAGGATAAGCCGGCACGCGCTACGCTGGAGGTGGTGCAGCGTTCCGCGGCCAGCTACGAAGTGGTGGCTCAGCTTGGCCTGCACTTCGTGCGGGATGATCAAGCGGTAGAGGTCTCGCTTCCCATCGTGATTGATCTGCTCGAGCCGCGTGAGGGAGCCTGAGCGTCAAGATCGCAGGCGGGACTGACTTGCAGCCTGCGAGGGCGGCAGGATTCATTGCCCGACAGGGAAGGGCCTTGTGCGGCACCTGTGAGAGTGTGATTGTGCGCACTGCAGGTGTGAAACTGGCCGGAACCGGCGATACTGCTAGTCAGAGCCAGTGACGGGCCCAAGGCAGTCCAAGGAGGACAGAGGGATGTTCTGCGAAGCATGTGGCACCAAGAATCCGCCCGATGCCGCCTTCTGCACCGAGTGCGGCGCCCCGCTGTCGGAGCGGCCCCAGCCTGCCGGTGCGGAGCCGCAAGAGGCCACCGAGGCTTCGACCCCCGCGCCACCGGCGCCACCTCTGCCGGTGCCGCCGGCCCCCGCGGCCTCGGCGCCGGTTCCGCCAGTTCCTGAGCAACCGCCGGCGCCGTCGCAGCCGCCGGCACCACTGACCCCTGTGCCGGAAGTGCCCCGGGTGCCGCCAACGCCGGTGCCGCCCATTACGTTGCCTGCGCCTGCGGCCTCCAAAGAATCTCCTCCACCGGCAGCGTCACCCGTGGGGCCCGCGAATGTGGCCCTGCCTACCGAAGTGGTCGCGGCACCCAAGAAGGGAGGCAGCGGGGCCATTGTGGCAGTGCTCGTGATCGTCGTGCTGGTCATAGCCGCCGCGGGTGCCGCCGTGTGGTACTTCAAGTACTACAAGGAAGAACCGATCAAGGACAGTGAGGTGACTGCATCCACGGTGGATACCGGCGTCGAGCCGCCGACTACGGAGAGCGCAAAGCCGCAAGCGGAATCAGCGGCCGAGCAGCCGCCCGAGACGTCGTCACCCGAGGCGCCCGTCACCTCCTATGCCGCGGAGTCGCCGGAGAGCGAGGCCCCGTGCGGCTTTGTGGCGCTGCACGGCGTAGAGCTGTTCGGCTTCCCGGTCGGCGTGGGCAGCCTCTCCGCGGAGGGCAGGGCCGCCGCAGTGGCCAAGAACCTGAACGGGATGCTCAGCGCCCAGGGGCCGCGGGCGGACCGGTTGCGCCAGCGAGCGGGCGCGGGCGTCCAGATAATCTACTGGGTGGACGAATCCTCCCAGCGGCACAACCTCGTCACCATCGATTCAAAGCTCGCCCGGAGTGTGGGGGCCCCGGCCCCGGTTCTGGGAGCCTGGTGGCTGGCAGTGCTCAAGGATCACCTGCTGGTTCTGGCGGGGAGCAATCCGAAAGCCACCAAGGACACGCCGCTGTTTGCCGCTTTTGAGGCGCTCGCCGCGGCCGGCGGCGGCCCACAGGCCTACGAGAAGATCGCTGACAGCGATCGCGAGCTGCTGAACAGTGCCGCTCTCGAGGTTCCCGCCGAGTTCCGCCCCTCGGGGCCTCCGCAACAGGAGCAGCGCCCGCCGCAGCGGACCCGACCTTCGCGGCCGCCTCGGCCTGCTCGTCCGCCGGCCGAGCGACCGTGGCCGCGTGTGCCGGGGGACCAGCCGCCGGAATGATCGGACTCGAACACCGCCTCTGAGAACGACGGGGGTGGCTCTGCCGCCTAGAGCCCCCCGTCGTACTGCCCGGCTATTCCTCCAACGTGAAAATAGCGCGGACCACCTCGGCGGCCGTCGTCATGCCGCTATTGATCTTCATCAGGGCGTCTTCACGCATGGTTCTCATTCCCGCTTGCCGTGCAGCCTCCCGCAGCTCCGCAGCCGTGGCGCGGTGGGTGATCAGGTCACGGATCTTGTTGTCCATCCGCATCAGCTCGAAGGCCCCGACGCGTCCGTAGTAGCCCGTATTGCGACACTGCTCGCATCCGCGACCGCGGTGGAAGGTAATCTGGGAGGCCTGGGAGGTGGACAGACCGAGCTGGTCCAGCTCGAGCGGGGTCGGCTCACAGACCTCGCGGCAACGAGGGCAAATGCGCCGGATGAGACGCTGGGCCAGAACGCCGATGATCGAGGAGGCGATCAGGTAGGGCTCTACGTCCATGTCAATCAGACGCGTGGCCGCGCTGGGAGCGTCGTTCGTGTGCAGGGTGCTGAGCACCAGGTGACCTGTCAGGGAGGCCCGGAAGGCCATCTCGGCCGTGTCGTAGTCGCGGATCTCACCCACCAGGATAATATCGGGGTCCTGGCGGAGAATGGATCGCAGGGCACTGGCGAAGGTCAGGTCAATCCGGTAGTGCACCTGAGTTTGGTTGACGCCCTCGACTTCGTACTCGATGGGGTCTTCCACGGTAGTGATGTTCTTGCTTTCATCCTTGATCTCGTGCAGGGAAGCATACAGGGTCGTGCTCTTGCCGCTGCCGGTGGGGCCGGTGACCAGGATCATGCCCTGCGGGCTGTGCAACATCTCCTGATAGGCCTTCTGGGTGTCCGGCAGGAACCCGAGCTGATTGAGCGATACGAGCGCCTGGCTCTTGTCGAGAATGCGCAAGACCGCCTTCTCGCCGTGAAAGGTCGGCAGCGTGGAAACGCGCAGGTCAATGGGCCGATCGTCCACGACGGCGGCGAAGCGCCCGTCGTGGGGCAGCCGAGTCTCAGCGATATCAATATCGGACAGGATTTTGATGCGCGATACGACGTAGCGGTGCAGGTCAAGGTCCAGCTCGCTGACGACGAGGAGCTGACCATCCACCCGATAGCGCACCACAACCTTCTCACTCCGCGGCTCGATGTGGATGTCCGAGGCACGCATCCGCACGGCGTTGCGCAGGATGGCCTCGACGACCCGGACCACGGGCGCCTGGTCCAACATGGCCAACAGGTCTTCGTCCACGCCGGCCAGGGCGTCCTCGTGGGCCACTTGCATCCCCAGGTCCACGGCATCGGTCTTGGCGGCGGTCAGTTGAGTGCGCACGCGGGTGGAATAGTACTGTTCGATGGCGCGGGTCAGTTCTTCGGCGTCGACCTCGATGGGTTCGACCTTGCGACCGGTACGCCGCCGGACCTCGTCAATGGCAAACACGTCGGTAGCGTCGGCCATGGCGATGACAATCCGGCCTTCGCTCATGGCGATGGGCAGCACCTTGTACTGTTCGGCCACGGCCCGTGGCACCTCGTTGAGTGCCTCGGGGTCTATCTCGTATTCAGCCAGACTGGCCCGATGTACCAGGCCCTGCTCCTTCGCCGGAGCCGGCGCGGGCTGAGACGCAGCGGCCGCAGCAGGCGCCTGAGCCCCGGCGGGGGACGGTGGTGCAGCCGGCGGATCAGGCATTGCCTCTGCGGGGGCGCTCTCGGCTACACGAGCGATGTCGTGGGCTGTTACCAGGCCCAGTTGCAGCAGGCACTGGGCTAAGCCGCCCGGACCGGAGGACATGCTTTGGGCCTGCGCCAGATCGGCCGCAGTAATCAGGCCCTGCGACAACAGAGCTTGGGCCAAATAATCGTCATTGATCGGAGACATCGCTTTCCCCTCTTCGGCGGCAAACGAAGCGCCGGGGCCTTGACCCGATCCGCCTTGACGCTCCGCGCGCGACTGTGCTATTCTCGTCCGGACAGTCACATTATTCCCACTTGTATTCTCTCTGCCTGCGGATTCTCCCTGTTAGCCATGTGGCCTTTTCACCCAAAACCTCAAGATCCGGTCGCCCGCAGCCTTGCCAAGGGTCGCGAGGCGATGCGCAAGCGGCAATTCGGCCCGGCCGCGGCGGCTTTCCGGGAGGTGACCGAGGCGGCACCGGATCGCTTCGAGGGACACGTGAACCTGGGCGCGGCCTATTACAATGAGGGGCGGTTCACGCCGGCAATTGAGGCATTGGAACGGGCCCTGGAGCTGCAGCCGGACCACCCCGCGGCCCTGCTCAACCTCGCGGCGGCGCATAATGCACTAGGGCATGTGGACCAGGCAATCGAGGTCCTGGAGCGGCTGATCGAGAAGACTCCCAATCACCCCGCCGCGCACTATAATCTGGCTATCGCCTACGCGAAGAAGGGACGATACCAGGAGGCGTTGGCCGCAGTGAACCAGGAGCTGGCGCTCTCGCCGACGCATCCCTTGGCGAGGCAGTTCAAGGAGCAGCTCGAGGGCGGGGCGGCACTTGAGTAGGAGCCGGGCGCGGCCGCGACACACCCTGGGGCGCGAGGACTCCAGGCGGAACTAGAGGCGCACGACGGAGTAGAGGCGTTGACATGCGAGGTGCTTCTCCGACGTTGCGCCTCAGACTGCAGAGGCCATGCCGAGAGCTTCGAGCGGTTAGTCGCTCTTGTGTGGCAGCGTCAAGGCTACACCACCCGACTGACGCCGCAGTCGGGGGACCGCGGTGTCGACATCTATGCCACCCGGCGCTCCCCCGGCGGATCCGAGCAGATCGCTATCCAGTGCAAGTTGCAGTCCAGGCCGGTGAGCCGTGAGGTAGCGCAGAGGCTCAACGGCGAGGTGCACAGCGACCCATCACTCCGTGGAGGGGTGATCGTGACGAACAACGACTTCACGCGCGATTGTCTTGAGTGGGCCAGGGGAGTGGGTGCCATCCAGCTGGTCAACGGACGCGAGCTGTGCGAGATAGCGGATAGGCTGGGTATCGGCGGCGATGACTTCAGGTGTGTACTGCGTGGGGACTGATCTGGCCAGGTGCGCTTGGGCACGAGGTGCCCCGCCGGTGGGGATCGGGTCACGGTGCCCCTTGAGAGTGTGGACATACCTCTCAATGACCTCCCCCATCTCAGCCAGGTCCTCTTCGCTTTTTGGCGGCTGCTGATGGATCGGGGAGCCTGGGCAGGATGACGCTGGACTCGCCGACGGCCTCGTGAAGGAGCACACAGAGGGTGGGGCGGCGGTACCGTCGTGCTCATGAGCGGCAAGCGGGGCAAGCGAGCCGAGGGGACCAGGGGGAGGAGACCGACCATGGCTCAGCGCGGGTCGGAGATTACCAACGAGGATCTGGCGCTCTTATGCCGTCAGGCGGGCAGCCTGATTCACGCCGAGGTCAATATCCTCGACGTGCTGGAGGCGCTGCGGAATCAGTCAGACAAGGCACAGATGGTGGAGATCATCGATTCCGTTCGGCATGACCTCGAGATGGGACGCACTCTGGCCACTGCGTTCAGTCGGTATCCCAACAACTTCTCGCCCTTCTTCATCTCGATGATCCGGCAAGGGGAGCTGGAGGGAGAGCTCGATCAGGCCTTCCTCAACCTGGCTCAGCACTACGAGTCGCGACTGGGCGGCACCGTGGACGCTCGGCGGATGCGCGGTGGTGCGGGCTTCGACTGGGAGGCGGCCGCGACGGCCTTCAAATGGATCGTCGTGTGGTTGGCGGCACTGGTTTCCGCGGCGTGCCTGGCGGGAGCCGGGCTGTGGGCCGCGGCGAAGTTGGGCGCCTTCGAGGAAGCATGGCTGGGGCCGGCGATGTGTCTGCTGGTGGGGCTGATCATGTTCCTGGGCGTTCTGCTGTTTTCCGTTCGCCGTCGCTAGTCGCGGGAAAACAGAGGGAGGTCCTCCATCGCAAAGGGGGAAGCAACATTAGGGCGGGGGGCTCAACGGCCGCCCCGGAACATCATGGAGGTGAGTGTTGTGCCCAAGCGTCGCGGCTTTACATTGATTGAGCTGTTGGTGGTGGTGGCGATCATCGCCATCTTGGCCGCCATTCTCTTCCCTGTATTTGCCCGGGCTCGAGAAAAGGCGCGCCAGGCGAGCTGTCAGTCGAACTTGAAGCAGATCGTCCTCGGCCTCAAGATGTACGAGCAAGATTACGATGATCTGGGCCTTGGCGGCGAGATCTACTGGAACAGCAATCCGGACTACTCGCGCTACTGGGGTATCCCGATTTACCCTTACACGCAAAACCGGCAGGTCTACATTTGTCCGTCCCGCACCGGGTTTACCTTTCGACTGCGCAATGACGTCACGGGATACATCGAGATCTGGGACGCCAGCTACGGCTACAACATGAATCTGGCCAGCGTGAAGATGACGTATCTGAAGCACCCCTCGGAGACCATTTACCTCCTGGACGCGTACACGCCCTGGCTGGACACGACAACCGACATCTACGACCGTGTTGGTGACGGCTACTACGAGGACACGGCCCTCGAAACGGACTGGCACAATGACGGCCTGAACGTGGCCTACGTGGACGGCCATGTGAAGTATCAGAAGCTAACCAATATCCGCTGGAACCAGATCTTCTGGAGGACTCAGGACATCAATCACGTGGACTACAATCGCGCAATGAAGTCAATTACGGACCCCTACTAGACAGTCTGGACACTAGACAGGTCAGCCGGCGCAGTTCCCCCGCGGGCCGTTCCGCGATGGTACGGCTCGTTCAGGTGCGCTCTAACGCGAGAGCTCCCCGCATGGGGAGCTCTCGCCCTTAGGGGTGTCGCGGCCGCGACGTGCGGCCGGTTGCCCGGCACAAGAACGTCGCGCCACCGGGGCGCCTGTGCTTGCTACCCGCCTTCAGTTGCAGTATCACCGGCACCTCCGCCGGTTGTGTTGTCCCGGTTGGTGCACACCCCGGAGATTTTTTTGCCGCCGTTCTGCGTTTAGGCCTTGACAAGTGCGATAGGTCGCGCTATTGTAAGTCCATCTTGTTCCGAACTGTGCCTGGCGAGTCCGACAAGTGCCGAAGCGTGTCGAAATCAGCCGAATGCAATCAGATAGCTGACCAGGTGGGATCCTCTTGTTCCCGTGTCAGGGCGAGGCACAGACGACTGTAGATGGCAAGGGCCGGATCACCCTCAAGTCGCCCTACCGCGAGCATGTCCCTTCAAAGCTGTATCTCATGCGGGACGTAGACGGCTGTCTGCGCGTGCTGGACAAGCACGCGTGGGATGCTGTTGCTGCTCGGTTCGCGAGCATGGACCCGATGAGCCCCGAGACGGCGCTTGTCGAGCGGTTCTACATCGCCGGCACCGCCGAGGTGACAGTGGACCCGGCGGACGGCCGAGTCCGGATACCGGAGAAGCTTCTTCAGTGGCTTGGCGCGACTGACGATGACCGCCAGGTCACGATCGTACCGAAGGCCTCACATCTTGAGTTGTGGCTCAGCTCACGATATGACGCATATCTGGAGCAGAACGCGGAAGATGGGACGTTGCGTGACTTGGCCTTGAGTCTATTCGCGGGTGGCCGTCAGCGCCAAGACCCGAACGCCACGGCAATTGAAGATGACGCATGAGCGGTAGCTCTTCCATCCACGTGCCCGTGATGCTGCGGGAAGTGGTGGAAACGTTGCAGATAAGGTCGGGAGGCGTATGGGTAGACCTCGGTTGCGGTCCAGGCGGTTACACGGCAGAGCTGCTCCGGCGTTGCGCGCCGGACGGTCGGGTCATTGCCCTGGACGTGGACGAGGACGCTCTGGCCCTCGCGCGTCGGAACTTGGCTTCTTTTCCCCCGGAACGGATTTCCCTGGTTCGTGCGAACTTCACCGAGTTGGCCTCCGTGTTGTCGGAGGCCGGCGTGACCACGGTGAACGGCTGCGTGTTGGATGCGGGGTTCAGCCGGGACCAGGTGCTGGGCGACCAGAGTCGGGGGCTGAGCTTTCTTAAGGACGAGCCGCTGGACATGCGGCTCGATCGCACCTTGAAAACTACGGCAGCAGACCTGGTGAACACGTTGGAGCAGCGTGAGTTGGCAGCGCTGTTCCGGGACTTTGGGCAAGAGAGGCAGGCCGGCAGAATCGCAGCAGCGATCGTACGACGTCGGCGTCAACGGCCGATCCGGACCACACTAGAGCTCGCGGAACTAATCACAGCAACGGTCTCCCCCAGGCCGCGTGGTAACAGGGTACGACACGCAGCCACCAAGGCGTTCATGGCCCTGCGCACCGCGGTAAACGATGAACTCTCCGCGCTCCGGGCCGGAATCGAGCAGGCTGTCCTGGCCCTCCAGCCCGGCTCCGGCCGCATGGTGGTCGTCTCGTACGACAGTAACGAGGACGGCCTCACCAAGCGGACCTTTCGCGATCTGGAGCGCGGCTGTCGCTGTCCTGCCTCTCTGCCCACCTGTGTCTGCGGCCGTAGGCCGGAAGTGAGGGTTCTGACCAAGAAGCCGGTTCGTCCCAGTCGCGAGGAGATCGCGGCCAACCCTTCCGCCCGCAGCGCTCGCCTGCGTGCTGTGGAGCGGCTGCCGGAGGTCAAGACGGACGCCGACGGTGCGGCATCACTCTGAGACGGCGATCATTTTCCGGAGGGCGACCGCAGGCGGCGCATCTTCCGGAATCACGGGTTAGGGCGGACGACCATTCAATGGGAGCAACAACTGCGAACCACTGAAAAAGCACCAGCGACACCAACTTTGCAGCCTACACCACAGCAAATCCCACAGCTCAACACGCTGCAACACCACAGCATCATCGGCCTTCGCACGCGAAGCAACACAAGGTCATCTCCGCCATACTCACAGTAGACGTCCGCCCTGCCCGTGGGCTTCAGGTGCGGCTCCGGCTGGAGCATGACCGTTGGAAAGGATGGCATCTGGTGGGCTTCCCCCTGCGGCACGAAGTACCTGCGTCCTCCCAGTCCCCGCCGGTGGCTAGTCCTTCCGGCGCGCACCGCAGAGCCTTGCTGTTGCTGGCGCGTAATCTGCTCTTGGGTGCGCTCTTGAACGGGATCCTCCTGGGCTATGTGGCTCTCTGCGTTCGAACCTCGGTGCTGGAGAGCCAACGACGGCGACTGGAACGCGAGGTGGCGATCGTGCGGGACGCCAACGCCGAGCGCCAAGGGCGTCTTGCTGCCGTCACCGACCCGAGGGAGCTGAGGCCGGTACTGATTGCCCGGGGGTTCGAGGCTCCGGCGGGCGTGGACCGGATCCCCGTTGCCCAGCCGCTTGCAGTTCCCAGGGCCACGCCGCCTGCTTCGCCCCCTCCTTCTCCGCCGGTGGCCCTGGCCTGGCTCCAGCGCAACTCGACTCAAGCCTGGCACGCAATATCCAGTAGCCTGTTGCCCTCCGCAGAGGCCAGTCCGCCGCCGCGCTAGAGCGGCATGGACCCAGCCGCTGGCTCAGGAAACCCGCCCTGGACCCCCACTCACCGTCGGCGTCAGGAGACAGCCATGGAAGGCTCCCCTCACGTCATCACAGTCCGAGCTCGTCAAGGCTTTCTGCTGGCTTGTTGCTGCTTAGCCGCGCTGCTCTTGCGCGCCGGCTGGATCATGGTCGCCAACCGCAGCCATTACCTCTCACTGGAGACCTTGATCACCCCGCCGTACCGGATCCTGCCGGCTGACCCGGGAAGCATCTACGATCGCCGGAGCGAGTTGCTCGCCAGGAGCAAGAGGCTGTGCGCGATCAGCGCCGATCCCTCCATGCTGGACAGTAAGGATAAGGACAAGAAGCGCACGCTCGTGGCGAAGGCTCTGCACGCGCAGTTGGGGGTGCCGCAAGGCGAGATCTTCGCACGGCTGGCGAAGCCGACCGTGTACGTCCCGATCAAGTCGTTCGTGCCCGCAGAGCAGGGAGAGCGAGTTCGGAACCTCGGGCTCCCCGGCGTGGTCGTCCATCCTCAGTTGCTGCGAGTTTATCCGCGGGGTCAGCTCCTGGCCAACGTCCTGGGCATGCGCTGTCGCGCCAACCATCGGGCCCTGGAAGGGTTTGAGTGGTATTGGCGCACCACACTGGACGGGCGGGCTGGAGCCGCGGGGGCTAATGTGGACGCTTGGGGCCAGCGAATCATCGGTGCGCAGAATGCGCCGTGGACCGAGCCGGTGCCCGGCAAGGACATGTTCCTCACCATCGACGGCCAGTTGCAGGAGACAGCGGAGCGCGTTCTGGACGACATCATGCGCCGGCATCGGCCCTTGAACGCCACTTGCACTGTGTTGGACCCGCGGACCGGCGAAATCCTCGCCATGGCCTGCCGGCCGTCCTTCGATCCCAACAAGTACTGGAAGTACGACCCCGAAGCCTTCCGCAATCGCTGCGTATCGAGCTCCGCCGAACCGGGCAGCGTGTTCAAGGTCATTTTGATGGCCGCAGCCCTCGAGCATCAGGCGATCCGTCCCTCCGACACGTTCTACTGCTCCGGTCAGGAACACGTGCCGGGAGGGGACATTAGCTGCTGGGGCAAGTACGCGAAGATCGGACACGGGCGACTGACGGCGACCGGGTGTCTGGTGCACTCCTGCAACGTGATCGCGACGAAAATCGCCCGTCGAGTGGGACGGGAGGCCTATCTGGAGACCATCCGGGCCTTTCACTTTGGCGCCCGACTGGGATGTGGGCTTCCCGCCGAGGCGTCAGGCAGCGTGCCCCGCACGGAGGACGTGCATGTCAGGGAGCTATGCTCGCTGGGCTTCGGGCACAATGTGGCCGTGACGGACCTTCAGATGGCCACCGCGGTGGCGGCGCTGGCCAACGGGGGCAAGCTGATGTGGCCCCATATCGTCAAAGAGGTGCGCACGCAGGATGGCGAGCTGTTCCGTTCGGTGGAGCCCAGGGCGTTGGGGCGGCCTGTGTCGGAGCACACGGCGGCGCAGGTTATGGAGATGATGGAGGCGGTCGTGCTCCAGGGGACCGGGCATCGCGCGAAGATCAAGGGTGTGCGGGTGGGGGGTAAGACGGCGACAGCGCAGAAGATCAAGCCGGCGGTCGTATCGCCGGAAGGGAAGGTGCTTGAGCCGGCCCGGTACTACGAAGATCGGTGCCGCGTGGGGTTCGTGGGGGTCGCGCCGTTGGAGGCGCCGCGGTTCGTGGTCTACATCACTGCAGACGAGCCGCAAGTGGGCGAGCATGGAGCCGATGTGGCGGCACCGGGTGTGCGCACCATACTGTTGGTGGCTCTGGGGAACGCGAACCTGCTGCCGCCGGAGGCGCGGGAAGAGCTGCAGAAAGAGGGCATATGATCACTTTTGCCCAGCTCCTCGCGGCGGTGCCGGAAGCCCGGCAGGTGCGTGGCGCGGATGTGCCGGTGACGGGGGTATTCACCGACTCGCGTCAAGTGCCGCCGGGCGGTGTGTTTGTCGCCATTCGAGGGCTGCAGCAGGACGGCCATGACTTCATCGCGGACGCCGTGCGGAGGGGCGCCGCGGCAATCGTGTACGAGGACCCGACCCGTGACCGCCTGATCCCCGAGCGGACGGCGTCGGCCCGCGTTTCGTCTACGCGTCGCGCTGCCGCCCTGGCGGCCGCCAGATTCTGGGGCGAACCGTCGCATAGTCTATATCTGGTGGGCGTCACGGGCACGAACGGCAAGACCACGACGACGTACTGCGTGGATCAGGTCCTCCGCGCCTGCGGGTTCCAGACTGCCGTGATCGGAACCCTGGGGCTGACAGTGGGCGGGCAGACCGTCGAGCTGGAGCGCACCACGCCGGAAGCGACGGATTTGCAGCGGCTGCTGGCGCAAGTGCGACGCCAGGGCGTTACCCATGTTAGCATGGAAGTCTCTTCACACGCCCTGGACCTGGAACGTACTGCCGGGATTCGGTTCGACGCCGCAGTATTCACCAATCTGACGCAGGACCATCTCGATTATCACGCGAGTCTGGAGGAGTACCTGGCCGCGAAATTGCGCCTGTTCACGGAATATGCCGAGAGCGCGCGGCCGGAGAAGGACCTGCTGGGCCTCGTGAACGCCGACGACGCGGCGGCGGCCGAGGTCCTCACGCGGGCAAGCTGTCGCACGCTGACGTACGGGATCAAGAGCGACTGCGATGTCCGGGCTCGCGACGTCGAGGTGGGCGCCGCGGGCGCCACCTTCCGCGTCGAGACGCCCCGGGGGCAGGCGCGAATCCGGTTACGTCTAGGCGGCGCCTTCAACGTGTACAACGCGCTGGCGGCGGTGGCCCTGGCCGTCGGTGCCGAGCTGCCGCTCGATGCTGTCGTGGCGGGCCTGGAGGCCATGGAGCCGGTGCCCGGCCGCTTTGAGCGTGTGGACGAGGGGCAGAACTTCACGGTCATCGTGGACTACGCACATTCGCCCGACAGTCTGCGGAACATCCTGGAGAGCGCGCGCGCCCTCCGGCCGCGGCGGCTGTGGTGTGTGTTTGGGTGCGGCGGCGATCGTGACCGCGGGAAGCGACCGGTCATGGGGCGGGTGGCCACGGAGTTGGCGGATCAGTGCGTGATCACCTCGGACAACCCGCGCAGCGAGGACCCCGAGGCAATCATTCGGGAGATCGTCGCCGGCGTGGCCCGGAACAACTACACCATCCAGCCCGACCGGCGTCGGGCGATCGGAGAGGCTGTGGCCGCGTGCGGACCGGGCGATCTGCTGGTGATCGCGGGCAAGGGACACGAGGCGTATCAAATCATCGGGGACCGCACCGTTCCCTTCGACGACCGGGAAGTCGCGCGGGAGGCACTGCGAGCCCGGTCGGCAGGAGCAGGCGCGCCCGAGGGCGACGCGTCGTGACCGGGGTTGGGAGCATGGCAGCGCAGGGCCCGATCAACTGGACTCTGGAGCAGGTCGCTCAGGCCTGCGGCGGCGCCATTGCCGTGCCGTGCGACGCCCGCATTACCGGCGTGTCCACCGACTCACGGCGGATCAAGCCGGGAGATTTGTTCGTTGCCCTGCAGGGCCGGCAGTTTGACGGACACGATTTCGTGAGCGCGGCTGTGGATGCCGGCGCAGCGGCCGTGGCGGTCTCCAGGGAACCAACGGGTCTTCCCCCAGGCGCGGGCGTGGTGCTGGTGGAGGACACGCTTCTGGCCCTGGGCGCGCTCGGCCGCCGGCACCGAGAGCAGTTCGATGTCGCGGTAGTGGCGATCACGGGCTCCACGGGGAAGACGACGACCAAGGAAATGACGGCCGCGATCCTGCGAGAGCTGGGTGAGACTCTGAGCAGTCCAGGCACAGAGAACAATGAGGTCGGCGTACCCCGGTCCCTGCTGCGTCTGACCGCGGGCCACCGGTATGCGGTGTTGGAGTTCGCGATGCGAGGTCCGGGCCAGATCAAGTACCTGGCGGAGATGGCAGAGCCCCGAGTGGGCGTAGTGACGAATGTCGGCGTCTCTCACCTGGGACTGCTGGGCTCGCGGGAGAAGGTCGCGGCCGCCAAGGGGGAGTTGCTGGCGGCTCTTTCCGCGGAGGGTCTGGCGGTCATCAACCGGGACGATCGCTTCTGGGGACTGCTGGAACAGCTTGCGCCCTGCCCTGTGCTGAGCTTTGGCTTGGGCAGCGAGGCGGCGGTGCGCGCCGAGGATCTGAGGCCGCAGGACCAGGGCGGCACGACCTTTCGGCTCTGCCTACCGGCGGGGACGGCCTCGGTGGAGCTGCAAGTGCCCGGTGAGCACAATGTCATGAACGCTCTGGCAGCCGCCGCGGCGGCGCACGGCCTGGGCGCGACGGCGGAACAGGTCGCCGCGGGGCTTGGAGGCTACCGCGGCGCGGAGCATCGGCTGCAGGTGCGAACGGCGCCGGGCGGCTGGACGATCCTCGACGACTGCTATAACGCGAGCCCTGATTCCCTGGCGGCAGCTCTGGACGTGCTGCGGCGTTTGCCGTGCGCTGGCCGGCGCGTGCTGGTGTTCGCCGACATGCTGGAGCTGGGAGAAGTCAGCCGCGAGGAGCACATCCTTGCCGGCGAGAGTGCGATCGAGGCCGGGGTGCAGGTGTGGCTGAGCTATGGCGAGCAGGCTGTGGTGGCCGCGCGCGCCGCGGAGCAAAGAGGCGGCGGAGCGGTGCAAGTGGAGCATTTCCCGACACTGGAGCGGCTCTGTGCTGCAGCGGCTGAGACGATCCAGCCCGGCGATTTGGTGCTGGTGAAGGGGTCCAATGGCATGAACCTCATCGAGGTGGTCCGGAGGCTGCAGGATGCTTGCTAGCCGGGCGGCCCTCGC
>JALGUG010000190.1 GCA_029820995.1 Candidatus Zipacnadia bacterium
TTCGGCACAGCTCAGCACACGCCGCCAGAGCGGCCGCGTCACGCTCCAGCTCCGGCGTAGCCGCCAGGCAAACATAGTCCCGGTCGGCGTCCAATCCCAGCACGCCCTTCGCTGCGGCCGCATCCGACTCCGCCAGGAGACGCACGAAACGGTCGTGTTTGGGCATCCCGACCACACGAACCGTCTCCTCCGGCTGTCCCCGTCGAATAACCTGCTCGGCAAATGCCGGCCCATCGGCCAGCACCAGGTCCGCGTCCGTCCATCCCCAGCGCGGGTCATCCACATGACGAGCGTGCGGCAAGTACGCCACCGGGACGCCCTGCGCGCGGGCCGCAAGCATGAGCGAACGCATCTCAGGCCCGAAGGACGCCGCCACGACCAAGACAGCGGGCCGCACACGCCGAAACAGCTCCTCCGCGCTCCGGTATGCCAGGCACGCATAGGGCGCCTCTCGCTGGGTGAGCCGCTGCAGCCGCATCTGCACCGAAGGCAAATCGGGCAGGCTGATCCCCCGCCAGGTCAGCGCCTCCACCAGCGCCTCCTGCTTCTGTAGGGACCTCGCCGCTAGTTCCCGCGCTACTAGTCCCCGCTCGAGCAGAGCTTCCCGGGGCATCCACGCTCCCAGCGGCTGTATCGCCCGCCCCTGCCAGTCCGCGCGTCCCACATATCCGGCCGTAGCCGGCGCGTAGTACTGCGGCACCTCGACCAGCAACGGCCGGAACTCGCCGCTACTCTGCCACTCCTCCAACAATGGAGCCAGCGCGCCGATCTCCGCACCCGAACACGGGCTCACCACCGCCCAAGGCGGTCCCTTGGCTGATCCTGCCTCGTCCTCGCGAAGGCCCCTTCGAGCCGGCGCCACGAAGCTGCGCTGGATCCGCCGCTCCCCTTGCCACCAGCCTCCGATCCTCCAGCGCCACCGTGCCGCCGCCCGGACCAGCCGGCCGCCCCGCGTGTCCAGAGCTGAATACTCCGCGCGCCCCCGCGTCAAGCCTTCCGCCACTTCGGCGACCACGCTATCGCCGCCGAAGTACCCTGGCCGCTCGCTCTTCACGGCCACCACATGGCGCGTCGTCACGCGATCCATCAAGCCCTGCACGATCAGAACTTGCTGCAGAATCTCCGTCAGTTCCAGGATCAGATTCTCCCGCAGCACGTGCGCCCAGTTCACTCCGCAGCTTTCCCACACCCGAGACACGATCACCGCCCGCGCCAGTCCCGCCGCCTGCTCACCCGCCTCCCTTCGCACGGCCCCCAGGTCCAGCAACTCCTCCAACGGCACGGCTCCCGGCCAAGTGACCCCCGGCCAGCCAATCATCAGGTCACAAGAACTCCTCTCCGCCGCTACACGACACGCGGCGGAGGGAGACGAGGCAAGCAGGAGACAACGGCAGCAGCTCAGGTCCATCGGCTCAACGTCACTCCAGATCGGCCCAGTCCAGGGCGGCATCGGCCTGGATGTCCCTCCGGGTCACGCGCCCCAGCACCTCCTCCACGCGCGTCGGCGGAATGCCGGTGCCGGGTCGCTTCATGATCAGGTGTTCCGCTGTCAGCTTTGTGCCCTTGGGGATGTCGCAAGCTGCGATGATGCTCCGCCGCGCGTACTGCCGCGCCGGTAGCTCGCACTTCAACGGTACCACCTCGGGCGATCCCAGCGCCTGCTCGACCAGGCGAATCGCCTTCACCGTCTTGGTCAACAGCTCCGGGTCCAGCGACAGCGGATGATCCGGCCCTTCCTGAGTCCGGTCCAGCGTGAAGTGCTTCTCCACGATCTGGGCGCCCAGCGCCACCGCCGCACTGGTGGTCGTAACGCACTCGTCCGGTATCGTGTGGTCCGACAGCCCCACAATCAGATCCGGGAAGGCCTCCTTCACTGTCGTGATCCGCCGCAGCGAAAGCTGGTCCACCGGCGTCGGGTAGCACAAAATGCAGTGCAGCAGGGCAATGTCGCGCACGCCGCAGCCTCGCAGGAACTCCACCGTTTCGCCGATCTCCTCCAGCGTGCCGGCGCCCGTCGAGAGAAAGACCGGGCGCTCGTACATCGCTATGCGCTCCAGGAGCGGATAGTTGGTGAGGTCCGCGGACGCCACCTTGAACGCCGGCACATCCAGCTTGGCCAGCAGGTCTACGGCCCCCAAATCAAAGGGCGTCGAAAGGAAGGTGATCTCCTGCTCGCGGCAGTACGCCGCCATGGCCTCGTAATCGGCGGGTTCCATCCGGTCAATCTTCTCGAAGATCGCATATTGCGTCCCCGACGGCTCCGGATCATCCCAGTAGCGCGGCGCCCACCGCGTAACCAGTGTGTCGGCCTTGTACGTCTGGAACTTGATCGCGTCGGCCCCGGCGGCCTTGGCCTGGCGGATGAGCTCCTTGGCCACCTCCAGGTCACACCCATGATTGGCGCCCGCTTCGGCCACAATGAAACAAGGATGACCCTCGCCTACCAGCCGTCCGCCGACGTTCATCTCCGCCATCGCTGCTGCCTCCGAATGCTCTCGGGCCGACGGGCCCGGTCAGATCTCCCGCACGCCCACGATTTCGGGCGGCCCATCACCTGCCATCAGTCGCTGCCCCAGAATCAGCAGCTCCGCCACATGCATATCGGCGTAGTCATCAATGTCCAGAGCCTCGGTCTCCGACACGGCCATCAACAGCAGCTTCCGCCCCAGCCGGTCTGTCGGCGTCACGTGTTCCCGCCGCGTGACCGCCACCACCCCGGTCTCCCGGTAGATCGGCTCCATATCCTGCCGATTGACCCGCTTGGGATTCAAAGAGATCGCGTGCCCCTCCCCGTCAACCCGCCAGTACAGGTGAGTGGCGTTGTACACCGCAATCAGCGCATCTGCGTCGGACTCGGCGAGGCTGCGAATGCCGCTCGAAATCGTCTCCGGCCGGACCAGCGGACAGGTCGGCTGAACGGTCACCAGCAGATCATACCGGCAGCCGTCCAGCTCCTCCATAGCCCGCAAAGCATGATGGGCCACCGGGATCAGTGTCGCGCTATCCGAGCAGAGCTCCGCCGGCCGTCGGAAGGGAACCTCGGCCCCGTACTCCTGGGCCACCTCGGCAATTTGGTCGTCGTCCGTTGAGCAGATCAGTCGCGTAATCTCGGGGCACTGCCGGGCGGCACTGACGGCATAGCTGATCAGCGGACGACCGGCGAGCGGCGCGATGTTTTTCTGGAGGACCGCCTTCGACCCGCCACGAGCTGGAACGACTGCAAGCGTGTTCACGGAACCATTATACCCAGATTGTTCTCCCGCCAGCGCCCCAAAACGCCGGCGGCTGTTTCGTAACCCCTGTACGAGCGCGTTTACGCGCGACTGCCGTTCGCCCTTGAGGCTATGAAACCACCGCTAGCCCCTGTTCTGCTTGCCTGCTGTCAGGGCCCTTCTGCGCTGTGCCAGTTGCGCAAACGTACACGCGTCCAAGACCGCCATCAGCGCATCTTGAGCCTCCATCCAGACATCGTGAAGCGGGCACTTGTCCACGTGGGAGCATTGCCGCGATCCCAGAATGCAAACGTTGAGAACCACCGGACCCTCGATGGCCTTAATCACTTCCAGCAATGTGATCTCCTCCGGTGGCTTGGCCAGCCGAAAGCCGCCGCTGCGTCCTCGCTGGGCAGTCACAATTCCTGCACGCCCCAACTGGCCGAAGATCTTGCGCAGAAAGCTCTCCGGCACATCCTCTGCTTCCGCGATCTGGCTGAGCATGATCACTTCATCCGGGTGCTCAGCCAGATGCAGTGTGCCCAGCACACCATACTCTCCCGCCCGCGTGAGCCTCATGGCCGTGCGCCTCTCCCTGGTCCGCCCAACGATCCCCGTCTCCCCTACCCTTGCTCCGCCCCGCCCATCAGATACCGGTGAATAGCCGCCGCCGCCGTCTTGCCGTCACCCATGGCCTTGATTACCGTAGCATCCCCGCCGATTGCATCCCCCCCGGCGAATACCCCTGGCCGCGACGTCTGCCCGCTCTCGGGCTCGACCACGATCCCACCCTTCTTCGTGGTCTCCAGGCCTCTTGTTGTCTGCGTGATCAACGGGTTCGGCCTGGTCCCCAGAGCCACCACTACTCCATCACACGAGAGCTCGAAGTTGGAGCCCTCGATAGGCACCGGCCGCCGCCGTCCGCTCTCGTCCGGCTCACCCAGTTTCATCCGCAGGCACTCCATCCCCACAACCCAGCCCTCCTCATCCCCCAGGAACCGCACGGGGTTCGTCAGAAACTGGAAATGAACGCCCTCCTCTTCCCCGTGCTTGATCTCCTCTTCCCGAGCCGGCATCTCCACCCGGGAGCGCCGGTACACGATGCTCACCTTCTCAGCACCCAGCCGCAGAGCAGTGCGCGCCGAATCCATCGCCACATTCCCCGCCCCGATCACGCACCACTGCTTTGCCCGATGCACCGGCGTATCGTATTCGGGGAACCGATAGGCCCGCATCAGGTTGCAGCGCGTCAGAAACTCGTTCGCCGACAGCACGCCCTTCAGGTTCTCCCCCGGAAGGCCCAGGAACAGCGGCGACCCTGCTCCCGTGCCCAGGAACACCGCGTCGAACCCCTCCTCCTCCATCAGCTCATCCACCGTTGCCGTGCGCCCAATCAGGAAATTCGTCACAATCTTCACGCCCAACTGCTTCAGATAACCCACCTCGGCAGCCACAATCTCCTTCGGCAGACGAAACTCCGGGATTCCGTACACCAAAACGCCGCCCGGCTCCGGGAAGGCCTCGAAGATCGTCACGTCGTGCCCCAGTTTGGCCAGGTCGCCGGCGCACGTCAGCCCGGCAGGCCCGGACCCCACGACCGCCACACGCTTCCCCGTCCGCGGTGCCGGCTCGGGCACCTCCACCTCCCCCCGGGCTCGCTCATAGTCCGCCACGAACCGCTCCAGCCGCCCGACCGCCACCGGCTCCCCTCGCTTGCCCAGAACGCATACCTCCTCACACTGCGTCTCCTGCGGACACACGCGGCCGCAGATCGCCGGCAGCGCATTCGTCTCCTTGATCTTACGCGCCGCGGCCACGAACTCCCCCTCGCTCACCAGCTTGATGAAGCCCGGGATGTCCACCTGTACCGGGCATCCCGCAATGCACGTCGGCTTCTTGCACTGTAGGCAGCGCCCGGCCTCCGCCAGGGCCAGCTCCGGTGTGTAACCCAGAGCCACTTCACGCACGTTGTGGATCCGTTCCTGCGGTTCTTGCTCCGGCATCGCTTGGCGCGGCACCTTCAGCCGCGCCTGCCGCTTGGTCTCTGCTGCCGTCTCCGATGCCTTCTCCTCGGGCTCACACATGGACTGCGCTCACTTCCCCCTCATTCTTCGGCCTTGGCTATCTCCTGCGGCCTGTACATCGAGCTGCGCTGTCGCAACAGGTCGAAATTGACCAGGTGCGCATCAAACTCCGGTCCGTCCACACACGCGAACTTCGTCTCCCCGCCCACCTCTACGCGGCACCCCCCGCACATCCCCGTGCCGTCCACCATGATCGGGTTCAAGCTGACCATCGTCTTGATCCCTAGCGGACGCGTCACCTCGGCAACCGCGCTCATCATCGGAATCGGTCCAACCGACAGCACGAAGTCCAGCGTGTGACTCTGCAGATACTCCTCCAGGATAGCGGTCACCAGCCCATGCGTGCCGTACGAGCCATCGTCCGTAGCAATCATGAAGTCATCGCTGATGGCCCTCAGTTCATCCTCGAAGATGACCAGTTCCTTCGTCCGGAACCCGACAATCGTGGCCAGATGATTACCGGCCTCCTTCAACCCCCGCCCCAGCGGATACCCGCATGCCACCCCGATTCCGCCGCCTACGAAGGCCGCCTGCCCGAAGTTCTCCAGGTGCGTCGGCTGCCCCAGCGGCCCCAGCACATCCAGAATCTCGTCCCCCTCCTCCAATTCCGCCAAATGCCGACTCGAGTGCCCCAGAACCTGCACTACCAGGGTGATCGTGCCCGCCCCGCGATCCACGTCAATGATGCTCAGCGGCACGCGCTCGGCATGTTCGTTCCACCGCACGATGCAAAACTGCCCGTACTTGCGCCGCTTGGCGATGTGCGGAGCCTCGACCCTCAGCAAGGCCGTTTGCGGCGTGAGCATTCTCTTTTCCACAATCTTCGCCATCGTGTTGTCCCACTTGCTCCATTCGTTCAACCGCAGTCACCGGCTCGCGGCTGTCTTTCTCTGCCCCTGGTCCCGTCCCCTCCACTTCTGCCGGCCCAAGGTGTTCCGCCCCACTATTCTCCCCGCACCAGGGAGGATGGTCCCTCCCCCTGCCTGCCCTTCGCCGAACCCGCTGCAGTTCCAGGACCTTTTATGTAACATCCATGAATCGCAACCGTAAATCAAAGTTTGCACCTGAGTCGGCCTGAACTCTCAAGGGTCGCCGCACTGTTCCGATAGAGTCACCGGAACCGATTGGCTGCTATTCGGCACGGATGCGACCAACCGCGGCGCCAGGGAGGGTGCCTTCGGCAAGGGAGCGGGTCCTTCCATGGCGAACGCCCTGGCAACCATCAGGGCTTGCCCCGATGTTGATCGCTGGAACGCTCTGGCCGGCGTTCTGGGCACTGAAGTATCCTGCACCGAACGCGCGCTCAATCTGATCCTCGAGAACGTCTGCACCGTCGCCGCATTCCGGACCAGCTTTCTGGCCCTGCTCGAATCTGACGTCCTCCGCACCGCCTTCCTCTGCGGAGGCGCAGCAGCCGGGCTGCAGATCGGCGCCCCTCCGCCGCTCGAAGCCACTTTGCGCACCCGGGTCCTCCCCGCCACTACGGTTGTCTGCTTCCGCGCCGACGCCGACGATCGCTGCGCACCCGTCCTCCGCCAAGCCGGCTGGGGCACACTCGTCGCGGCCTCGCTGCGACTGCCCGGCACGCCCCTCTTCGGCGTTCTCGCCGCAGCCGACCCGGAGCTCCTCTGGGTCTCCGAGCCGGACCTGCAGCTCTTCCAGCTCCTGGCTCACGCCGCTACGTGGCACCTGGAACGCCGCGACAGCCAGCGTCGCCTGCTCGCCGCCAATCGCCAACTAGCTTGCGCCAATCAGCAGCTTCGACGGCTGGCGATCACCGACCACCTAACCGGTCTATACAACCATCGCTTCTTTCAGGACCGTCTGTCGGAAGAGCTGGCGCGCGCCAAACGTTACCAGCGTCCGCTGGGCCTGATTATGGCGGACGTTGACCACTTCAAACTCTACAATGACACCTTCGGACACCCCGCCGGTGACCACGCCTTGATCCAGATTGCCAGCCTTATCGCCCAGAACGTTCGCGCCGTAGACGTTGTCGTCCGTTACGGCGGTGAGGAATTCGCCGTCATTCTCCCCGAAGCCAACCTGACGGCCACGTTCCACAGCGCCGAGCGCATCCGAGCCGCCGTAGCCGCCGCCGACTTTCGTCAGGACGAGGACCCTTTGCTCTCATCACTCACCATCAGCCTCGGCGGCGCCGCTTTCCCCGACAGCGGCCTCGAAGCTTCCCAACTGCTCAAGGTCGCCGACCACGCACTCTACGCCGCGAAACAGGCCGGTCGCAACCGGACGACCATAGCCTCCCCCACCGCTCTGCCACCTGCTCACCTCCCTTGCTCTTGCCGGATCTGCTCCCGCAGCCGCGAGCAGTACGCCGGCAGCTCGGCCTCGTCGGTGATCCCGTCGCAATCAACCGGACAAGGCTCGGCATGAATCAGCACGTACGTCCGGGGCCACAGCTCCTTTAGGAACACCTTCAGGCGCGATTGTCGTTGGTCGTTGAAGTCATGAAGCCACTTCTAGTAGCTGTCGTTCGGCACCAGACAGAGGAACTCGAGCGGCTCGGTCCCCGTATTGCGGAACTGGTGCAGCTCCTCGGGCGGGATCAGCAGGCAGTCGCCCGGCTTCACGCGATGCTCCTGCTCTCCGCCGGTCACCGTCGCAGTCCCGGACAGAATGTAGACCTCGTGCTCCCAAGCATGTTTGTGCCGCGGCGTGTGACCACCGGGAGCGACCGTGAAGTGACGCAGGGCGAAGTTCGGCGCGCCCTTGTGCTTGTCAATCATCCATTTGATGCGCACCCCGACCGCCCCCTCCTCCACCGTCTCGCCGGCAACCTCCAGCACGTTCGCCACATACATCTTCTCTGCTCCTTTCAGCCGGCGGCGCTCGGCCGCCCAAGCCCCAGCTCCCTTCACACCGGGCAATTCCACGCGGCAGCCCTGGTCCCCTGTTCATTCCCGCCGCTACAACGGGCCCGTCTGAGGCAGCGGTGCAGGAACCCGCGCCCCCCTCGCGGAAGTGCAGCTTGCCCTACGCCTGGAAGCCGTTTCATAGCCCCTATAGGATAACATAGAGCACCTTCAGGTGCGACTGTCGTTGGTCTTGGCGCCGCGCCGACGCACCCTCGACCGCGAAGCAGGTGATTGCTGTGAAGCCACGTCTGATCTCCGCAATAGGGGCCCTCACCGCGATGTCGCTCCTGGCGGCGCCCCGCTATCTGCTGGACGCGCGAGACTGGGACCGAAAGAGCCCGGCGAAGGTGACGGTGCGGATCGAGTTCGGCGCAGCCGAGCCGGCCGAGTACGAAGGTCGTGTCGCGGTGCGCCGCGGCAAGCCGCTGGAGCTGTATGCACGCGCCTCGGCCCGCGACCGTACCCCGGAGCAGCGCGGCATCGTGGTCGAGCAGTTTGCTTTCAAGGTCACCCGGGCGCACCCCTCGTATGTGGTCATCCTGACCGCGGAAGTAACGCCTCAAACCGAGGTCGCGGTGACCGTGGCCGGAGCCACGCGCGCCGTGACCGTGGCCCAGCTCCTGACCGACGACTGCAGCTTTCAGCTCCCCAACGACCGGTGGCTAAAGGTCTATCTGACCTTCGTCTACCCGCCTGACGACTTGCCCAGAATCGCGCAGCTCAAGAAGCTGTACCCGCGAACCGAGATCGTGACCGGCGCCGAGGCGCGGGCCGTCCTTTGTGCGCCTGCGGGCCGCCACGAGGATGCCGCGCGCAAGCTGATCGCCACCATCCGAACGCGCTGTGGCGCACAACTGACCACGGTGCCGGACACGGCCCTCATTGATCCCCATCTCTTTCCGGTGGGCGACGTGCTCAAGACGCAGAACGTCATCGCCCTCGGGAACGCCAACGACAACCGACTAATCGGGGCGCTCTGGGGCCGTGGGTACGCGTACGCGTCGGCCCTCTATCCCGGCCCCGGGGGATCCGTCATTCGCACCGTGCACGACCCCTTCGCGCTGGGACACAATGTGCTGATCCTGGGCGGAACCGACGCCCCCGGCGTCCGCAAAGCGGTGGACCTGTTCCTGCACAAGTTCGCCTCCAAGGGCGGTAATCTGGTGCTGAACGAACCGGTCGTGGA